>NZ_JBEXMJ010000002.1:0-141470 GCF_040610475.1 Actinopolymorpha sp. NPDC004070 | reverse complement strand
GTTCTTCGTGGAGACGCTCGGGGGCGAGCCCGCCGGGAGCATCACCGCGTGGTGGGAGCACGATCGTCACAACCCCGACGAACGCGGGCGTATCCACTGGGTCGTGGTGCACCCCGACCACCAGCGACGCGGCCTCACCAAGCCGATGATGACGCGGGCGATGCGGCGGCTCGCGGACAGTCATCCCAGCGCCGTGCTGGGGACGTCGACGGGGCGTACGTGGGCGCTCAAGGTCTACCTGGACTTCGGCTTTCATCCGGATCCGGACGAGCTGGCGAGCAAGCCCGAGGTCGCGGCGGGATGGCACGGCGTACAGGCCCGTTTGCGCCATCCACTGTTGGCAACGTTCCTCAGCTGACGTCGCTCAGCGCCCGCGCGCCTTTAACTCCCGGGGCGGCTAGTGTCCCGGGAGTGAGGTCGGAACTGACGGACCCGTTCGGCGACCACGGGACTCATGGTGTCGCCGCGGTCACAGACGAGGCCCTTGCCCAGCTCAGCGTCGACGACCTGTTGGACGAACTGCTCGAGCGCGTCCGCGAGCTGCTCAGGGTGGACACGGCGGCTGTCCTTCTGCTCGACCATTCGTCCCAGTCGCTGGTGGCGACGGCGGCGAAGGGGATCGAGGAGGAGGTACGTCAGGGCGTCCGCATCCCGATGCGCAGTGGATTCGCCGGCCGGATCGCGGCCGAACGCGAGCCGATCATCCTCGAGCACGTCGACAGCAGCAGCGTGTGGAACCCGCTGCTGTGGCGTAAGGGGATTCGCTCACTGCTGGGCGTGCCCATGGTGACCGGGGGCTCCGTCGTCGGCGTCCTGCATGTCGGAACGCTCACTCCCCGGCGGTTCACCCCGGAGGACGTGAGGCTGCTGCAGTTGGTGGCCGGCCGGGCGGCTCTGGCCACCCGGGCACGGCTCTCCGACGCCGACCGCGCCGCGGCCGTCACCCTGCAGCGGAGCCTGCTGCCCTACCAGCTGCCGACGCTGCCGGGGCTGGACGTCGCCGCTCGCTACGTGACCGGCGATGGAGAAGTCGGTGGCGACTGGTACGACGTCTTCCACCTTCCTTCCGGCGCCCTGTGCCTGGTGGTCGGCGACGTGATCGGACGCGGCCTGGACGCTGCCATGGTGATGGGCCGGCTACGCAACGACGTTCGTGCGTACAGTCTCGACACGGAGGATCCGGCCCTCCTCCTGGCCAAGCTGGACCGTAACGTCCACCATTTCGGGCCGGACACCCTGGCCACCGTCGTCTGCGCGGTCGTCGAACCGTCGCTGGACGTGATGTCGATCTCCGTGGCCGGGCATCTGCCGCCGATCATGGCCGGCGTGAACGCCCGGGCGTCCGTCCTGGACCTCCGAACGGACCTGGCCATCGGGGCCGCCCCGGACCAGGTACGTCACAGCAACCGGATCACCTTCGAGCCCGGCTCGGTCCTGTGCCTCTACACCGACGGACTGGTCGAACGCCGGGACGCCTCGATCGACGAGCGCATCGACCTGCTTCGGGAGACCGTCAGCGCCGCCAGCCCCGACCGGGCCGAGGCCGTCTGCGCCTGCGTCATGAACCAGCTGGTGGGCAGCGACCACGTACGCGACGACATCGCGCTGCTCTCGGTTCGCCGGCTCCCGCGCTGACCTACGCCGGGCAACCTAGTCTGGGGAACGCTGTCGATTCCGGTCCGGCCGTCCGACGTAGAGGCGTACGGACCAATCGACCAGCTGAACGGAGACCTCCCATGGCTCAGTACGCCATCCTGATCTACGCCGACGACTCGGCCCACAGCCCGGACGCCACTCCCGAGGAGCTCGCGGCGCACGACCGGCACGCCGAGGAGCTGATCAGCTCGGGTGCGATGATCGCCGCCGCCGCGCTGCAGCCGAGGGACACCGCGACCTCGGTCCGTGCCGACGCCATCACCGACGGTCCCTTCGTCGACGCCAAGGAAGTCATCGCCGGCTTCTGCGTGGTCGAGGCGCCCGACCTGGACGCCGCCCTGAAGATCGCCCGGAGCAACCCCGCCACCCAGCAGGGCGGCGGCGTCGAGGTACGGCCCGTCGCCGGGCTCTTCGTCAAGGACCAGCCCGGGGCATGACCGGATGACCGACCCGGCAGACGTCGAGGCGGCGGTCGTCGACGCGCACCGTCGCGGTTGGGCCCTGGTGCTCGCCGCGACGGTGCGGGTCGCACGTGACCTGGACCTGGCCGAGGAGTGCGTGCAGGAGGCGTACGCGGCGGCCCTTGAGACCTGGGCCCGCGACGGCGTCCCGGACAACCCTGCGGCCTGGCTCACCACCACGGCGAAGCGCCGCGCGATGGACGCGATCCGGCGGGAGCGGGTGTTCCGTACGAAGCTGCCGTTGCTGGTGGAGCCGGAGGAGACGGTGGACGAGGCGGCAATGGGCGCGGGGGCGATGGACGATCCGTTCGAGCCGGGGGACGCCCCCGAGGACGTCGTACCCGACGAGCGGCTGCGGCTGATCTTCATGTGCTGCCACCCGGCGCTGGCGCAGGACGCGCAGCTGGCGCTCACCCTGCGGCTGGTGTGCGGGGTGGCGACCGGGGACGTCGCTCGCGCGTTCCTGGTGTCGGAGCCGACGATGGCCGCCCGGCTGACCCGGGCGAAGAAGAAGATCTCCGCGGCTCGCATACCCTTCCGGGTGCCCGAGGCGGCCGAGTTGCCGGATCGGCTGCGCGCGGTGCTCGGGGTGATCCATCTGCTCTTCACCGCCGGCCACACCGCGCCGTCGGGTGGTTCGCTGCTGCGTGCCGACCTCGTGGACCAGGCGTTGCGGCTGACCCGGATGCTGCGAAACCTGATGCCCGACGAGCGGGAGGTGTGGGGCCTGCTCGCCCTGCTGCTGGTCACCGACGCCCGGCGCGCCACCCGGGTCGACGACCAGGGCCGGCTGCTGCGGTTGGAGGAGCAGGACCGGTCGCGGTGGGACCGGCCGGCGATGGCCGAGGCGCACGAGCTGATCGTGGACGGCCTGCGCGGTGGGCGACCGGGCCGGTATGTGCTGCAGGCCGCGATCGCCTCGCTGTATGCGGAGGCGCCGACCTACGACCAGACGGACTGGCCGCAGATCCTGACGCTGTACGACGAACTGCTGTCGGTGTGGCCGTCACCTGTGGTGGCGCTTAACCGCACCGTGGCACTGGCGATGGTCAGCGGACCCGAACAGGCATTGGCCGAAGTCGAGGGACTGGAAAAGGACGGCCGGCTGGCCGGCTATCAGTACCTGCCGGCGATCAAGGCGGACCTCCTCCAGCGGTTGGGCCGCGACGAGGAAGCCGAGGCGGCCCACCGGGAGGCGCTGGCGCTGACCAGGAACGAAACCGAACGGGAGTTCCTGGCCAGCCGCCTGGCCGATCCTCGCCGGCCGTAGCCTGAGCTAGGCGCCGGGTGGTCCGCTCAGGACCTTGGGGACGTACTCCAGCAACTGGATGCGGCCGTCGAAGGTCCGGCTGTCGGTCATCTCCAAAGCAACGTCGGGATAGCCGTCGTAGATGCGCTCGCGGCCGGTGGCGCCGGTGATGACGGGGAAGACGACCACCCGGAAGCGGTCCACGAGCCCGGCGCTCAGGAGCGCGCGGCACAGCGTGAGGCTGCCGATGGTACGCAGGGACTCCGAGCCCTTCTCCTTCATCTCCCGTACGGCCTTGATCGGGTCACCGGAGACGAGCCTCGAGTTCGGCCAGGCCAGTGGCTCGGTCAGGGTGGAGGAGAAGACGATCTTCGGCAGGCCCGCCAGGACGTCGGTGCCTTCCTCGCCGTCGGCGGCGAAGCCGGACATGACGCGGTAGGTCGTCGCCCCCATCAGGATCGTGTACTTCCCTTCGGGTGCCTCGCCCAACCAGGAGAGGTACTCGGGTCCTTCCAGTCCCCAGAAGCCCGGCCAGCCGTCACCGGCGGCGTAGCCGTCGAGTGAGGTGATGAAGTCGATCAGGAGTTCCGGCATCGTCGAATCCTTTCTCGGTAGCCCTTCGCAGGGAGGCCCTCGCAGGTGGCCCTTCACAGGTGGCCCTTCACGGGTGGCACAAGCCGGTCAGGGATTGCTCTTGTGCTCCGACCACGGCCCCGACCATCGTCGGACGAGGGACGACGGAGTGGGAGGCACGCCGTGGAAGGCCGAGCACAGGTGACGGAGGAGTCCGGCAGGCTGTGGCTTTCTCCGTCGGACAACCACCGGTACCTCGTTCAGCACACGATCCCGGCGCTGCGCTTCACCGGCGGCGACGCGGCGGCCTGGCAGGCACGGCTTCGGCCCAAGGTGCGCGAACTCCTGGGAATGCCGGAGCCGTCGGCGCTTCCCCTGCGGGTGCGCACGTTGTGGCGGAGCGAGCTGGAGCTGGGCACGGTGGAGAAGGTGGCCTTTGCCGCCGAGCCGCACGCTGACGTGGTGGCGTACTTCTGTGTGCCGTACGACCGTCCCGCGCCTTACCCGACAGTGATCTGCCTGCAGGGACACAGCACGGGGATGCACGTGTCGATCGCGCGGGAACGCGACGACGAGTCGGCACCGTTCGAGGTCGAGGGTGACCGTGACTTCGCGCTGGGCGCCATGCGGCACGGGTTCGCCGCCCTGTGCATCGAGCAGCGCAGCTTCGGCTACCGACGCGAGCAGGTCCAGTCGGCCGTCTCGCCGCACGGATGCCACGACGCCGCGATGCAGGCCCTGTTGCTGGGGCGCACGCTGGTGGGTGAGCGGGTGTTCGACGTGGACCGCGGCATCGACTATCTGGCCGAACGCGGGGACGTCGACCTGTCCTGCCTCGGGGTGATGGGGAACTCCGGCGGCGGCACGGCGACCATCTATGCCGCCGCGGTGCTGGACCGCGTCCGGTTCGCGATGCCCTCGTGCGCCCTCTGCACGTTCGCGGACTCGATCATGAGCATCTACCACTGCGCGGACAACTACGTTCCCGGCATCCTCCGCTGGGCCGAGGCGGCCGACGTCCTCGGACTGTTCGCGCCGAAGCCGCTCGTCGTGGTCGCCGGCCGCGACGACGCGATCTTCCCGTTGACCGGCGTACGCAGGGCGTTCGACGACCTACGGAAGATCTACGCCGCATCGGGTGCGGACCAGCAGTGCCGGCTGGTGATCGGCGACGGCGGTCACCGGTTCTACGAGAAGCAGGCGTGGCAGGCTCTGCTGGAAGTGCTCGGCTGAGTCAGGGCTCAAGGTCGGTCACACCCTTGCCGCTCGCGACGTCGAAGGGCACCGAAGCCTGGTCGTGGACGACCAACCACTCGCCGTCGGACTTCCGAAAACAGAACGTGCCCCGGACCCACATGCCGCTGGTCGCGGTGCCGTTGTTCAGCGCGCCGCTGAGGCGGCCGAAACAGTGCCCGAACGCGACGTCCCCGCCCACGGTGACGGCCAGGTCGCGCACCTCGTACGACACTTCGCCGAAGATCGTGAACACCTTCGCCCAGTTCTTCAGCTTCGCGTCGATCCCCACGTGCTGCAGGGGTGGCTCGACGTCGAAGGACACGACGTCGGTGGCGTAGATCCGTCTCAGGACATCGAGGTCCTTGGCTCGGATACCCTCGACGATCTGGTCGATCCGCTGCCTGATCCTGGCTTCGTCCTGCTCACGTTGCGTGGACATCGCGGTCGGTCCCTCCGCTCGGTGTGGCCGGTAGGCCTCGTCACCGGTACGACGACGCAGCCCGCCGGAACGTGAGATCCGCGACCGGCTTCCCGGCCGGACGTGGCGGGAAGGACCGGGCTTGGGGTGACCGCCGGTGGTGGCGGGGGTCAGGCCGCCACCACCGTGTTTCGATGGGTCGTCAGCAGTACGGCGGGGCCGTCCCGACGTTGGTCACGTACCGCGCGGCCACCCACGCGGCGGAGTCACCGGAGAGCTGGTACCAGCGAGGGTTGCCATCGACGGCCTGGCCGTCGACCTTGCAGACCAGTGCCAGGTCTCCCCCTGCCGGGACCGACGACACCACCGCGTTGGCGGTGTTCGGACCGCTGCGGACGTTCAGGGCCACCGTGGCCCGTCCTGCGTACTCGCTGCCGGTGCCGCAGAACCCGGGCGCGGAGCCGACATTGGAGACGTAGCGCGCGGTGATCCAGCGGCCGGTGCCGAGCTTGTACCAGTAGGAGTTGCCACCCACCGACGGCCCGAAGACCTTGCAGCGAAGGGTGATCGTCGTACCGGCGCCGATCGTGCCGACGTCGGAAGCGAACGTCGTCGGCGCACTGCGGACGTTGACGGTCGCCGTCGTCCTGCCCGTGTACGTCGTCGCGGCCTGAGCTCCCGGCGCAGCGGCCAGCAGGACGGTCGAGACGAGGGCCGTGGCGGCGACGGTGACGATGCCACGGACGCCGCGCCTTCCCATCCGCAGCTGTACCCCGCGCGGGCGGAGTGCAGCTGCGTACTCCCGAATGCGGAGGCCAACCCGCCCACCACGGCCGGTATCGCGCCCGTCGGGTGCGATACGGATGCGACTACTCACCATGAGCCTCTCTTTCTCGATGATTGCCGCACTTTGGCTGGGAAGACGTGCGAGAGGCGGTGACGGTTGTACGACTCCGCGAAAGAGGGATCCCTTTCATCAGGCGGTAGGGGGCGACGGCCTTGATGCGACCCACGGCGAACCGGCAGTGGCGAAGGTCCCGGACAGACCTGCCCGCTGGACCCTGATCCGCCGGATCGGCGTCGGGTGGCCTTGGAGGTGACTCACCCACCAGCCGGGCTCACGACAGGGCGGTGACGCGTGAACACGGGAAAGATCCTTGTCGGCCTCGATCGTTCGTCGACGAGCAGACATGCGCTGCAGTGGGCGGTCACGGAGGCGGACCGACTGGAGGTCGCGGTCGAGCCGATCTACGTCGAGGGCGAGAACGATGTCGACGCTCTGCTCTCCCTGTCCCAGGACGCAGCGCTGCTGGTGCTCGGGCGGCTCCCCGAAGCCGACGTACTCGACTCCTCGACGCTGAGTCGCTGTCTTCGTCTGTCGTCGTGCCCGGTCGCGGTCGTACCCGATGTTCCTTTGCCGGAGGAGGCGGGCACGGCCGCGGCCGGACCGCAAGCGTGGCTTGACAGTGTTGGTGCCCGGCCGGTACGGGAGGTGATGAGCGCCGAGGTGCTCGGGGTGGACTCCGCGACGGACGTGGACACCGCGTGGAGGATGATGCTCGGCGCCGGGTTCGCCCATCTGCCGGTGATGGAGCAGGGGCGATGTGTCGGCGTCGTACACGAGGCCGATCTCCTCTGGAGAATGTACGACTGGTCCCGTCGCGATCGGGCGGTGCTGGTGGCCGACGTGGCCCGGATGCCGGCGCCCACCGTGGCGAAGGATCTGACCGTCCGGGAGGCCGCGGAGGCGCTGCGCGGGAGCGTCGGCGATGTGGTCGTGGTCACCGACGAAGAAGAGGTCGTGGGAATGCTGACCGCGCACGACCTTCACGCGGCGCTGTTGCGGCAGCCGGTGCCCTCGGAGGGGCCGCTCGTCGTCGGCGTCGACGGATCCGCGGGCTCGCAGTACGCATTGACGTGGGGACTGCAGTACGCCGGACAGACGAACCGAGGCGTCCTGGCCACGTCGGTGAGCCTGCTCGCCCCACGGCCGGCGTTCCGCACGCTTCCGGCTCCGCGGGAGGAACTCGCGTCAGCCACCGGGGCACACAAGGAGGTGCTCGACACCGCCCTCGGCCAGGCGGAGCCGTCCGGAACCCCGGTACGTTCCACGGTCGTGTACGGGCGACCCGGACCCACGCTGTGTGCGCTGGCCGCCCACGCCGCCGGCCTGGCCATCGGCAGCCACGGCGCGGGTGCGTCCCCGGACTCCCTGCTCGGCTCCACCAGTGCGTACTGCGTTCGGAACGCGCGCTGCCCCGTCGTCGTGATCCCGCCCGCACTGACCTCGGGCTCGTCTGCGAAGCACGTCGCGGGCAGCGCCGCAGGGGATGGATGACGGCGGCGCTCGACACCATCGACGGCAGTCGTGCGAAACCAACCGCCGCTACCGTCGGTAGGTGTACGGTAACCCTCGGCGCGCCGGGATCCCTGTGAAGGAGAAGATCTGGTCCGGTGGTGAAGGTGCCACGCAACCCGAAGGACCGTCGTGTCCGCCAGGCCCTCCCGCAGCCGGCATGAGCCGGGCATCATCGGAGTGGCCACGCATCGGTGTTGTCACCGAGGCCATGGCGGAGCTGACTCGTCTCGCGTCCCACCTCGCGGCGCGGCGGCACCTTGCCTTCTACGGCACGGGATTCGTGCCCCCGGATCTCGTCCGCGCTCCGAGCCGAGTACGCGCCGTGCTGGGCCGGCGGAGCCTGCCACCGGGCGTCGAGCCACACGTGGCTCGCTCGTTCGCTCCTGTCCAGGAGGTCCTCGGGACGATCGCACCCGGCCGGCTGGGGCGAACCCGTCAGTGGTTCATGGATCGTCGATCCGGTGAACTGGGTCGACGAGCCGGCCGCGAGCTGGAACGAGTTCCAACGGACGCGCTGGTCATCTCGCACGGGGCGGCCCTCGAGGCCTTCCGGCACGACTGCTCGGCCCTGCGCGTGCTCAACATGCCAAGCGTTCATCCGCGATTCCGTACCGCGACGATCGAGGCGGAAATCGAGCGCTGTCCGAACCTGGCGCCGAGCATGGAGTCAGACCTTCCGCCGCATGGGCGGCTGGCCCGCTTCGACGAGGAGTTCGAACTGGCTGACCTCGTCCTGGTGCCGTCTCGATTTGCCGCGCACACTCTGGAGGAGTACGGGGTTCCGAGCGGAAAGATCGTCGTCGTGCCCTATGGGGCGCATCTCGCGGAGTACTCGAACGACCCGAAGGAGGTGTCCGCGAGACTCGAGATTCTCTACGTTGGCCGGATCACGCAGAGCAAGGGCCTCTCCTATCTCCTTGAGGCGCATGCGCGTCTGCGCACGGGAAGTGCCGGCCTTGCCGTGGTCGGTGGTACGGCGGCGCAGGCGCGACTCTTCTCGAGGTACGGTCGCGGGTGGGTTCACCGTGCGGCCGTGCCCCGCTCGCAGGTTTCCGGCTATTTCCGATCAGCCGACGTGTTCGTGTTGCCCAGCTTGTTCGAGGGCATGAGCCTGAGTGTGCTGGAGGCGATGGGGCACGGGCTGCCGGTGATCGTGACGCCTGCCTCGGGGGCGGCCGACCTGGTCGTCGACGGGGTCGAAGGGTTCGTGGTGCCTGAGCGCCGTCCGGACGTACTCGCCGACCGGCTTCGCCAACTGGCCGATGATCCCGTCAGGCGTTCGGACATGGGGCGCGCTGCCCGGCGGCGTGCCGAGGCTTTCACGTGGCAGGCCTACGCTGAGACCACGTTCGCAGCCATAGTGAAGGTACTGGCGTCCCACGCCTGAGGGTTCGCGCACGAAGTGCGGTGTCGCCTGGTGCTTCCGCAAGGGTGAACGCGGGAGGCGCCACCGCCGGCGCTACCTCGCCGGAACTGCCGCCGCCGCGTGTTGCCAAGCCGAAGAGTTGAGCGCCTCGACGTAGATACTTTCCGCTGCTCTCTCCGTCAGATCCAAGCTGCCGGGGCCGGGAATTCTGGTCTCCCCCGCCGGGACTACCTGGGCGTCGGCAAAGCCGCACTCCAGAAGAAGTCGGCAGAGCGAGCGGCCGTCGTACATCCACAGATGGTGCCGGTTGCCGGCCACCATGTAACGAAGTCTCTGCTGGAGTGTCCTCGGATTCGAGGAGGCCAGGACGGTCTGCTCCACAAAGGAGTCGGCATCACACCGGGACAGGTACTGCTGGACGATGAGGCCCAGGTCCGGAACCGCTATCCGAATGATTCCGTCAGCCTGCAGAACACGTCGGGCCTCTGTGAGGAACGCGCGCGCTTCCCAGGGCTCGAGGTGTTCGAGCATGTGTGATGTGTACAGTACCTCGACCGAGCCGTCGGGTAGCGGTATTCTGCGGGTCGCGTCGGCATACTCTATGTGAGCCTTCTTGCAGAATTCGACGAACTCGTTCTGGTGCTTGTCGGTGAGGCCGGTCGCCACGAGCAGGCGCGCCAGCAAAGGTACTTTGGCGAGCCGCAGGCTGAGGGAGTTGTCGAAGTTCTTCCAGCCGGGAGTGGGTGACGACCCACATCCTATGTTCACTCTCATTCTCGACCTCTGGCCTGTAGCGGCTTCTCATCGGCCGATCCACCTGCCGTCGCGATGCCGACCCATGGCAGACCGTAGTTGCACCCGTTCCCAAGTCCGGCATGTCGCAAACAGGGTGTTTCCGCAGTTCGTCACCTGGGTAAGCGTCCGCCCGCGATGGACCCGCGCACTTCGGTTCGGACTGCCCACATCGGCGCGGGAGAACGTGAGTCCGCCGTGGCTCCTTCAAGGCGCTCACCGCGACAGAGATCTCGGTGGGGAAGGGCTTTACATGCGAGTACTCGTCTTGTGGAACCAGCTGACCGGCTACATGAAGGCCACGCTCGAGTGCCTGGCAGAGCAGCCCGAGGTGGAGCTGCACGTCGTGGCGTTTCCATCCGCTGCCGACGCGCCCTTCAGTGCTTCGGAGGCCCGTCCCGGGAAAGCCAGCTACTACACGTTCACCGACGATCTCGATGTGGGTGCGATCCGCGACGACATCGATCCGGACGCGTTGATCGTGTGCGGCTGGTCCACGTCCGCCTACCGGCGGCTCGCCAGAAGATCACGTGCGCTGCGGATTCTCTACATGGACAACCAGTGGCTGGGGACGGCCAAACAACGCGCCGGCATCATCGTCAGCCGGTGGTACTTGGGGCCGGCCTACGACGTCGCCCTCGTGCCGGGTGAACGGCAGGCGCACTTCGCGCGGCTGCTGGGTTTCCGCGAAGACGACATCTGGCGTGGGGGCCTTTCCGGTGACTACCACGCTTTTGCCGCGCGTCCAGGACAGGTCTCAGCTTCACGTCGGGAATTCCTCTACGTTGGTCGCCTCCATGACTACAAAGGTGTGGGGGTGCTCGCGGAGGCGTTCCGCAGATACTCCTCCCTCGTACCCGATCCCTGGGATCTCACCGTTTGCGGTACGGGACCCATGCAGAAGGTCTTCGAGCAGCTGCCGGGAGTGCGCCACCTCGGTTTCGTCCAGCCGTCGAACCTGCCGGACATAGTCCAGGGCTCAGGTGCATTCGTCATGCCCAGTACGTTCGAGCCCTGGGGTGTGGTCATCCATGAAGCCTGCGCGGCGGGCCTGCCGGTCATCTGCACACCAGCGTGTGGTGCCGCAGCCGCTCTGGTCGAGGACCACTGGAACGGCTACCTGATCGAGCCGGGCTCTGCCCAGAGCCTGTGCGAGGCGATGCTCAGGATGCACTGTCTGCCGGACGGCGAACGTCGGCGCATGGGTGACAACAGCGCATTGCTGGCACGAAGGTTCACCCCCGACCGGTGGGCAGCGACGCTTGTGAGCCGGATCGACCGACGCCTGCCCGGAGGGTCCGCCGCGTCTCCTCACAGATCGGCACGACGCGTCGGGAGGGGTTCCTCCATCGCGTAGATGTCGACTCCGAAATCGCGGAGCATGCTGCTCATGTCTCGTCTCTCCGGCGCCGGGATCCGGTGGTCGCGCTTCTTGTGACCGTACTCGGGACTCGCCATCTGGCTCGGCCTGTCCAGGCTCCGGACGGCACGGCCGAGATCGAAGTGGGGGTACGCCGCGGCTGCGGTCGCCAGTGCCCGCTCGGGTTCGGTCACGAGTTCTTCGTAGTACACGGTGGTTCTCAGCGTCTCGTGGGCCAGTTCACGAGTTGCGAGGGCGTTGTCGGCGATCCACAACAAGGTCAACCATCGACTGTGCGGGCTGGAGCGGGGAGCCACGTCGTCGGCATCCACGCCCAGTGCTGCCGCAGCGGGTGGAACGACATGCGCCCATGGCCACGAACCCCAGTCGGCCTTCAGCATGGACGAAACCACGGCCGCAGGGTGCCGCACCATGTATCGCACTGCGACGTCGGGAAACTGATTCTCGACCCAGCCGAGCATCCGGGCGGCACGCACCTCCTTGACCACCAGGCGTTTGGTCTGCCGCAGACCACGAAAAGAGGTCTGCGCGGTGGTCCATTTCGACAGGTGCCGGCCCTCGAACACTCCACTCATCAGGGCACGCATGGCCGGGGCGTCCTCAGTGGGCGAGATCCTTGGATACCCGTGCACTGGGAGGATGGGATTGGCGACAGGCGACATCCTGGGGTGCAGCGGTTCGAAGATGGGTTGTGCACCCAGTCCCGCGATCAACGCTTCCATCAGGGCAGTCGTGCCGCTGCGTCCCGACCCGACCAGGAAGAGCACGTCGGACAACGCGGCCGGACGCAGTACGGACTCGCCCATGGCGAGGCCGGCGTTGTAGGCACGGCGTACAGCTTCTTTCCACCTCATGGTTCGCGCCCTCTTCTCTCAGCCTTTGGTCTGTGCCTCAGCAACGAGGATCCGGTGTGGAGGCTTGTGCAGCATGTTCACCACGAGGATCACCACCAGGGGGGCACTGTTCACCAACAGGAAGGTGACCAACGATGTGAGGCTGTCGCGATAGATCTGGATCAGCGACGCCGCGACAAGCAGGTAGGCGAAGTGGAAAGCCGTCCCCATCCCGTGGGCGTAGGCACGGCAGTACACCCAAAGACCGGCCCGCGCCAGGAGGAAGGCGACCAAGGTGAGCCCCACCCAGCGGAAGTCGACGTAGAGACTGCCCGGCATGGTGAGGACGGCGCCCTGTGCACTGAGCGGGCGATCCGACGTCGAGAGCTTCACGACTGCCTCGTTCAGCACCGGTTTGTCGGGCCACATTGGCCGCGGGATGGGCAGGAACAGCACGTTCACATAGCCTGCACCGTAAAGAGGTACTCCGTAACGGTCGCTCTGCGCCATCACCACACCCAGCGCATCCAGCCCAAGCTGATCGTTCGACCCACCGCTGAAGCTCTCCCCGATCCCGCGGCTCACTTCCTGACTGACGACCTGTGGTGTGAGGGAACCCGTGCGGTAGGCGGCGCCGATGGCGTCCATGGCGACGAACACCGGGAACACGGCCACCATCCCGGCGACAATCAGTTTGGTCGGCCACCTGCGTCCCTTGCGATCCAGCCAGATCTGACCGAGCAGAATCAGCGGCAGAATGACCCGGAACCTGTCCTGGCTTTGCAGCCCCATGAAGCACAGGTACATCGCCAGCGGACAGAGCAGGTACCAGCGAAACCCCTTGACGTACACGAGACCCAGCAGAAGCAGTCCTGGCCAGGTCACCGCGAAAATTTCGTATGACGTCGAGAGCGCAACGCTCTCCATTCCGCTGCCCGAGGTGTACGTGCGGGTGGCCAGGAAGTACAGGCCGATCGGCATCAGGAACACAGCGACGCCGGTGACGACCGCCGGTCGGAGTTCGCGAGGCGACGTTGGTGTTTCGCTCCACTTCGCAGGTGTCGGCATCAGCCATCCGAAGGTGGCCGACAACAAGAAGACGTCCGCTGCGAGCAACGCACGTACGACTTCGGCCTCGCTCAGCCCCGAGAATGTGGGGCTGCCCTGACGGATGGCCCAGCCGCGAAAGGTGAAGAGCACTACGTGGAAGATCAGGTAGATGAATGCCGGATGGGAATGCCGGCGATGGCGATTCCGGAGGAAGCCCGCGGCGCACGCGGCGACCACGGTGGAATCGACCAGCAGAGCTGTTGACAGCGAGAAGTTCATACGTAGTCCGTCTCTACGGGTACACGGAGAGCTGGGCCGGTGCTCTGGATCGTCGCGGCCGCGCCCCACGACACCAGGAACGTGACCAACGCTCCTGCCAGAGACGCGATGGCCGCTCCGACTCCCCCGAGGCCGACAGCCAGGGGGAAGATGCCTGCGAGGGTGAGAACGCCGGCAATCTGCGCCCAGGCATACGCGCGCAGCGTGCCCGACGCCTTCAGGGCCGCGCCAAGGCAGTTCGCTCCGATTCGTACGACCGCTGCGAGAAGCAGGATCGTCAGTGGCTCCGCCGCCCCGAGGAAGTCCCGGCCGTACAGGAGCTCGATCATGGGGCGAGCCATGACGGCTATGACAAGGGATGCCGCGAGTCCGGCACCCATGCCGGCCACGACGGCGTTCGCCAGGCCCGGTCGGGAGAAGTGCCCCGCGCTGAACCGTGGAAAGAGCACCTGGTCGAGGCTGGTGCCGATCATGAGCACGACCGCCGCAATGGAGGTCGCGACCGAATAGACGCCGAGGACGGCCGGAGCGAAGAGCAGGCCGAGCAGCAACTGGTCCAGGCGTGGACCTATCCGCTGCGGCAGCGTCGCGAGGACGAGTCTTCGCCCGAAGTAGGTCGTCGCGCGCCGCTCGCCCGGCGCGAGTCGAGCTCGACCACCGCGCCGGGCCAGCGCCACAAGGAACACCGACAGCAGAAGTCCACCGATCAGGTTCGCGGCGAGCGCGGACAGGATGGTGAGCTGTCCGGCTGCCCAAAGCACCGCAGCGCCGAAGGCATAGACAACCGGCTGCGTGAGACGCACCGAGTTCCACGCCTTCATACGCTGGCCGGCACGCAGGGGGACGATGCTGAGGAGGGTGAACGTGTTCAGCGGAACCACTGCCGTCGTCGCGACGACCGACAACCAGGTGGCCACGCCGTGGGGCCGCACGATGTAGCAGGCGGCCCCCAGCAGCACCAAGCACCCGAGAGCACTCTGTACGGCGGCATCGCGCGCCACCGCCGACCTGAGTGCCCACGCACGACTCGACGAACCACCCGCGTGGAAGATCACTGCCTCGTCGATGCCGGTCAGTGACAGTGATCCCACCGTGGCGGACCACACCAGAAGTGAGATGAGCACTCCACGGTCCTCGGGACCGAGTCCCCGGGCGGTGATGACGCCACTCACGATCCCGAGGAGCATCGACAGCATGTTGACCGCGCCCGTGCCGGCCACCGCTCGGGCGGCGGGGGACCTGGTCAGACTGGTCAGTTTCACGCGCCCGGGCCCGTTGGAGAGCACGAACGACCACGAGCGTCGTTCGGTTCGGCGTCGACGAAGACCTGCCTGCAGTGGATCCTGTCGTAGGCGGGTGGGTTGCTCACGACGAGAAGGCGATCAACGGGCACGACGGAACTCCTCGTCGATGATCCGCACGTACTCGCGAGCCCGCTCGCCTGGGCCGGACATGGAGTCGAGCATGGCCTGCGCCGCCTCACGGATCGTCGCCTCCACCGCCTCGGGACTGCGCAACCATTCCTCGATCCGGTCCGCCCAGTCGTCGGGGTCGAGGGGATCGGCGTAGACCACCGCGTCGCCGCACGTCGTACGAACGAAGTCGCGGTCCGAGGCGAACACCACCCTGCCGGCCGCGACTCCCTCGACCGGAGCGGCCGAGAACGCCTCGAGCAGACTGGGGAACACCACGGCATCAGCTTGGGCGTACGCCTTCGCCAGCCCCGAGACGGGCAGCGGGCCGAGGTTGACGCAGTGTCGCCGGAACCTGGCGGTCCGCGCCTTCCACTCCTCTTCGCTCAGGGTCACGGCGAACTCGACATCCTGACCGCGACGGGTGAGCTCCTCGCCCACCTGGCCCAGCAGTTCATGGTTCTTGTGTGCGTAGACCCGGGCGACATACAGCAGTCGGGTTCGAACACCCGTGGTGCTGCGTGGCACCGGGCACTGCTCGAGCAGCGTCCGGTTGACACAGTTCGGCACCACGTCGACAGGCGCCGACAAGGCAGGAATGCGCCTGCGCGTGGCGTCGGCGAAGGCCTCGGTCTCCACAACGACCCGATCGGCGCGCTTCAGCAGTCGCCGCGAGACGATCCCACGTGCGGCCCACCTGATCCTGCTCCCGCGTGAGTGTGGAGGAACGCCTGCCGGCCGGGGGTAGACGGACGTCACGTCGGCGTACCCCACGATCCGGCGGCGCGCGCGGGCCGCGAAGTACTCCGGCCCCAGTACGACGAACGACACCTCGGCCCGAGAGCGGCTGGGCACCCAACCGGACAGGCGGGCGGGACCGCGAGGGCGCACCACACGTAGCGGCAACTCCACGCCGGCCTCGGACAGGTTCGCCGACACGGCAGGGGACACTTCGATGTCGACATCTCTCAGCCACGGACGGGCGGCGACCTCGCCGGGGTCGGCGCGAAGCGCAGCCAACTCGCTGAGAAACGACGTCGCCACCTGAAGTCCGCCGCCGTGATGAAGGTTCGACGCGTCGATCAGCACTCTCGACGGGCTCATCGCATCAGACCTGCCCTGTTGCGATCGGCTGCCGTGGGTGTCGCGTACGAGCGCGGTTGGCGAACCTGGCAGCGGAGCATTTCGACCTGATTGACATAACCCTTACGCCTGACGGAAACCGCTGTATCCCACGGCAGCTTTTTGGCCTGCGATCGAGAGCAATCGGAGGTTTTCACGGTCGCGGTGGCACTGGAGGCGAATGACAGCTTTCTCAGCGTCCGCATGCGAGCGTGCGGAACACCGGCCGTCCAGGTCAGGCCAGTGCGCTCGACACCACGCTTCGTGATCTTTACGGTGCGACGGGGCCGAGTCGCCGATGGCCCGAGCCGTCTACGGAGGGAATCGCCAAGCCATGGTGTCTCGTCGTCGCTTCCTCACGCTGTCCGGCGGCCTCGCCGGCGCCGCTGCCTTCACCCAATGGGCGGGTACGGCCGCAGCCGGCGCCGCGCCGATCAGTACGCAGCCCGCGCCGGCCGCCCTCGCCGCGAGGGAGGCGGCGAAGAACCCCAGCCTCGTATGGCCCGCCGACCAGGTGCTGCCGACCTTCCCGCAGCCGAAGCACCTCGACGTCGCCGACGTCCGGAAACTCTCAGGCGACGACCAGGCGCTCCTCAACACGCTGCAGGGCAACGTCAACCGCGTACGCCCCCGGATCTACTTCCTCGTCGACGACAGCAGTGACGCTGCCTGGCTCGCCACCCTCGGCCTGCCGACGACACGACACGACGACCCGATGAGCCTCGTCGCGGCGTACCGGTCGGAGATCAGCGGCGCCATCGTCTACGACCGCGACGTCCCGGACAGCATCAACGTCGCCACCACCATGGCCGGGCTGAAGAACGCCGTCATCGCGAGCCCCGAACAGGCCGAGAAGTACGACCTGCCGATCGTGGAGGATCTGCGCGGCCGGTTCACCGACGACCCGCTGGCGACCTATCGCTGGCAGGTAGAACACCTGTGGCCGCAGTGCACCCACCGGCTCCTCACCGGCGTACCGCCGACCCGCACGGCCGCGGTGCCCGGCGTGAAGTGGACCCAGCTCGCCCGCGAGACCAACCCGGTGCGCGACAACTCCAACCGCAAGGTCTACGAACTCGACCTGTCACCGGTGCTCGGCGGTGAGGGTGTTTATCTGCGCTTCCAGGACGCGTTCGGCAACGACGGGTGGGGACCGTCGGTGCAGCACGTGACGGTCCTCGCGGACGGGAAGCAGATCGCCGACTTCGAGACCGCCACCGACGCGGAGACGCCGTACATCTTCGACGCGGACGGGTCCGCGGTGACCGACGGGCACCGCTTCTGCGACGGCGGCGCGTACTGGATCTACCACTTCGAACCCCCTGAGGGTACGACCACGCTGACCGCGAAGGTCGACATGTGGAACCAGTACCTCGTCACCGCCACCGACCAGGCGCCGACCCGCGTCGAGGTGTTCCCCAACCTCCGCGACTACATCGTGGGTACGAAGGCGATGGTGGCCTGGCTGCCGCCCGAGGGAGCCTCTGGCGATCTGCTGGCCGAGATCTTCGGCATGGTGGAACCCACCACGCCGTACCTCGGCTGGTTCAACGGTGCGGTGGCCGGCGAACACGGCGGCGTCGGCATCGCCTCCGAGCAGGGTCTCGAGGTGCTCGCCGCCGACTTCTACCAGAACGGCACGGTGTTCTCCGGCGCCCGCGCGACGATCCGCGCCACCCCGCCGCGCCGCACCACGCCAAGGCTGAGGAAGAAGATCTACCTGACGTTCACCGTCGGCGAGGGCGACAACATCCAGTACTGCCAGCACCGGATGCGTGACATCTGGGACAACGACGACCGTGGAGCCGTTCCCACCAACTGGACGATCGACCCGCTGCTGGCCGACGTCGGCCCGGCGATCTACGCCTACTACCAGCGGACGGCGACCGGCAACGACCTGCTGATCGCCGGCCCGTCCGGTGCGGGCTACACCTACCCCTCACTGTGGCCGGCGGACAAGCTGGACCACTTCACCACGATGACCGGCCGCTACATGCGCCTGACCGGGCTGAACGTCATCTCCTGCTTCAACATCGTCGACGGGCCGCCCGCTCCGCCCGACGAGCGCGTGGGCGCCTCCTACCACGACAACACCCCTGCCCTCGGCATCGTCCTCGGCTGGGAACGCGGCAACCAGATCACCACACCCGGTGGGATCCCGGTGGTCGGTGACTTCGCGCGGTTCGCCGACGTCGCCGACTACCACAAGGGGCTGTACGACCACGTGGCCGACTGGGACGGCGATGCGCCCCGTTTCGTGGCGGCTGCGATCCAGGCCTGGAACTGGACGCCGACCCAGATCGTGAGCCTCGCGGACTCCCTCGACGACCGCTTCGAGATCGTCCGCGGAGACTCGTTCTTCGATCTGCTCAGGCGAACTCTCGACTAACCGGGGGGCCAGGTGGCAGAGGCTAGGCTCCGAAAGCAACGCCCGCTCTCGGTACGTGCGCGATCGGAGACCGGATGCCTGCCACCTGGCCCGCGGAAGACCCCCAGGTCCTACCCCTTCCCTCCGGACGGCTGGTCCGGGGCCGCGGCCTTCGTCACCCCATGCCCGAGGGCCCGACACCCGACTTCGGCATCTACCTGCTCGGCAAGGAGCCAAGTGCCCAGCCGTGGCCGTCACGATGGGTCAGGTGGCCGGACTTCTGGCTGCCGAGCGATCCGTCGGCGTTCGCCGAGGCGCTGCGCGAGGGCCTCGAACGCTCCGGTGCCGAACGGGTGGAGTTCGCCTGCGGTGGGGGCGTCGGCCGTACCGGCACCGCACTCGCATGCCTTGCCGTCCTCGACGGCCTCCCCGCGCACGTAGCCGTCGACTACGTTCGCCGCCACTACATGAAGAAGGCGGTCGAGACACCGTGGCAGAAACGGTTCGTGAGACGCTTCTCGCCCGGCCTGTGAGAGCTTGGTTCGTCTCACCCGGACAGCAGGTCGGCGGGGTCGAAGACGGCCAGTGGGTAGCTCCGCTGGTACTCCGGTGGCAGCGGGGCGAGCCGAGAGCGGAACTCCTCGATCCGGTCGGCGACCAGGCCCTTCGCCACCAGGTCCCGCTCGGGATACGCACCCAGGTCGTCGATGTCCGCGAGGAAGCGGTCCAGCTCCGCGGCCATCCGGGTGCGTACGCCGGCGTGGCCGGGATCGTTTGCCAGGTTGTGCACGCACTCCGGATCCGCGCGCACGTCGTACAACTCCTCGGCGGGCTTGCGCGGTGGCATGAACACCGCTGCGGTGCCCTGAAGCTCTCCGGCCGCGTTGAGCCGGCGGAGCTCCTGCATCGTGGGCATGTTCTCCATGTAAATGTTGCGTTGACAGTAGGGAATCTGCGGGAAGAAGTTGCGCACGTAGTGGTAGCACCGATCGCGTACGACCCGAACCCGGTCGAACGACTCGTCCATTCGATCGCGCCCGGCGAACACATACTCGCGCGGCGGTACCTCGGCGCCACCGAGGAAGGCCGAGCCGTCGTAGTCGGCAGGGATCGGCGCACCCCCGATCGAGCAGAACGTCGGCGCGAGATCGACCCAGGACACCAGCCGGTCACTGACACTGCCCGGCTCGACGACACCGGGCCAGGCGATCAGCAAGGGCATGTGGATGCCGGCGCTGTAGGGCCAGCGCTTCTCCCGCGGCAGGCCGCGACCGTGGTCGGCCAGGAAGACAACGACCGTGTTGCCCGTCTGCCCGGCGGCGTCCAGCGCATCGAGGATCTGCCCGACCTGCCGGTCGAGTTCGGCGATGTTGTCGGCGTGCCGGGCGATGTCACCGCGCACGGTGGGCGTGTCCGGGAGGTACGAAGGAACCGGCACGTCCGCCGGGTCGGTGACCCGTGCCGGGCGGGGCCTGCGCGGGTCCCAGTGCTCCAGCCCCTCGCGGCCGGCGTACTCGCCCGCGTCCGGCCACATGGACGACTCGTGGGTGATCGCGAGGTTAACGTAGGCGAACCAGGGCTGGTCCGGCATGGCGCCGGCCCGCAACCGGTCCACCCATGGTTGGTCGTCGTCACGCCAGCCGTCGGTCGGCTCGAAGTTGAAGTCCAGCTTGGTCGGCCAGCTCACGTGGTAGCCGGCGTCGCGCAACTCGTGGGTGAACAACCGTGGCGGGTGCACCAGCGTGGACCGCATCGCGTGAGTGCCGATCTTCATCGGGTACTGACCGGTCACCATCGTCGACCGCGACGGTGCGCACACCGGATAGGTGGAGTACGCCTCGTCGTAACGACAGCCGCGCGCCGCCAGCCGATCGAGGTGGGGCGTACGCACGTAGTCGTCGCCGTAGCAGCCGGCGATCCGGCCGATGTCCTCACCCACGATCAACACGATGTTCGGCCGGTCGGACACGCGATCACCTCTTCTCCGAAAGCGATCCTACGGGCGGTGTCGTGAGAGCGGCTTTCCGGCGAGAACACGCGTGGCCGGATGCTGCCAGCGGCCCGCAGGCTCGCGTCGATGTCGTTGACGGTATGCGACTCGCCCAACTACGTTGCGTTCCTGTCGAGCGAAGGGCCGACCGTGGACGCACCCGATGGGCACAGCGGAAATATCAGCAGACGTCGGCTCCTGATCGGGTCCGCACTTGCGGCGGTGACCACGACGATCGCCGCCTGCTCCGAGTCCTCGACGAACGACGGCGGGAAGCCGTCGGGGAGCCCGAGATCCGCCAACCGCAAGGGCTCTCCGGCGAAGCCGCTGGCAGCGCCCAAGCAGCTGCACGAGGCGCCGGCGCTCACGAAGCGGGTGAAGGCCGGTCACCTGCCACCGGTTGGAAAACGCCTTCCGGAACGGCCGTACGTCGTTCCGCACCGCTGGCTGCGGACCGGCAGGTACGGCGGAACGCTGCGGATGCCGGCCTCGGCGTCCACGACGTTCTCGCCGACCACCCTGATGTACGGGCACGCACCGTTGCGGTGGCTCAACGACTCCCAGGACCTCGGACCCGGCCTGGTGGAGTCGTGGGAGTCCAACGACGACGCGTCGCAGTGGACCCTTCACCTGCGCAAGGGCGTGCGCTGGTCCGACGGTGCCCCGCTGACCTCCGCCGACGCGATGTACTGGTGGAAGGACCTCGTCCTGAACGACGACTACCCGGCCGCCGCGCCGGACAGCGGGCGTTCCAGCAAGGGGACGCCGATGCGGCTGTCGGCGCCGGACGCGTACACACTGGTCATGGACTTCGACGCACCAAGCCCGGTGGTCATCTTCCAGCTGGCACGCTACGTTCAGTGGGACGTGTGGTTTCAGCCCAAGAACTATCTCAAGCAGTTCCACGCCACCTACAACTCCGAGGTGAGCGAGGACTGGGCGAACCAGCACGCGGAGAGGATGAACTACGCGCAGAACCCCGACTGCCCGACCCTGACCGGATGGAAGCTGCGTTCCTACCGGGAAGGCATACGTGTCACCTGGGAACGCAATCCCTACTACTGGTGTGTCGACACCGAGGGCAACCAGCTTCCCTATATCGACGTGCTCAGCATGCCGTTGTTCCAGGACCCGCAGGTCGGCAAGCTCCAGGTGCAGAACGGTCAGGCGGACTACGCCGGCTCGTGGGGCGCCTCGGTGCCGCTCGGCCTGGCTGACGTGAGCGGGCTGAAGCGCGCGGCGGCGAAGAGCAAGACGCGCGTCCTGCTGTGGAACACCGGAACCGGCGGCACACCGGCGTTCTTCTTCAACCACGACTACGAGAACGAGGCGATGCGGAAGCTGATCCGCACACCGGAGTTCCGGCAGGCGCTGTCGTACGCACACAACCGCGAGGACGTACGCAAGACGTTGTACTTCAACACCGGGCAGATCACGACCGGAACGCACAGTCCGGGGGCGATCGAGTACCACACCGCACCGGACGGGCCGAAGATGTACAGGGCCTGGAAGGACAGTTACGCCGCCTACGACCCGGAGAAAGCCAAGCGGATGCTGGACAAGCTCGGCGTGGTCGACTCCGACGGTGACGGGCTGCGCAACCTGCCCAACGGCGAGAAGCTGTCCGTGGTCGTCAGCTACTCCGCCGACAGCACCGAGGAGAGCGTCACCTACAACCAGATGCTCAAGCGCGACTGGGAGAAGATCGGTGTCGCGGTCAAGCTCGACCCGCGGCCGCCGACGGTGTTCGGAGAGCAGTGGGAGCGCGGCGAGCTGATGTCGCAGGGCGGCTGGGGACTCACCACCCTGCACGACCATCTCGTTCTGTACTACTGGTTCTGCTCGACCGAACCCACCGTGTGGGCACCGTTGCAGGCCCAGTGGTGGAAGGTGCGGGGTACGCCGGCTGAGCGCTCCGAGGCCGACGTCAGTCCGTGGAAGCGCACGCCTCCACGCCTCGCACCGGACAAGGGCAGCCCGGTCGACCGGCTGTGGCAGGGGCTGGCGAAGGCGCTGGCGGAGCCCGAGGCCCTGAAGCGGACCAGGACCGTGTGGGACATGATCAGGATCCACGTGGAGGAGGGGCCGTTCTTCCAGTGCTCGGTGGCCAATTTCCCGACCCCGCTGGTCGTGCACCAGGACCTTCGCAACGTGCCCAGCCAGGACGAGCTCGCCTACGGCGGCCTCGCCAACACCTGGTCCCATCCGACGCCCGCGGTCTACGACCCGGAGGCGTACTACTGGGACAACCCCTCCCAGCACACCTGAGAACGATGTGCGGCGACCGGTCCCGCTCCCGGAGCGGCTACGCTGACCTGCGCCGATTCGCCTGATCTCCCTCGCGGGGACTACTTCCTCCCCCTGAGGAGCCAGGCCTACTCGTTACGAGACTTCGAGAATTGTTCGGGTAGTTCCGGTGCACGAGTGGTGTGCGGCCGGCGTGGGTTCGCGCTTCGTGCGCGGAAGCAGGGCGACCAGAAGTCGGCGACGTCGCGAGGTGAGCAATGGGAAGACCGATGAGCCGCATCACGATGACCGGGATGCCTGCCTCCGGGCATGTCAACCCGAGCCTGCCGTTGGTCCGCGAACTCGTCGGCCGGGGAGTCGGCGTCACCTACTACGCCACCGGTGAGTTCGCCGAGCCGGTGGAGCGCGCAGGTGCGAAGTTCCGTGCCTATCCGGACGGGGCGATCAGCTCCCGCGACATCGCGGCCGCCACCCAGTCCGGTAGCTCCGTCCGGGTGGTCGCAAGGGTGCTGGCGGCAACCCTGTCGCTGGTGCCGTTCCTGCGGGAGGAGTTCGCGCGCGAACGCCCGGACGCGGTGGTGTACGACTCCAACGCCCTGTGGGGACGGGTCACCGCCGCGAGCCTCCGCCTGCCGACGATCTCGTTCATGACGACCATGCTTGTCGGCCCGGCGGACTTCAAGGGACTCACCGCCCTGGAGTGGGCGCACACCCTGCGGCTGATGCTGCCGGACTTCCCCGAGGCGGTGCGAGCGCGACGCCGGGTGCTGCGAAGATTCGGCAAGGACGTCGTGCCGAGCACGCCGATGCTGCCGATGTTCGGCGACCTGACGTTGTTCCCGATCCCGCGCGAGATCCAGCCCGCGAACTCCCGCCTGGACGAGAGTTGTCACTTCCTCGGCCCCACCGTCAACCCCGTCAACGCCGGCTTGCGCGGGGCCGAGTTGGATGCCGAGCTCGCCGCGCACGTGGACGGTGCCGAACCCGTGGTCCTGGTCTCGCTGGGAACGCTGCACGCCGGGACCGGCGAGTTCTTCCGTACGTGCCTCAGCGCGCTCGCCGACCTGCCGGTGCGGGTCGTCCTGGCGGTCGGGCACTCCACCGACCCTGCCGAACTCGGCTCGCCGCCGGCCAACACGCTGGTCCGCACCACGGTTCCGCAGGTGGAGATCCTGCGCAGGGCTGCCGTCTTCGTCACCCACGGCGGGATGAACAGCGCCCTGGAGGCCCTGACCTGCGGCGTGCCGCTGGTGGTCGTACCGCAGCAGGTCGAACAGCTCCTCATCGGCCGGACCATCGCCGAACGCGGGGCGGCCGTGGTGCTGCGTCAGCATCTGTCCCACCGGCCCGTCCCGCCCGGCGACCTCCGCACCGCCGTCGAACGCATGCTGACCGACCCGTCCGCGCGTGGCCGTGCGCGGGCACTGGGTGCCGGCTTCGGCGCCGGTGGTGGGGCCGGCGGCGCGGAGCTTGTCGAGAAGTTCCTGCGCCGGCAACGCAAGGGCGGAAGCTAGGAGAACATCGACGCGGAGAAGAACGTCGACGGGCGAAGGCGTTCCAGCGCCGTCGCGGTCGCGTCGTCGGCCGGGAGGTGGACGACGATCTCCTGGGTGTCCGTGCTCGGCAGCTGCAGGGTTTCGCGGTGCCAGCACAACTCACCCGCGGCCGGGTGGTTCAGCCTCAGGGGGACCCGCGGTGGTGGTACGTGCCGTTGGAGCCGACGGGTGAACTCCGCACCGGCGACCGGCCCCAGTTCGGCGCTGAACCACTCCGAGCTCGCCTGGGTGGGGCCGAGCCACAGATCGAAGGCCCGTTCGTCGGCCACCTGGTCCCAGTCGGCGAAGAAGCTCCTGGCACGGGGATCGGTGAACGTGTAGCGGGTGAGGTTCGGCTCCGCCGCGTCGAACAGGCCGGAGTCGCGCATCACCAGTTCGAAACCGCTCGTGTGGGCGAGTACGTCGCCCAGCCGGTTGGTCACGATCGCGACCGCGGGCTCGAGGAGGTCCAGGGTCGCGCGGACGGCCGGGCGTACGACGCGGTTGGGCGGTGCCGGCCGGTGGTAACCGACGCAGGCGCCACCGGTGATCTTGACCAGGAAGCGCAGGTGTTCGCGGTCGCCGGGATCCAGGTTCAACGCGTCCGCCACGGCGTTGACCACCGCCGGGGACGGATTCCGGTCACGGCCCTGCTCGATGCGGGTGAGGTACTCGACGCTGATCCCCGCGCGGGTGGCGAGCTCGACGCGGCGAAGGCCGGGTGCACGCCGGCGGTTCAGGT
Organism: Actinopolymorpha sp. NPDC004070; assembly: GCF_040610475.1. Taxonomy (NCBI): domain Bacteria; kingdom Bacillati; phylum Actinomycetota; class Actinomycetes; order Propionibacteriales; family Actinopolymorphaceae; genus Actinopolymorpha; species Actinopolymorpha sp. NPDC004070. The sequence goes on along the minus strand of NZ_JBEXMJ010000002.1, from coordinate 116,401 downwards.
CGGCCAGCCCGAGCGTCTCGGGCCGGGTGCTGTCCCGCTTCGCGCGGATGAAGTCGCCGAGCGGGCTGCCCATGCCTGCCAGTCTAGGCAGGTCGCCGCCGCTGGAAGGTGGCCCTGAGGGGGCCAGCCTGCGCCCGGTCTGGCTGTCCGGTCCGGGGAGGCGGACGGTGGACGGCATGAGCGAGAACAACCTGAACGAGCCGAGCAGGCTGGCCGTCGTCGTCGGCAGCGTCCGGGAGGGCCGGTTCGGTCCGACCGTGGCGTCCTGGGTGGCTGAGCAGGCACGGGTGCACGGCGGATTCGAGGTCGAGATCGTCGACCTCGCCGACTTCGACATCCCGCTGTCACTGCCCGGAACGTCCCCGAAGTACGCGGGCGAGGCGTACCCCCGCCCGGCGGGCATGGCGCGGCTGACGGCGGCGCTGGAACGCGCGGAGGCGTTCGTCCTGGTGACCGCGGAGTACAACCACAGCTATCCCGCGTCCCTGAAGGCTGCGATCGACTGGCACTACACCCAGTGGACCGCCAAGCCGGTCGCCTTCGTGAGCTACGGGGGTGCTGCCGGCGGCCGGCACGCCGTCCTGCACCTGGAGAACGTCCTCACCGAACTGCACGCGGTGACGATCCGCGACGGGTTGTCGTTCCCGCTGCGGGTCGGCAGCTGGGAGGACGGTGAGCCGACGGATCCCGAAGCCCCGGGGTACGCCAAGACGGTGCTGGACCTGCTCGCCTGGTGGGCAGCCGCACTGCGGGCGGCCCGGCAGACCGTTCCTTACCCGGCCTAGACCGGTGACCTCACCGCCGTGGTGAACGTGAGGTACCGCCCCGTCACGAACCGCGACTGAGTCGGCGGATCCGGCGGCGTACGGCAGGGCCGAGGCGGACCATCACCCGCTTCTCGATCCCACTCGTGCGCCGCTCCAGGGCGGCCAGCTGCTTCCGGGTGGCCGCGAGTTCCTTACGGAGCGCGGCGAGCTGATACTCGGCCTCCGCCTCGCGGCGTTCGGCGGCGGACAGGCGGCCACGCAGTTTCCGGTCGTTCTCCCGGGCTCTGGCGTCGGTGGCCGTCGTCAGCTCACGCAGCCGGCTGACGCGGTAACGCAGGTTGCCGTCGTCGCCGCCGTCCCAGACCGGGATGGACGCGGGCAGGTCGAGCGCGGCGAGTTCGGCGTCGAACGCCGCACCTCGGTCGCCGTGGGTGTAGGCGTTGCGCAGGCCGTTGCGGTCGAGGAAGGCGACTACCCGGTCGAACCGCTCGGCGTGGCCCTTGAGCATCGCGGAGAAGTCGGCGTTCTCGTACAGCTCGCGCGGGTCGGTGTCCGCGGGCAGCCCGGCCAGCTGCCGGTACGGCAGGTCGAAGTACCGGCACAGCTCCAGCGTGCGCGAGTCGTGGGTGAGCACGACCGCGGGGGTGCCCGCCAGCAGCGCGGCGACGTTGCCGTGGATGCGGGTCCCGAACGCGAAGTCGTGGTCGCGCAGCTCCCGGATCCAGGTCGCCGGGTCCAGCGGCAGGCGCATCTTGTTCTCGCGCAGGAGGGGGTGGCTCAACTGCAGCGGGAAGTCGTCGGCGACCCCCGATTCCGGCGAGGTGTCTCCCCAGAGCAGGAGCTCGCCGTCGGCGGTGTTCTGCGCGTAGTAGGTCAGGTGCGGATAGCGCTCCCAGGCGTGACGCGCGATGCCCGCGACGTCGCCGACCGTGATGGCGTCGGGCGAGAGGTTGACCGCGATCCGTGAACCCGGGTCGACCTCGGTGGCCCGGATCTCGGGGAACGTGTCGCCGTACATGAACATCGACGGGCAGCCGATGATGTCCACGTCGGCGAAGCCGAGCCCCTTCAGGTACCGCGCGGTCAGCTCACCGCGTACCCCGATGGAGGCGGAGCGGTCCAGAACCGCCGAGACGAACCGCCGTACGGACTCGTTCATCGGGGTGAGCGAGTCGGTCTCGTAGTCCTCCCCGACCTGGGCCCCGACGCCCACCACGACCACCGGGATGGTGAGTTGTTCGATGAGCCTGGTCAGCCGGTCGAGCGAGGTGTGGAAGGTCGGACGGAAGGCGTTGGCGAGGGGGACGACGAAGACGTCGTAGCGCTCGTTGATCTGCTCGGCCCGCTCGGGGGAAATGTCGGTACGGATGCCGTTGGACGTCACCGTGGTGTCCGGCAGCGACAGCATCTTGTGAACCGAATCGCTGAACAACAGATTGCCGGTGTTCGTGCCGATCAGGTCCTGGTGCAGGAACTCGGCCGGGGTGGCGACGCGATGGGGGCTCTTGCCCGAGCGGATGAGGATCTGCTTCACGACGGTTCCTGGGGCGTGAGGTGGACAGTGCGTGTCCGGCCGACGACGGTCTGGATCACGGCTTTCGCCGAGTGGCCTATGGTGCCGTCTCCGCGACGACAGGTCCAGAAGCCCGCTCACCCGGGTAGGAGGCAGCCAGGACACCGTGACCCAGACCGGGTCAGACCGAGGCAGGGGAGTATGGGCAGCAGCTTTCTGCGAACAGCCGCGATCACCGCGGTTCCCGCCCTTGGCCGGCTCGTTCGGCACCGGGACGTGTTGCTCGGGCAGAACCAGCGGCTGCGTACGGACATCGACCGGCTGCGTACGGACATCGACCGGCTGCAGCTGCAGCTGGACGCGCTTCGGGGAGGCTCCGCTGCCGCGGAGAGTCCGGACGACCGGGCCGAGCTGCGGTACCTCTTCGTCGTGACGTACGGGCGTTCGGGGTCGACCCTGCTCATGTCCCTGCTCGACGGAACCCCCGGGTACTGCATCCGCGGGGAGAACGGCGGGGGCCTGCACCGGCTGTTCGAGTACCACTCCGCCGCCCTGGACGCCCGCGTGCGGTGGGCCGGCGACGAACCGCTCACGCCACAAAACCCGTGGTACGGCATCGACGAGTACCCTCCCGCGCTCGCCGTCGCGCGGATGCGCCAGCTGGTGACGGAGACATTGCTCCGCCCGGAGCCGGGGACCCGCGTGGCGGGCTTCAAGGAGATTCGCTGGTGGCAGTCCCCTCCGGACGACTACCTCGCGTTCGTCGAGACGCTCTTCCCGGGCGCGCGGTTCATCCTGAACACCAGGAACCTCGCCGACGTCGCGCGCAGCAGGTGGAACAACCACACGCCGAACGCCCTGGCCGATCTGGCCATGCTCGAGGGGCGCCTGCGCGAGGCGGTGGACAAGCGTGCCGAGCGCGGCTACCACGTTCACTTCGACGACTACGTCAAGGACCCGTCGGCGCTGCGGGGGCTGTTCGACTGGCTGGGTGAGGGGTACAACGAGGAGCGGGTGGCGCGCACGCTCGCCGTTCGGCACTCCTTCTGACGGTTCTGACGGCAGGGAGGCTCGGCATGGCAGACGATTCGGGAACGTCGCGACGGAAGTTCCTCACGCTGGCCGCGGGAACGGCCCTCGCCTCGGGTGCGACGCCGGTGGTGGCGGCGCTCGCCGGGACGCCCACGTCCTCCACCTCACTCGCCGACCGCGGTGGGCCGACGGTGGTCAACCCCTACAGCCGTTGGGCGAACGGCCCCTGCCCCCGGCCCAATCCGGGGTACTTCCCGATCGGGGTGTGGCTGCAGGAACCGTCACTGGCTCCGCAGTACCAACAAGCGGGCATCAACCTCTACGTCGGGCTGTGGCAGGGGCCGACCGAGGAGCAGCTGACGACGCTCGCACAACACGGCATGTCGGTGCTCGCCGACCAGAACGACGTCGCCCTGCGCCGTGGCGGCCGGCCCCCGGTCGTCGGCTGGACCCAGATGGACGAGCCGGACAACGCGCAGCCGCTGCCGGGCGGAGGCTACGGTCCGCCGGTCGACCCGGCGGTGATCGTGGCGAGGTACCGCCAGATGGTGAGCGCGGACCGCACTCGGCCGGTGTTCCTCAACCTCGGCCGCGGGGTGGCCGACGACGACTGGATCGGCCGTGGCCCGGACGCGTCCCTCGACGACTATCCGAAGTACGTCAGGGGCGCCGACATCGTGAGCTTCGACGTCTATCCGGTCGCCGACGGTCTCCCGCTGTACCTGGTGGCGAAGGGCGTCGACCGGCTGCGGACGTGGGCCGGCCGGCGCAAGATCGTCTGGAACTTCGTCGAGACCACCAACATCTCCGGAAACAACCAGGTCACCCCGCACCAGTTCCGTGCCGAGGTCTGGATGTCACTGATCCACGGCTCCCGCGGGATCCTCTACTTCGTCCACCGGTTCGCGCCGGAGTTCGACGCGGCGAGGTTGCTGCACGACCCGGTGATGCTGGCGGCGGTGACGAGGGAGAACGCACTGATCCACCGGTTGGCCCCGGTGCTCAACCGGCCGTCGGTGGCCGGGGCCGTCGCGGTGACCAGCTCGAACTCCGCGGTGCCGATCGACACGATGGTGAAGCGGCAGGCCGGGGTGACGTACGTGTTCGCCGTGGCCATGCGGCCCGCGTCCACCGTGGGCCGCTTCGTCCTCAGCGGCTCGGCGGCCGGCGCCTCCCGGGTCGAGGTCGTCGACGAGGACCGTACGCTCGCGGTGTCGCAGGGACGGTTCAGCGACTCCTTCGACGGTTACGGCGTCCATATCTATCGGATCGTGAACCCGCGCTGAGCCCGACCGGGGCTGAGCTTCATGTTGGCCTCCCGTGCCCGCGGGCTGGGCACCGTCTGGACCACCGCGCAGGGCGCACTCGAACGCCGCGTGAGACGTAAACCCGAGGCGCCGCCCACGAGCCGGTCGCGGTGGGCACCGAGACACCTGCCGTCGGCGGACCGTATGGTCTGCATCCGTGGGTGGAGCCCTCCCGGTCAGCAGGGGAGCCTTCCGCCGGACACGGAACGTGGCAACCGGTCGACGCTGCGGTGACAATGCCGCGCGGGTCAGGTTGACTCGACGGTAACTCGCCGGATCTGAAAGCCTGTGCCGTGGTGGCGGGGGTCTGTCGGGGGTCGGCGCCGTGAAGCGCAGGTGGAGTGTGGGAGGCCGGTCGGTGTTCAGGCGGATCGCAGTGGTGAACCGCGGCGAGGCCGCGATGCGGCTGATCAACGCCGTACGCGAGCTCAACGCGGAGGGCGGCGAGCCGATCGAGACGGTCGCTCTCTACACCGACGTCGAGCGCACGGCGACGTTCGTACGACAGGCCGACCTCGCCTACTCACTGGGCCCGGCGTCCGCCCGGCCCTACGTCGACCACGCGGTCCTCGAACGCGCCCTCCGGGACACCGGGGCCGACGCCGCCTGGGTCGGCTGGGGCTTCGTCGCGGAGGATCCGGCGTTCGCCGAACTCTGCGAACGCCTCGGCGTCACCTTCATCGGCCCGACGCCGGAGGCGATGCGCAGGCTCGGCGACAAGATCGCCTCCAAGCTGGTGGCAGAGGAGGTCGGCGTCCCGGTCTCGCGGTGGAGCGGCGGTCCGGTCGAGACGCTGGACGCCGCACTCGACGCGGCGGACCGGATCGGCTACCCGCTGATGCTGAAGGCGGCAGCGGGCGGCGGCGGCCGGGGCATCCGGGTGATCATGTCCGCCGAGGACCTCAAGCAGGCGTACGACCGGACCCGTGACGAGGCCGAGCGGTCGTTCGGTAGCGGCGTGGTCTACCTCGAGCAGCTGGTGACCGGCGCGCGGCACGTCGAGGTGCAGGTGATCGCCGACGGCCAGGGCGCCGCCTGGGCTCTCGGGGTACGCGACTGCTCGGTGCAGCGCCGCAACCAGAAGGTGATCGAGGAGTCCGCCTCACCGGTGCTGTCCGCGGAGCAGGCCGACCAGATCAAGGGCGCGGCCGAGCGGCTCGCGCTCGCGGTCGGCTACCGTGGCGCCGGGACGGTCGAGTTCCTCTACCGCCCGCAGGACGATCTGCTGTCGTTCCTCGAGGTCAACACCCGCCTGCAGGTCGAGCACCCGGTCACCGAACTGACCACCGGCATGGACCTGGTGAAGGCCCAGGTCCGGATCGCCGCCGGCGGCCGGCTGGAAGGCGAGCGGCCGGTCGAGTCCGGGCACGCGATCGAGGCCCGGCTGAACGCCGAGGACCCCGACCGTGACTTCGCCCCATCGCCGGGCCGGATCGCGCTGCTGGACCTGCCGGCCGGGCCCGGCGTACGCGTGGACACCGGTGTCAGCGCCGGCGACACCATCCCGGCCGAGTTCGACTCGATGATCGCCAAGATCATCGCCTACGGCCGCGACCGGGACGAGGCGCTGGCCCGGCTGCGCCGCGCGGTGGGCGCGACCACGGTGATCATCGAGGGCGGCGTCAGCAACAAGGGCTTCATCCTCGCGCTGCTCGACCAGCCCGAGGTGATCGACGGCAGCGCGGACACCGCCTGGATCGACCGCGTACGCGGGCAGGGCCGGCTGGTCTCGCACCGCCACTCCGGCGTCGGGCTGGTCGCGGCCGCGATCGAGGGGTACGAGGAGGCCAAGCAGGTCGAGCTCCGGCGGCTGCTGGAGACCGCGCACGGCGGCCGTCCGCAGGTGCAGCACGAGGTCGGCCGGGCGATCGACCTGGAGCTGCGCGGCGTCGCCTACCGCGTCACCGTCGCGCAGATCGGCCCGCACAGGTTCCGGGTCGGCGTCGGCAACGGCGACGAGCAGCACGTCGTCTACGGCGAGCTGGAGCGGTCCGGCACCTACGGCGCCCGACTGACCGTGGACGGGCGGACGTTCCGGCTGGTCACCGCCACCCACGGTCCGGTGCACACGGTCGAGGTCAACGGCGTCACCCACCGGGTGAGCCGGGGCGAGGGCGGGGTGCTGCGCTCGCCGGCGCCGGCCCTGGTCGTCGCGACGCCGGTGGCGGTGGGCGCCGAGGTCGAGGCGGGCGCCCCGGTACTGGTGCTGGAGAGCATGAAGATGGAGACGGTGCTCTACGCGCCGTTCCGGGCGACCGTGCGGGAGCTGCTGGTCTCCGCCGGGAGCCAGGTCGAGACGAGTGCGCCGCTGCTCCGGCTGGAGCCGGTCGCCGACGCCGCGTCGGCGGGGGCCGAGAGTGCGCCGGCGGGCCTGCCGGGCGCCGCGGTGCCGGCCGTCGACCTGGACCTGCCCACCGAGACCGTACGCAAGTCCGCCGAGGAACGCGCCGAGCGCGGCCTGGCCGACCTGCGCAGCATGCTGCTCGGCTACGACGTGGACGCCCGGGACGAGGGCCAGATGCTGGCCGGTTACCTGACCGCCCGGGCTGAGCTCGCGGCGGCCGGGCAGGCGCCGATGTCGGCAGAGATCGAGCTGCTGCAGGTGTTCGCCGACTTCGCCGAGCTGAGCCGCAACCGGCCGGTGGGCGAGGAGGTCAGCACCGAACACCGGGTACACAGCCCGCGCGAGCACTTCCACACGTACCTCCAGAGTCTCGACCCCGAGCGCGGCGGCCTGCCGGAGGAGTTCCGCGCCCGGCTGGCCCGCGTACTCGGGCACTACGGCGTCACCGACCTGGAGCGCAGCCCCGAGCTGGACGAGGCGGTGTTCCGCATCTTCCTCGCCCAGCAGCGGTCGAGGCTGGACGTCCTGCTGGTCACCGCGCTGCTGCAGGCGTGGAGCACCGAGCCGCTGCCGGCGGCGCCGCTGGACGGCCGCGTGCACGACGTACTGGAGCGGCTCGTGCTCGCCACCCAGCTACGTTTCCCGGTCGTCGGCGACCTGGCCCGCAGCGTCCGCTTCCGCTGGTTCGACCAGCCGCTGGTGGACGAGGCGCGGGCGGAGGTGGTGGCCGGGGTGGGCGCCGCGGTCGACTCGCTCGCGGCCAATCCGGACGCGCCCGACCGGCAGCAGCGGATCGAGGCGCTGGCGGCCATCCCCGAGCAGATCGTCGGGTTCCTCACCCGGCGGCTCGAGCACGGCTGGGCCGAGTGGGAGCCGATGCTCGAGGTGCTGATCCGCCGGCACTACCGCGAGTACGAGCTGCACGGCCTGAGTGAGCTGGCCGTCGACGGGAGACCGTTCGCGACCGCCGACTACTCGCTGGACGACCGGCCCACCCACCTGGTCAGCACGGTCGGCACGGTGGCCGAGCTCGCCGACTCCGACGGTGCTCTGGCCCGGGCACTCACCGCCCAGGTCGTCGCCCGGCCAGCTGGGCACGAGGCGGTGGTCGACCTCTACCTGTACGGGCCGGACACGCCGGAGGTGCCGCAGGAGTCGGCGGACGCGTTGCGCGAACTGGTCGCCGCGCTGCCCCTGGGCCGTGGCGTACGCCGGATCACCCTCGCCGTCGCCCGTGGCGGCGACAAGGCGGTGGAGTACTTCACCTATCGTCCGGTTGGCGCCTCCGTCGTCGAGGACGACAACGTACGCGGCGTCCACCCCATGGTGGGCCGGCGGCTGAACCTCTGGCGGCTGCGTGACTTCCGGATAAACCGCCTGGAAGCGCCCGAGGGTGTGCTGCTCTACCACTGCGTGGCGCGGGACAACGACGCCGACCAGCGGCTGGTCGCGCTGGCCCAGGTGCGGCAGTTCGCCGTCGTACGCGACGAGGACGGGCAGGTGACGTCCCTGCCGCACGTGGAGCGGGCCATCTCGAACTGCCTGGAGGCGATCCGCCGGGCCCGCAGCGCACGCGGCACGGCCGGCGCCCGCCTGGACATGAACCACGTCTGGGTGCACATCTGGCCGGTCGTCGACGTACAGGTCGAGGAACTGACGGCGCTGCAGCGCAACATCGCGCCGCTGACCGTCGGTGCGGGCATCGAGGAGGTGCTCGCCCAGGGCCGGGTCGCACGGCCGGACGGCACGGTCGCCCCGGTGACGGCACGCTTCTTCTACCAGCCGGGGTCCGGGGTGGTCACGTCCGTGGAGGAGCGGACCACCGAACGCCTCAAGCCGCTCGACGACTACGCCCAGAAGGTCCTGCGTTCGCGCCGCCGCAACACCGTCTACCCGTACGAGCTGACCGACATGGTGGCCGGGCCCGGCGGGACGGGAGTGGAGTACGACCTGGACGACTCCGGCATCCTCATGCCGGTGGACCGGCCGCGCGGCCTGAACAAGGCGGCGATCATCGTCGGGGTGATCAGCACGCCGACTGCGCGCTGCCCGGAAGGCATCACCCGGGTGGTGCTCAGCGGCGACCCGACCAAGGCGCTCGGTGCCCTGGCCGAGGCCGAGTGCGCGCGGATCATCGCAGCACTCGACCTGGCCGAGCGGATGCGCATACCGGTCGAGTGGTACGCACTGTCGGCCGGCGCGCGCATCTCGATGGACTCCGGCACCGAGAACATGGACTGGATCGCCGCGGCGCTCAAGCGGATCGTCGAGTTCACCCAGGCCGGCGGCGAGATCAACGTCGTCGTGGCCGGCATCAACGTCGGGGCGCAGCCGTACTGGAACGCCGAGGCGACGATGCTGATGCACACCAAGGGCATCCTGGTGATGACGCCGGACAGCGCGATGGTGCTCACCGGCAAGCAGTCGCTGGACTTCTCCGGCGGTGTGTCCGCGGAGGACAACTACGGCATCGGTGGCTACGACCGGGTGATGGGCCCGAACGGCCAGGCGCAGTACTGGGCGCCGGACCTCAAGAGCGCCCGCGACGTGCTGATGTCGCACTACGACCACACCTACGTCGTGCCGGGTGAGTCCGGGCCGCGGCGGTCGGACACGACGGACCCGGTGGACCGCGACGTCACGACGTATCCGCACGACGCGCCGGGCAGCGACTTCCGTACGGTCGGCGACATCTTCTCGCCGGAGACGAACCCCGGCCGTAAGAAGCCGTTCGACATCCGTACGGTGATGCGCGCGGTGGCCGACCTGGACCACCCGGTGCTCGAGCGCTGGGCCGGGATGGCCGACGCCGACACCGCCGTGGTGCAGGACGCACGGCTCGGCGGCTACCCGGTCTGCCTGCTCGGGATCGAGTCGAAGTCCGTTCCCCGGCGGGGATTCCCGCCCACCGACGGCCCGGACACCTACACCTCCGGCACGCTGTTCCCGCGTTCGTCGAAGAAGGTGGCGCGGGCGATCAACGCGGCCAGCGGAAACCGGCCCCTGGTGGTGCTGGCGAACCTGTCCGGGTTCGACGGGTCGCCGGACTCGATGCGCAACCTGCAGCTGGAGTACGGCGCGGAGATCGGCCGCGCGGTCGTCAACTTCGACGGACCGATCGTGTTCGCGGTGATCTCGCGGTATCACGGCGGGGCGTTCGTGGTGTTCTCCAAGGCGCTGAACCCGAACCTCACCGTGCTGGCGGTGGAGGGCTCCTTCGCGTCGGTGCTCGGTGGCGCGCCCGCGGCCGCGGTGGTGTTCGCGGCGGAGGTCGACGCTCGTACGGCGGCCGACCCCAGGGTGTCGGAGCTGACGGCGCGAGTGTCCGCCGCGGTTGGTGCCGAACGCGCCGCGCTGGCGACGGAGCTTGCGGAGGTACGCACCGCGGTGCGGGCCGAGAAGCTGGGCGAGGTCGCGGCCGGATTCGACCGGGTCCACAGCATCCAGCGAGCCGTCGAGGTCGGTTCGGTGGACAGGGTGATCGGTGCGGCCGAACTCCGCCCCCGGCTGATCGAGGCCATCGAACGCGGCCTCGGCGTCTCGGGCTGACCCGCCCGAAATTCTTCCGCGGAAGAATTTCGGACGACCTCAGGTGCTGGCTGTCTGGCCGCGGTTGGCGATGACGCCGCCGATGTCCTGGTGGTTCAGGTAGACGACGACGCTCCAGCCGTCGTCTGTGCGGCGAAGCAGGTAGGTGGCGTGCAGCGTGAGCGGTTCGGCGTTCTCGTCGGCGAAGTCCACGTCCCAATGCGTCTCCACGAGGGCGTGGAGTTCGTCGAGCGGGCGGGCGTCGAGATCGCGGAGGCGGGTGCCGGTCGCCCCGACCGAGCCGAACATCTGGGCGCGCCGGGGAAGCACGGCTCGCAGCTGGTCGCGGGTCACGACGGCGGCCCTGGCCGGGTCGAGACTGAGGAACTGTTCGTGGAAGACGTCGGCACCGCTGGTGTCGAACCGCTCGAAGAACTGTCGAAACTCCTCTTCCAGGGCAGGCATTGTCACTGATCCTCCGCGTGAACGAGTCTGGGTGCGCTGGCTGCCGTACGATAACAGCCGCGACAGTAACTGTCACGACAATTAACAGGAGCATCATGCCCAGCCCCGCGGTCCAGGCCACGAGCCTCATCGTCCGGCTCGCCCGCGAACTGCGGACCGCGCTGGACCAGCGCTTCGCCCCATTCGGCCTGACGTCGCAACAGGCCGGCCTCCTCGTCCACGTCTTCACCGGGCAGTCCAGTCCACGCCGGCTGGCCGACCTGCTCGGTACGGACACCGCCGGCATCACCCGGTTGGTCGACCGCTTGGCTGCGAAGGAACTCGTCCGGCGTGCGCCCGACCCGGCCGACCGCCGCGCCGTGGTCGTCGAGCTCACCGCCGCCGGGCGTTCGCTGATCCCCGAGCTGCCACCGGTCTTCGAGGCTGTCGCCGCCGACCTGACCCGAGGCGTCGACCCGGGCGACGCGGCCGCCCTCCTCCAGACAATGCTCGGGAATCTCAAGCCGGCCGAGAACACCGACTGAATCCCGGCGGTCCTGGTGGATGTTCGGGGATGTCGATCCGGGTGCTCGTCGTTCGAAGAAGGGGCAGAACGCCAATGAGTTCGGACCGCGTGCGCGGTCAGACTGGGCGTACACCCTCGCTACGGCCTCATGATCAAGGAGTAGTTCGATGCGGAAGCTCACCGCTGGTCTGTTCATTTCGCTGGACGGGGTCATCGACAACCCGCAGGACTGGCATTTCCCGTACTTCAACGACGAGATGGGTGCCGCTGTCGACGCCCAGCTCGGCGCCGCCGACACGCTTCTGCTCGGCCGGGTGACCTACGACAGCTTCGCGGGTGCGTGGCCGGACCGCGAGACGGCCGGCGGGGAGGATGCTCCGTTCGCCAAGAAGCTGGGTGACGCCCGCAAGATCGTCGTCTCCCGGCAGGACCTCGAGTTCACCTGGCGTAACTCCGAGGTGCTGAAGGGCGATCTGGTCGAGGCCGTGACCGCTCTGAAGAACGAGCCGGGAGACCAGATCGGGATGAGCGGTTCGGTGTCGGTCGTACGCCAACTGCTGGCTGCCGGGCTCGTCGACGAACTGCACCTGCTGGTCCACCCGATCGCGGTGCGCAAGGGGGCGCGGCTGTTCGAGGACGCGGACACCTCGATCCCGCTGCGGCTGCTGTCGTCGAAGGCGTTCAGCACGGGCGTACTCCACCTCGTCTACACCACCGACGAGTCCGCTCCCGACGGGACGTACGAGGAAGCGAAGGCGCACCTGCCCCAGGAGGACAGCTGACCAGAACGCAGGTCCACGCGGACGTGACCGGCCGGGACGCACGGGTTCCCGGCCGGTCACTGCGTGTGCTCCGCAGCGCGGTCCAGGCCGAAAGTCCTCAATCGCCAGGCCAATACTTGATTGATTCAAGAAAATCCGCCAGACTCGGTGGCGTGCCAACCTCCGCAGACTTCGAGCGCATGCTCCGCGACGCCGCCCTCCGGGTGACGCGCCCGCGGGTGGCGGTGCTGTCCGCGGTGCACGACCTTCCCCACGCCGACACCGACTCGATCATCGGTGCCGTACGCAGCAATCTCGGCGTCGTCTCCCACCAGGCCGTCTACGACGTACTCCACGCGCTCACCGCGGCGGGTCTGGTGCGCCGCATCCAGCCGCTCGGCTCGGTGGCGAGGTACGAGGCCCGGGTCGGCGACAACCACCATCACGTGGTCTGCCGCTCGTGCGGTGCCATCGCCGACGTCGACTGCGCGGTGGGCGAGACGCCCTGCCTGACGGCGGCCGACGACTCGGGTTTCGAAATCGACGAGGCCGAGGTCATCTACTGGGGCAGATGTCCTGACTGTGTGGCGAGCAGCGACCAGCAAGCAGCCAGCACCAAGTAACAGCGAGACGGGAGAAGGACAGACGTGTCTGACCATGCCAGCGAGAGCGAGAACCCAGCAATCCCCTCCCCGACTCCGAAGACGGACCGGCCGAGGACGATCCAGGACTGGTGGCCCGACGCACTGGACCTGAAGGTCCTCGCGCCGAACTCCGACCGGACCAACCCGATGGGCCCGGACTTCGACTACGCGGAGGAGTTCAAGAAGCTCGACCTCGACGAGCTCAAGCGCGACGTCGTCGAGGTGATGACGACCTCGCAGGACTGGTGGCCCGCGGACTACGGCCACTACGGCCCGCTGTTCATCCGGATGAGCTGGCACTCCGCCGGCACCTACCGCATCGCCGACGGTCGGGGTGGTGGTGGCGCCGGTGCACAGCGGTTCGCTCCCCTCAACAGTTGGCCCGACAACGCCAGCCTGGACAAGGCTCGCCGGCTGCTGTGGCCGGTGAAGCAGAAGTACGGCCGCAAGATCTCCTGGGCCGACCTGCTGGTCTTCGCGGGCAACTGCGCCCTGGAGTCGATGGGCTTCAAGACGTTCGGCTTCGGCTTCGGACGCGAGGACATCTACGCGCCCGAGGAGATCTTCTGGGGTCCTGAGGACACCTGGCTGGGCGACGAGCGCTACAGCGGCGACCGGGAGCTGTCCGGTCCGCTGGGTGCGGTGCAGATGGGCCTGATCTACGTCAACCCGGAGGGCCCGAACGGAAATCCCGACCCGATCGCAGCCGCCCGGGACATCCGCGAGACGTTCGCCCGGATGGCGATGAACGACGAGGAGACCGTCGCGCTGATCGCCGGCGGCCACTCGTTCGGCAAGACCCACGGCGCGGGCCCCGCGGACAGCGTCGGCCCCGAGCCGGAGGCGGCGCCCATCGAGCAGCAGGGCCTGGGGTGGAAGAGCACCTACGGCACCGGCAAGGGCGGGGACGCGATCACCAGCGGTCTCGAGGTGGTCTGGACCAGCACGCCCACCAAGTGGAGCATGGGGTTCTTCAAGAACCTCTTCGAGTTCGAGTGGGAGCTTTCGCAGAGCCCGGCCGGTGCGAACCAGTGGGTCGCGAAGGACTCCGAGGCGACGATCCCGGACCCGCACGACCCCACCAAGAAGCGTCGCCCGACGATGCTGACGACGGACCTGGCCCTGCGGTTCGACCCGGTGTACGAGCGGATCTCCCGCCGGTTCCTGGAGAACCCGGAGGAGTTCGCGCTGGCGTTCGCCAAGGCCTGGTACAAGCTGCTGCACCGTGACATGGGCCCGGTCTCGCGGTACCTCGGGCCGTGGGTCGCCGAGCCGCAGCTGTGGCAGGACCCGGTGCCCGCGGTCGACCACGAGCTGGTCGACGCCGACGACATCGCCGCCCTCAAGGCCAAGCTCCTCGACTCCGGCCTGTCCACCTCCCAGCTGGTCTCCACCGCGTGGTCGGCGGCGGCGAGCTTCCGTGGCACGGACAAGCGTGGTGGCGCCAACGGCGGCCGGCTTCGTCTCGCGCCGCAGAAGGACTGGGAGGTCAACAGTCCCGCCGAGCTGTCCAAGGTGTTGCTGGTTCTCGAACAGCTCCAGCAGGATTTCAACAGCTCGCAGTCGGGCGGGAAGAAGATCTCGCTGGCCGACCTGATCGTCCTGGGCGGTTGCGCGGCCGTGGAGCAGGCGGCGAAGAACGCCGGCCACGACATCACGGTGCCGTTCGCACCCGGCCGTACGGACGCCTCGCAGGAGGAGACCGACGTGGAGTCGTTCTCCGTACTGGAGCCGAAGGCCGACGGGTTCCGCAACTACCTGCGTGAGGGCGAGAAGCTGTCGCCGGAGACGCTGCTGCTCGAGCGGGCGTACATGCTGAACCTCACCCCGCCGGAGATGGCCGTCCTGGTCGGTGGCATGCGGGCACTGAACGCCAACCACGGGCAGTCCCGGCACGGCGTTCTCACCGACCAGCCAGGTGTGCTGACGAACGACTTCTTCGCCAACCTGCTCACCATGGCCAACGAGTGGAAGCCGTCGGAGTCCACGGAGAACGTCTACGAGGGCAGGGACCGCGCCACCGGTGAGGTCAGGTGGACGGCCACCGCCGTCGACCTGATCTTCGGTGCCAACGCCCAGCTGCGTGGCATCTCCGAGGTCTACGCGGCCGACGACGCGAAGGAGAAGTTCGCTCGCGACTTCGTGGCGGCCTGGGACAAGGTCATGAACCTCGACCGGTTCGAGCTGCGCTGATCGCGAGGTAGGCATCGCTTCGGCAGTACGGCATTGCAGAGGTCCAGGTCGGCCGGATCATCGGCCGACCTGGACCTTTGTTCTGGGCTCTTCAGCGCGCTCCGATCCCGTCGTCTCCTGCGGCCCACACTGCTCGGGCGGCGGGGACGCTGCTGGCGACGAGGAGTCCGATGGCCACCGCGCCGACCGCGACCGAATTGCCGGGGAGAACGAACATCGCCATCGTCAGCGGGCTGCTGGCGACCATCGCCCAGGCCGCCCAGGCAGGAACGATCCTGGCCCGCCGGAGCGCGATCCCCAGCAGCACGTACGCCGCCAGGTGGCCGACGATGTAGACGATCAGGAACGCGTTCATCGACGGCCCGTACGCGAACGCGTCGTACAACCCTCCGTACGAAGGACCGCCGGGCATCCGGGCCATGGCGACCGCGGACGCGTCCAGGGCGGTCAGGGCGGCGAGCGGAATCCAGCCGACCACCCCCGCGAACCCGCCGATGGTGGACAGCCACGGCGCACGGGCCCAGGAGAGCCGGGCAAGGCCGACGACGCTCACCGGAAGCAGGAAGCTGGCAAGGAAGAACGCGATCAGGTGCGCGGTGTTGGTGGCCGGGTTGGCGGCTGCGTTGGCCGCGACGGTCTGCGCGCCGTCGGTGTGCATTGCCGGGGGCGAGAGCAGACCGCCGAGCCAGAAGCACAGTGGACCTCCCACGACCGACACCGCAGCGAGCCGGTTGAGCAGTTGCTCCGGGCGGGAGGACGTTGCGGTAGCGGTGATGGCGACGGACACGAACGGACCTCCCGGGAGGCTGACTTCGACGCGCCACATCCTACGAACGCCTGACGACAGGTTCAGGCCGGTGCGGGTCGAGGGGTGGACGCGTGTGGTGACAGTTTCAGCCACCGCGGCAAAGCCTTGCGTGCGCTCGGATCTCCGCGTACGTCGAGATCGCCGGACCGCAGCGCCGCGGTCCAGGTGAGGTCGCCGCGCCACACCTGCGTGAGGGTACGCAGCCTGGTCTCCACGGAGACGAGTACGTCGAAGCCGGGGTCGTGGTCGCAGACGTCCACGCCGTCGGTGGTGATGACCAGCCACCAGTCCCGGGGCGCGTCGGTGACGTCGGGGAAGCTGAACTTCAGCACCGTCCGCGAGTCCGGAACCGCCTCGTAGGCGAGGTTGCGGTGTACGTCCCACATCAGCAGGTGCGGATCGAGGTCGGCGTCACCGAGTTCGGGGATCCAGCGGATCCCCCACCGGCCGAGCGCGTCGATGACGGGTTCGAGCTCCCTGCCCGCCGGGGTCAGCTCGTAGGTGATCCGGTTGCCGGCCTGCCGGCGTTCGACGACGCCGGCCCGGACCAGGGTGTTCAGCCGCTTGGACAGCAGCGCCGGAGACATTCGGGGCACGCCGCGCCGCAACGCGTTGAAGTGCCGGCTGCCGGCCACGAGTTCACGGACGACCAGCAGCGTCCAGCGTTCGTCCAGCAGCTCCATCGCCTTGGCGACCGGGCAGAACTGCCCGTAGCTGGTCGGCATGGCCGTACTCCTTCCGCCGGGCCGATGCCGTCGAGGGTAGGCGTTCGGGGGCCGCCCTCGGGAGCGCAATGCCGGTACAGAAGTTGTACTGCCCCGGTACAGATCGAGTACTGGGGACGGGACGGCGACGGACCGGACGATCGTGTCGACGGCGTACCGACGTACGAAAGGCACGATCATGAGCATCCAGACCGTCCAGACGACCCCTCAGCCCACTCTCGCCGAGCAGGTACCGGTGCTGTTGTCCAGGATCGCCGGATATGTCGCGCACCGCACGGTGGTGATCGGCCTGCGGGCCGGACTGCTGCGCGGCGTTGCCGACAGGCCCGGCATCAGCGCGGACGGGCTCGCCGGCCACCTGGGCCTCGACCCGTTCTACGTCTCGGTGTGGTGCCGGAGCGCGTTCGCGGCCGGGATCCTCGCCCGCCGCGGCGACGGCAACGACGGCGACGGCGACGGATTCGTGCTCGAACCCCACCTGGAGACCCTGCTCCTCGACACCTCCTCATCCGCGTACATCGGCGACGTGTTCCTCGTCTGCGCGGCGCCGGAGATGTTCGACAGGTTCGAGGAGAACCTCGCCAGCGGCCGGCGGATGTGGTGGGACGACACGACGCCCGACTGGATCAGCGGGGTCGCCGGTGCCGGCACGCCGTTCTACACCCGGCTGATACCGGCGGGGCTGGCGCACGTACCCGGCTTGGCCGACCGGCTCGCCGAAGGCTGCCGCATCGTCGACACGGCGTGCGGGTCGGGCGTGGGCCTGGTCCGGCTGGCGACCACGTACCCGAACTGCACGATCGTCGGCGTCGACGGCGACCGGCACTCCGTCGAGGTCGCGCGCGAGCGGATCCGCGCAGTGGGCGTGGAGGACCGCGTCCGCTTGGTGTGCACTCCGCTGGAGGACATGGCACTGGAGGAGCCGGCCGGGCTGGTGGTCAACAACATTTCCATGCACGAGTGCCGGGACGCCGACCTGGTCACTCGCAACGTCGCTGCGGCGCTCGAGCCCGGCGGCTGGTTCGTGATCTCGGACTTCCCGTTCCCCGACTCCGACGCCGGGCTGCGGACGCCTCCCGGTCAGGTGATGTGCGGCATCCAGTTCTTCGAGGCGCAGATCGACGACCAGCTCGTACCCCGGTCGACGTACGACGATCTCCTTGCCCGGCACGGATTCACCGACGTCGGTTCGGTGCAGCTGACGCCGATGCACGCGCTCACCTACGGGCAGGTACCCCCGGCTGGTTCCGGCGGGTGAGCTGTCGCGCGGCTCCGGCCAGGACCTGGTAGGACGTCCACACGTTGGCGGGTGTCGCGTCCTGGTCGGCGGCCACGTCGTAGTGCTCGCCGTTGTCCGGCGCGAACTCCGTCGGCGGGTCGTTCTCCGCCTCGGGAAAGGCCCGGGTCGGCGCCGGCGTGACGCGTCCGACGAGCCGCCAGTACAACCAGCCCGCGCAGGACTCGTCCGCGGCGATCGCCTCCACCCACGAGCGCAGCGCCTCGGGCTGGTCCTCGTGCAGCGCGCTGTAGGAGAACTCCTGCAGGACAACGGGTTTTCCGGCCTGGCGCGCCGTCTCACCGTGGCGGTGGATCAGGTCGACGACCTGGGCGGGGGTGATGCCGTGGTAGTCGGGATAGGTGTGCCAGGTGCCGAAGTCGATGGTCGGAATCGCGAGCTCGCGGCCGGGATCGACGAAGCTGGACCGGTCGTAGAAGCCCTCGCCGCCCACGCACACCAGGTGGTTGGCGTCGATCGACTTCACGTACGCCGACATCTGCGAGATCCAGTCCTCCGACAGCGGCCGGCCCTCGGAGGTGGTTCGGGTGTTGTCGGCCTCCGGCTCGTTCATCAGGTCCCAGGCGAAGATCGCCGGCTCGTCCTTGTAGGCCCGGCCGGTCAGGGTGTTGCGCCGGTTGAGCACGTGCGCGACCCAGTCCCGGTAGAAGGACCGCGTCCGCTCGTCGGCGAAGAAGAACGAGTACCTGCGCGGGTCGTTCGACACGTTGTAGTCGGGCAGGAACCACCTGCAGACCTGCTGGATCCCGCCGGCCCACTGCCAGAAGTCGATCAGCGCGACGTCGAGCTTCAGGCCCAGCTGCTCGGCCTTCCAGATCACGTAGTCCCAGCGGCCGAGGCCGTTCACCGCGCTGTCGTTGAACGCCCAGGTGGCCCGAGCCGCGTCCCACGACAGCAGGTAGGTGCCGTGCATGCCCATGTTGGAGGCGTCGGCGGTGCTCTGCCAGTTCCACGTGGACGGCACCGACCCGTCGGGGGACCCGATGACCGAGTGCAGGATCGTCCGTACGACACTCGCACCGGACCGCTTGGCGGTCTCCAGTACGTCGTCCACCTCGGCCCGGGTGCCCCAGCCGAGGTAGTGGTTGTTGAAGCCGGCGACGGTGAAAGGCCTGCCCCGGTAGGTGAAACCGGTTCCGTCCGTGCCGACGAACGGGCTCCGCTGGGCGGCGTACGCCGGTGGCGCGCTGCCCAGCAGTCCGGCTGCGGGGACGGCGGCGGAGGCTTTCAACAGGGTGCGTCGGCGTGGCAGGAAGCCCGACGGGTCACGGTGCGCTGAAGACACAGTCCCACACCGTCCGGTCCGTGCGCGGGTCCCGTCAAGAGCCGGGGCCGTACGTCGGCCGAAGGCGGCCGATCCGCACCGGCCGCGCCGAGGTCGCTCGACAACCGGCCGATCGTTCCGGTAGGTGGTGCGACATGAGAACGAGCAGCGACGCGGCGACCGACGACTCGACTGCCGACCTTGCCGAGCTGGCCCGCCGGCTTCGGGACGGGACGACCACGTCGGTGAAGCTCACGGCGGCAGCCCTGGAACGCGTCGAGGCCGCCAACCCGCGCCTGAACGCCGTCGTCACCCTCCTGACCGACAGCGCCGTGCGGGACGCCGAGGCCGCCGACACCGAACTGCGGGCCGGCCACTGGCGGGGTCCGCTGCACGGGATCCCGTTCGGTGTGAAGGACATCTTCGACACCGCCGGGATCCGGACCACGGTCGGCTCGGCGTTCTTCCGCGACCGGGTGCCGGACGAGGATGCCGAGGTCGTACGCCGGATCCGCGACGCCGGCGCGGTGGTGATCGGGAAGTTGCACACCCACGAGTTCGCGTTCGGGCCCACCGGGGACGCCTCCTGCTTCGGACCCGTACGCAACCCGCACGACCCCGAGCGGATGGCCGGCGGGTCCAGCGGCGGCTCGGCCGTCGCGGTGGCCACCGGTATGTGTACCGCCGCGCTCGGCAGCGACTCCGGTGGCTCGGTCCGCATCCCCGCGGCGCTGTGCGGCGTGGTGGGCATGAAGCCGACGTTCGGCCGGATCAGCCGGCACGGGGCGTTCCCCCTGTCGTGGACCCTGGACCACATCGGCCCGCTCACCCGGACCGTCGCCGACAACGCCCGCGTGCTCGCGGTGCTGTGCGGGTACGACGACCTGGACACCGGCTCCATCCGGCGCGAGGCCGAGGACTTCACCCGCGAACTGGACCTCGGCGTCCGCGGACTCACCATCGGCGTCCCCGACGGCTACTACTTCGACCACCTAGAGCCCGACGTCGACGCCCGGGTCCGGGACGCGATCGGCACGCTCGCCGACCTCGGCGCCACCGTCCGTCCGGTCGGCGTCCCCGGCCTCGGCGACCTCGCCGCGCTCCGGGACGCGCACCGGGCCGTCATCAGCGTCGAGGCGTACACGGTGCACCGGGAGCGGCTGGAAGCCGCCGACTTCCAGGAGCTGTTCGACCCGACCGTGCGGCAGCGGCTGGTCGACGGGAGCACGATCACCGGCTGGGAGTACGCCGAGGCGCTGCGGCTGCTGGGCGAGTCCCGGCGCACCTTCACCCGGCTCCTCGACGGCGTGGACGCGCTCGCCACGCCGAGCGTCGCCGTCACCGCCCCGCCGCTGGGCCAGGTCGACACCGACGTGGCGGGCATCGAGGAGACGGTGCGCTGGGCGCTCACCCGGCTCGCCGTACCGACGAACGTGACCGGAACCCCCAGCCTGTCCGTACCCTGCGGCCTCTCCCGCGTCGGCCTGCCGGTCGGCCTGCAGATCAGCGGCCCGGCGTGGAGCGAGGCCCGCCTCTACCGGATCGGCCGTGCCGTGGAGACCGCGTTCGACCGGTGACGCACCACGCGGGACAACCGCGACCGCCGTCGTGAAGCCGTCAGGATCGCGCGGCGGTGAGGTCATCGATGAGCAGCTCCAGCGCCGACTCCTCCTGGACACCCACACCGAGAGCGGTCATCGCCGGGGTGAGTTCGGGGTCCCACCGGGCGGTCACCGCGACCCCGCCGAGGGGAAGGAGCGGGGTTCCGCGGGCGCGAGCCGCCGCGACGTGTTCCTCGTAGTCGGTGGCCCCCATCCGCCACGGTCGTGCGTCGTACCGGGCTATCACCCGGTTGGCGATGGCGATGCCGGCCCAGTCGAAGTCCCCTCGGTACGCCAGGCGAGCTCCTGCGGCGACCAGCGCGTCGAGCAGGTGGAGGACCACGGTGCGGGGATTTCCGGATGTGCACACCACCGGAGTGGTGCAACCCGCTTGCGCTGCCGCCTCGAGAACCCGGGGGTTCTCGCAGACGAAGACCTCGGTGTGTGGCGCCAGGCGCCAGGAGATCCTGCGCAGGTCGGAGATGGTGAGGTGGGCTTCCACGCGGGCCTCGGAACGTTCGCGGAGCATGCGGGCCGGCCATTTGTCGCCGGCGGGCCGGAGCCCGTAGGTGAGCGCCGTGGAGGAGACCGCGTCCACGGACACCCCCGCCGACTCCCAGAGATCGCGCCGGCCCTGGCTGTCGGCGGGGACGGTGGTGCTCGCTGCGCGAGCCAGACCGCGCAGAACGATCCGGCTGAGTACCGTGCCGTCGTCGAGCCCGTGGGTGGTTCCCGTGACGCGTTCGGCGAGCTCACCGCGCGACAGTCGTTCTCCGCGAACGACGACCCGGGCAAGAACGTCGACGGCGTGGCCGATCGACCGGGCCGCCTCGGCCGGGCCCAGGCGGCCGACCAGTCCGGAGCGCCTGACCTCGGCCAGCCAGTCCGCGGACCAGGCCGCCTGCCCGAGACCGGACGACTCGAGGGCCGCGTCCGCAGCCCTCCAGGTCTCCTCGTACGCCGCGCGTCTGTCCCGTCGAGCCGCGGGACGGTCGACCGGTGGGCCGCGCAGAACCGACACCGCATCCACCAACCCGCAGCCGGCTGCGCTTTGCTCCAGACGCGCATCAAGGTCTGCCAGCGGCACGGTGAGGGACACAGCGGTCGCCGGGTACGTCCGTCCGGTCAGCAGGCTGATGGCGTCCCGCTCGCCGTCGGTCGGTGCGACGAGGCGGACGCGACCGCGAACGGAAACGCCGTTGTGCTGGAGCCGGTGGTGGACGAGATCCCAGAACCGGGAAAGTTCTGGCCGGTCGAGCCAGGCGCGGGTCTCCGGTGTCATACGCTGACCAGCCGCTTGCTCTTGCCGTCCCAGGTGAAGTGGACGGTGGCGACGCCGCGTTGCTGTGGGTCGCGCAGGCATTCGTAGATGTGCAGGCTGGGCACCGTGGGAAAGCAGCCCCACAACCGTTCGCTGGTGATCACGAAGTCGAGGTCGAGCGCGACCAGAAGGCCGAGGAGCCGGCCGTGAGTCGGCTCGTCGACCTTGGCGAACGCGTCGTCGAGCAGGATCAGCCGCGGAGCGGTCGGAGCCGACCGGCCGACCGAGGCGAAGTGCGCGGCGGCCGCCGCGAACAGGACGAGATAGGAGACCACGCGCTGCTCGCCCTGGCTCAGTGCGGTCCGGTGACTCAGCCGTCTCCTGACCGACGGGTTGGCCGAGTCGGTGACCATCACCGTGAACACGAACCAGGTGCGGTAGTCCAGTGCGACGCGCAGATGACGTGCGTAGCCGGCACCAGGGTCTGCCTGCCGTGCCTCCTCGATCCGTTGGCGTAGCACCTCGCGCAACTGCGCGGACTGGTCACGGGTGCGCATCGCCGAAACGTTGTCGAGAAGTCCGACCGCCGCTGCCAGGTCGGCGCCGGCCTCCTTCGGAAGCTCCCACTGCAGTCGTGCACCGATGCCGTGCGAGGATCGGACGTCTTCCAGCGTGTCGTTCATCTGCCGGACGAGACTGCGCGCCGACAACAGCTGCTGGGTCAGGTGATCGCCGAGCTCGCCGAGCAGGTAGCGCTCGAAGACCTCCTGCTCGCGGGTCGACAGCCGCTGTCTGGCGTCACTTGCGGCAGCGCGGATGCGTTCACCCACGACCGCGACGTCGTGCGCGCCCGCGTCGTCGTGCAGCGCGAAGCGCTTGATCCCGTCGACCTCGCTCACTTCGGCGTCATAGCCGCCGGACAACCCTTCCCGCATGCGGTCGCCGGCGCCGAGGATCGCGGTGTCGCCGACGTCGCGGCCCGTCGGCCCGAGCCTCGACTCGATCTCGGCGGCCAGAGCCGTGAGGGCCCGGATCCTGGCTCGGACATCCTCGTCCTGGCTCCTGTCGTAGGACGAGACGACCTCGGTGAGGTCGCCCAGATCGGCGGCCGCGGGGAGTCCTGGCATCCCGAGCGGGCGGCGGAGCTGGCCGCTCCCGGCGACCACCCGCGACTCCAGCGCGGCGCGGTCGGCCAGCGCGGTGTCGCGCGCGGCGCCGGCCAGGATCCGCTCGTCGTGCAGACGGTCGCGCGTGCCCACCGCCTCCGGAAGCGCCGTGAGCGCTGTGGTGAGTCGTTGCTCGGCAGCGTTCTCCTGCGCCAGGATCTCGGCCTCGTCCGCTCCGACGGCAGCCTCCAGTGCGTGGAGTTCGCCGACGGCCTCGTCCATTGTCGAGCGGGCGGTGTCGTACTCGGACTCGGCGGTCTCTCGCCGTGCACGTGCGTCCTGCCACGTGGTGCGGCTGAGGGCGTGCGCGTCCAGAGTGTCCAGGATTCGACTGGTCGTGCGTTCGAAGCGCTGGAGGTCGTTCAGGACCTGCTCCACGTCGGCGACGATCCGGGTCACACCGTCCAGGTCGAACGGGAGTCCCTCGGCGGTGGCCTTTGTCTGTACTCTGGCGCGCAGCTGAACCGCCCCGGCCCAGGCCTGTTCGGCGGCGCGGGTGGCAGCGGCCAGCACGCCTCTACGGCGGGTCGTCTCCTCGACCGCGCTTTCGTAGGTGGACCACGCGCCCGTCAGGTCACGGCCCGGAGGGACGGCCTCGAGGACACGGCGGAGCCGGTCTCGGTCCTGCTCGACCTCCGCCCGGGTGCCGCGGTGTGCGGCCAGTGCCGCCTCGAGGGTGCCGACCTGGCTGCGCAGCTCGGCGATTCGGCGTTCTCTGGTGGCGGCGCGGACGCTGGCACCGATGTACTCCGAGCGGTTCTTGGTGTGCGCTCCGCCCAGCGCACCCAGCCGCCACCGTCCGTCGACGGAGATCCAGCTGTGCGCGTCCGACGGGCCGAAACCCACGGCTTCCAGCACGCGGGTGAGTACGGCTTCGCTCACGCCGTGGCCCGGGACCGGTCGTAGAACGCTGGTCAGATCAGCGCCCCCGGCCGGGAGGTCCGTGCGGACGACGACGTCGTTGGTGTCCGGGGCGAGCACGCGGCCGTCGGCGGCCACCCAGGCGCTGAGCAGACCGCTCGCCTCCAGTGCGGCCTCGATGCCCGCCTGGTCCCTCTCCGGCACCGTGCTGTCGTGGTCCACGAGGAGAAAAAGCGGAGCGCCTGTGGCCGGGTCGCGCTCCGCCGTCGAGTAGCGGGAGCGCGGCGGCTCCGGGTCTTCGGTGCGTTCCCAGTGCCGTAACTCCTCGCGCGCACTCGCCAGGGAGTTCCCGATCTCGCGTTCGAGGGACAACAGTTCGTCGCGGCGTTCCTCGTGGGCTCGCAGGACGGGCTCGGAGCTTGTCCGGGCGGCGACCGCGATCGTCTCGGGTGTTGCCGGCGGTAGTGCGCGGTCCTCGACCGGCAGGTCGGAGTCGTCAGGCGTGCCGACCAACCTGGTGACGGGTTCGGGGTCGGGCAGCCCGCGTGCCCAGGCTCGGACAGCATCGGCGTAGGCACCGGAGACCTCGAGGAGCTCGTTCTGGCGTGCCTGCCGGCGTTCATCGGCGGCGACGACCTCGGCCTCCATCCGCCCGGCCTGCTCGCGGAGCCCGTCGGCTTTTCGCTCGGCCGCTGTCACCTGGTCGAGGTCGCCTCGAAGTTCCCGCGCGGCGCGACGACGGGCCTTCGCCACCGTCGTGGCCTCGCCGAGCCCATGTCGCCACTCCTCGAGCTGGCCCGGGAGCAGGCCCACGGCACGGACCGTCGAGCGGCTCACCTCCAGCAGGCGGCCCGTCTCGTCGGTGAGGACTCCCGTCACCGCGGGTGCGAGGACTGTCGTACCGGCGGCCGGGGATTCCGGCACCAGCGCCTCGTCGAGGCCGCTGCTTCGCACCAGCCCGCGGAGATGTCGTACGTCGCCGCGCAGGTCTGTCAGCCCACGACCGATGTCGTCGGTCTCCTGACCGAGTCGCTGGACGGCGCTCTCCTCCGCCGTCCTGGCGATCGCGGACGCGTTCCACGCCGCGCGGACGGCCTGACGATGTGCTGTGACGCGTTCGCGGCGTTCGCGAAGGTCGGTGAGCGCCTGGTAGGCCGCGCTGTCGCGGAGGGCTCGCAGCTGTGCTTCGGCATCCCGCCGCGCGCGGTCGAGATCCTCCACCGCCTTCGCCGCGGCCGTCTCCTGCTCGGTCAGAGACGCCAGCCGGCGTTCGGCCGCTCCGGTCTCGCGGCGAGCTTCTCTCAGCTCGGCGAGAGACTTCTGGACCAGGCCGGTGCGGTGACGAAGCACGCCACGGAGGTAACCGCGATAGCTGGCCAGGAAGGTGGTCAACGCGGCGTCTGTGCGTTCCAGTCGTCCGAGCTCGTCGCGGACCGCATCCAGGTCGTCGAAGTTGTGGGCCACCCGGTCGAGGAGGTCGTCGTCGAGCGGTGGCAGCGCGTCGCGCAGGACGTTGACGAGTTCACCCGACTCGATCCGGTCACCGATCGTGGGCCGCCGCAGACCGTAGAGAAGGTGCACCAGGTTGCGGTAGCGGGCCAGGTCGGTGAGCCCGAAGAGTTCCCGGGCCACTCGCGCACGGTATTCTCCGGCGCGCTCGTAGCAGTTCTCGGGTCCGACGAGCTCGCGCAGTTGGTCGACCGAGGGGCGCCGGCTCGGATCTCGCAGATGGAGTCCTTCGACCACGCGGGTGGTGACGAAGTAAGTTGCCTTCGCCTCGTTGGTCGAGGTGGACGCCTTGATCGCGGCGCCCAGGGTGAGCGTCTCGGACTCGCCGTCCTCGACCCGTGCGAACTCCAGCCATACGAACCCGAGGCGGTTCGTGCCACCGCTCCAGCCGCCGAGCATCAACCACCTGAGCGTCGTCTTTCCGCCGCCTGCGGCGTCCAACCGCCGGGTGTCACCGTCGAGCAGGAACGGCAACAGAATCTCCAGCGCCTTGGACTTGCCCGCGCCGTTCTTCCCGCGCAGCAGCAGCCGTCCGTCGCCGAAGCGGAACTCCTCGTCGTACTGCCAGACCTGGTGGATCCCGGCACGGCTGAGCCGGAAGCGATGCGGGTCGGCCGGCTGGTCGGGCTGGGCGGCGTGGGTCACAGGTGCACCTTCGGGGCGTAGCGGGCGGCCGCGGCGGACAACAGCCAACCATTCTCCCGCCGGTCGACGAGGCGAAAAGCCTGCAGTCGTTCCAGGACGCTCTCCCGTAGCTGGCCGCGGTCCTCGAGCAGGTCCTTGGCGAACGCCCGGCCGTGCCGCTCGACGAGTTCGGCGATCAGGCCGTCGACCAGGCTGTCGGGGATCGGCACCGAGATGGTCGGCTCGTCCGGCCGGAGTTCGGTCACCAGCCGTTCGAGGAGGAGCAGGGCGAGCCACGAGAGCGTGCCGGTGGCCGGGAAGGACAGGTCGGTGAGCTCCTCCTCGGGGTCGAAGAGGCCGACGCCCTCCGCCCGGATCTCGGCGTCCAGGCCGAGGGCCTCCTCGAGGACCCGCTGCTCGCGGCGCTGGTTGCGCCGTAGCCAGTCACGCTCCTCGTCGCTGAGGTCGTCGAGGTAGACGACCGGCGTCTCGACCAGCCGGCGTCGCACGCTGTGCCGCGGACCCAGGTCGGATCCGGCCGACCGGTCGATGAGCTCCTCCCAGCCACCGGCCGAGCCGATCGGCCCGCTGACCGTACGCCGGGCGATCTCCCGGTCGATGGTGAGCAGCGCCTCCGCGCGCTCGTCACCGACGTATGCCTCCACCGACCCGTCGTCCTCGGTGAGGATCTGCCAGTTGTTCAGCTGCCGGAGTGCGGCTACCAGCGCGCGCTTCTCCGTCCCGCGGTTGGGATCGCCGAGGTCGATTCCTGCCTCTGCCGCCGCCACGCGGATGCGGGCGAGGAGTTCGGAGAACAGCAGTTGCTCGGGTGCGGTGGTGAGCACCGAGAGAGTGAGCGCGAGGTAGGCGTAGGTGCGAGGCGTGAACGGTGCGCCGGACGACCGGGTGAGCCGCCGCCCGCTTCCACGCCCGAGACCTGCCTTGTGAAGACGGGCGAAGTTCGACTCCACCACCAGGCGATAGCCCAGCAACTGCTGGAACTGCGACGCGAGTTCGACCGCGTGCCGCCTGATCAGCCGAAACTCCTCCGGGTGGCTCCGCCCGGTCACCAGCGGACTGCGCAGCAAGGTCCGCGCCGCGTGGCGGCGCTCGTCGGCCGCTCGCGAGGCAAGATCGGTCATCCCGCCTCCAACCGCTGGGAAGGGCTGTCCACGACGAGAGTGAGGTCGTCGAGTATCAGGTCGCCGTCGAAACCCCGGACCACCGTGGCCGTCCCCGGTGAGCGGCGCAGCCGCACCCGCACCTCCAGGTCGGCGTCGGCCGAGGCCGCGATGTCGAAGGTGGGCGGAGCCGTGGCGAGGCAGCGGGCCAACAGGTCGAGGAGTAGGCGGGTGGCACTCCCCGACAGTCGTACGTCGGACCACCGTCCGCCCGCGCCGCGCAACTCGGCAGCCGCGGCGTGCCGGCGCTCCGCCTCCGCTTGGGCTTCCTGGCGGAGCCAGTCCCGCTGGGCGGTGTAGTCCTCGGCGGCGGCCGTGCGACCACGCGGTGCGCGTGAACCGCGCTCACGCAGGGCCAGCGGCACGGGCACCGTCGGCCCCGACCACCAGCTTGTCGTCGCGGGTACGTCGAGGTCGTGGTCCGGAGCGATGCCGAGGTGGCGGGCGCCGTAGATGCCGAACGCGGCGACGTAGAGGTCGTGCGCGGTGGCGTCGTCGGCGGTGTCGAACCACCGCGCGAGCTTGAGTAGGTCCTTGCGACGGGAGAGTTCGCCTGTGGATGTACGGATCAGGCGTTTGGCGTTGGCCAGCAGCGCCTGCAGCGCACGCATCGTGGCCTCCCGCAACTGGTCGACCTGACTCCCCTCGCCGTCGTCGAAGAACCACGCGCGCAGGCCTTCCCAGTCGGCAAGCTCCCTGCCCCGGCTGCGCTGGACCTCCACCCCGACGCGGGACAGGCCCTGCAGCCCCTGATCGAAGTCGTCGACCCGTTTGAGGACGTCGGGAAGGTGTGGCGCCAGGAGGTCCAGGCTGCGGCGGATCTGGGGCGCGTAATGTGCGACGTCCTCCGTGATCGTCTCGGCATAGTCGAGCAGCAGCTCCTTGAAGCCCGCGAACTCGACCGAGTCGAGGTCGTACCGGAAGATCACCTGGCCGAGGTAGGCGTAGAAGTCGCGTACGGAGTCGGCGAACTCGCCGAACTGCGTGAAGACCGCCGATATCCGTTCCAACGCATCCCGCGGGTCGAGCTGGGGGTGATTCTCGGTCTCGGTCGCCAAGCCGGCCAGCCCGCGAGCCACGAGGGCGAGCAACTCGCGGCTGACCTCGCGTACGGCGTCGGCGGCGGCGAGGATCTCCTCCGCCTGCCGCTGGACGTGCTCGCCCAGTGGTGAGAGCTGGAACCGGGAGCGCACCCGGTGGTAGTCGCGGATGCTGGACGCCTTGACCGGGCGGGAGCTGGGGAGAAGGTTGCCCCACTCCTTGAGTTGCTCCAGCCGGGCGGCGACGTTGTCGACCGAGCCGTTCGGCGTACCCGGTTGCTCGGACCTGCCGAGGCGCTCGGCGACCTCGTGGGCGGAAAGGTCCGCGAGCAGGGTGGAGGTGAAGATGCGCATGATCTGGAAGTACGACGCGCGGCTGGCGGGATCGGAGACCGTGAGGTAGCTGTACGCCGTGAACCGCTCGAGGTCGGTCGGCGTCGCCGCCCGAGTGTCTTCGGATTCCACGGTTCAACACCGTACGCGGTATCACCGACACGACGTCGCGGCCCGGTTGACCCGGGGTGCCCGGGGTGACACTGTCCCCATGGCGACCCCCTCGGCGACCATCCAGCCGGACCCGTCGTACCAGCATCCTGCGTTCGAGGGCTGGGGCACCAGCCTGGTCTGGTTCGCCAACGCCACCGGAGACTACCCCGACCAGCTCCGGGAGACGCTGGTCCGGCTGGTCTTCGGGGAGGACGGGCTCCGCCTCAACATCGCCCGCTACAACATCGGCGGCGGCAACGCTCCGGACGTCCGCGACTACCTCCGCTCCGGTGGCGCCGTGCCGGGCTGGTGGCAGGCGCGGGAAGGCACCACCCGCAGGGACGTCGGCTGGTGGTCGGCGGACGACCCGGCCGACTGGAACGCCGACGCCGACCGCACGCAGCGCTGGTGGGTGGACCGGATCAGGCCGTACGTCACGAGGTGGGAGACGTTCAGCAACTCACCGCCGTGGTTCATGACCCGGTCCGGCTACGTCTCCGGCGGGTTCCTCCCGTGGACCGACCAGCTGAAGTCCACGAGTGTCCGGGACTTCGCGAGGTACGTCGTCGGAGTCACCGAACGCCTGGAGGCCGCGCACGGCATCCGCGTGGACAGCATCGACCCGTTCAACGAGCCGAACACCAACCACTGGGTCACGGTTCTCGGCTTCGGCCGCCGGCCGGTCGGCGGCCGCCAGGAGGGCGCCCACATCGGCCCCGAGCTCCAGCAGCGAGTCGTCCGCGCCCTTGCCGAAGCTTTGGAGGACTCGGCCACCGACGCCCGGATCGCGGCGATGGACGAGACCAACCCGTCGCTCTTCGTACGCAACTGGACGAGCTATCCCGCCGACGTGAAGGCGGCCGTGGGCAGGCTGAACGTGCACACCTACGCCACCGCCCGGCGCACCGCGGTCCGCGACCTGGCCAAGTCCGACGGCAAGCCGCTGTGGATGTCGGAGGTCGAGGGCGACTGGGGCCACGGCCAGGACTTCGAGGACATCGAGCCCGGACTGGGCCTGGCCCAGCACATCACCGACGACCTGCGGGAGCTCGAGCCCTCGGCGTGGGTGTTCTGGCAGCCGATCGAGGACTACGACAACATGACGCCCGGCGGCCAGGGAGACCTCGGCGGCAACTGGGGCGAGATCCAGGTGCCGTTCGACTGCACCGCGCGGGACACGCCGGAGACCTGTCCGGTGCGTACCAACCAGAAGTTCAACACCGCCCGCAACTTCACCCACCACATCCGGCCGGGCGACCACCTGGTGAAGGTCGACGACGCCAACACGGTCGCGGCGATCCGCCCCGGTGCGCGGACGGTCACCCTCGTCCACACCAACCCGACCCCGGACCCTCGCGACCTGCGCGTCGACCTGTCGAAGTTCGACCACGTCGGTCCGGGCGGCGCGGTCACCGCGATCGTCACCGACAGGTCCGGAGCACTACGGGAGCACCCGCCGGTCCCGGTCGACGGGGCGGAGGCGAGCATACGGGTGCCGCCGCGGTCGGTCACCACAATGGTGGTGACCGACGTGGCGGGGATCGCCGAGGACGCGGCCACCTTCCGGGACGGGCACACGTACCGGTTCGTCGGCGTGCAGAGCGGCAGGTCGCTGGCCGCCGATCCGTCCGAGCCGTCCGGGCGGAACGCCCTGGTCGTCCGGACCACCGACGCGGCGAACGCCGGCCAGTTGTGGACCGTGGCCCGGCTGACCGGCGGCTGGACCAACCGCGAACACCACCACCTGCGCGCGCACGACGGCCGTCAGGTGGCGGTGCGGTCCGGGGCGCTCGTCCTCGAGCCGGCGCAGGCGTCACCGGACGAGGCGGCGCGGTGGTATCTCTCCACGACCGGCGACGGCACCTACACGATGGCGAACGTCGCCGGGCCGGGCAACCTCGAGGTCACCGGGCAGGCGACGGCCGACGGCTCGGTCGTCGGAGTCTGGCAGCCCAACGCCGGACCCAACCAGCGGTGGCGGGTGATCGACGAGACCGTTCCGGACGGATAGCGCGCTCCCGGGTATGCTGATGGCCCGGTTGAGGATCCAGCCGATCTGCAGGCATTCAATGCCCAGACGGAGGCTGGACCGCGCATGGCTCGCTCAACCGAAACACCCACGACCAGTGTCGTGCGGCTCCTGAAGGTCGCCTTCGAGGAGCTGTGGGCCGAAACCCCGCCGGCCGACGGAACGCCATACCCTCAGGCCGTCGCCGAGGTCGCCGTACGCCAGATCCCCGGCGCCAGGTGGGTCAGCATCACCCGCGCGAGCGAGGACCGGTTCTGGACCGAGGTGGCCACGCACGAGACGGCCCGCCGGGCCGACGAGGTGCAGTACGCCTTCGCGTCGGGTCCGTGCGTGGACGCCATCCGCGACGACGCGACGCACCGGCTCGCCGACGTCCGTCACGTCGACACCGCGCAGCAGTGGGCCGACTTCGCCCAGCGCGCCGGAACCGATCTCGGCGTCGGCAGTGTGGCCAGCTGCTCCATGGTCGTCCTGTCCGTCGAAGAGGACCACGCGCCCGCCAGCCTGAACGTCTACTCCGACCAGCCGAAGGCGTTCGACGACGAGGCGGTGCTGTACGTCGAGACGCTGGCGAGGTACGGGGAGTTCCTGGCGCTGGTCACCGACGACCGCTACCGGATCCACCACCTCCGGCAGGCACTGGCCACCAACCGGGAGATCGGCATCGCCATCGGCATGTTGATGGCCAGGCACCGGGTCAACCGGGAGCAGGCGTTCAGTCTCCTGCGGATCGCGAGCCAGCACAGCAACCGCAAGTTGCGGGACATCGCCGCCCACGTCGCCGAGACCGGCGGACTTCCCTGACGGGTGGCGCCGGCACCCGCGAGTGCCGGTGCCGGTCACGGGACCGCCGGTAGCGGCCAGCGGGGAGGATTCCCTTCCGCCACATCGTGAATACGGTCGGTGCATGGCTGATGCGAACGAGTGGAACCTCACCGCGGAGCAGGTCGCCCGCTACCACGAGCAGGGGTTCCTCGCCCTGGAGTCGTTCATCTCCGCCGACGAGGTGGCGCGGATGCGGGCCATCTACGACCGGCTGTTCGCCGACCGGGCGGGGCGAACGGCCGGTGACCAGTTCGACCTCGCCGGGGCGGACGAGGACGACGGTGAGGCACGGCTGCCGCAGATCCTGAAGCCGTCGCAGTACGCACCGGAGCTTCTGCGCAGCGAGACCGTCGCGCGGGTGCGCACCGTGCTCACCGCACTCCTCGGGCCGACCGCCACGATGGGCGGCGACCACGCCATCAACAAGCCGCCGCGCCATGGTGCGGAGACGCCGTGGCACCAGGACGAGGCGTACTGGGATCCGGCGTACACCTATCGCTCGCTCAGCATCTGGATCCCCTTGCAGGAAGCCACTGTCGACAACGGCTGCATGCAGTTCATTCCGGGCTCCCACCGTGGTGAGGTGCTGCCGCACCGCCAGATCGGCGGCGACTCACGCGTGCACGGCCTGGAAGTGGTGCCCGGAACGATCGACGTGTCGGCCGCCGTCGCCTGCCCCCTTCCACCCGGCGGCGCGACGATCCACACCAACCGGACCGTGCACTACGCCTCGGCAAACCACTCCGACGACCACCGGCGCGCATACATCGTCGGGGGCGGCGCGCCGCGGGAGCCGGTGGCGGTGCCGCGGGAGTACCCATGGCGCGCCGGGCAGCAGACGACCGCCCGGGCGCAACGTGCCCGGAGCGCGACGCGGACGGAGGGCTGACGATGGGGAGTCTGACCCGGCGGCGGCTGCTGGAACTCGTCGGCCTCGGGGCCGTGGGTACGGCGGCAGCGGCCACGACGACGGCCTGCGCCGCCGAGGGCGGCGGGAAGGGCGGTGACGGGAAGTCCGGGAAGGCGCGGGAGTTCCACGGTGCCTGGCCCTACCAGGTCCCGCCGAAGGGCCACTTCAACCTGATGTCGGGCGTCACCGACTCGATCGGGCTGGGCATGTACCTCGACCTGATCTTCCTTCCGGGCGGGATGTGGTACTGGAAGGAACAGAAGTGGGAACCCCTGCTGGGCAAGAAGTGGGGCTTCGACGAGAAGACCAGCACCTTCTCGTACACGATCAAGGACGGGCTCACCTGGAGCGACGGCTCGCCGATCACCGGCCAGGACGTGCTGACGACGTTCCTGTGCCGGCGGGTGATGCGCCAGACCGAGTGGCAGTTCGTGAACAAGGCGGAGATCGGCGACGACGAGCACACCGTGGTGTTCACCATGACCAACCCGTCGACGGTGATCGAGCGATACGTCGTGCGGGCGGCGGTGTTCCCGCACGCGATGTACGGAGGTTTCGCCAAGCGGGCAACGGAACTCTTCGACTCCGGTGGCAGCCTGGACGACGCGGACGGCAAGAAGCTGAACGAGGATCTGCAGGCGTACCGCCCGAAGAATCCCGACAAGGACGTGCTCACCAGCGGACCCTTCCGCTACGACTTCGGCAGCATCACCAACGCCCAGCTCACCCTGCGCAAGAACGACAAGGGATGGGGTGCGGACCGGATCAGGTTCGACACCATCACGGTGTTCAACGGTGAGACGACCGACGTGACGCCGGTGGTGCTGGCGAAGAACGTCGACTACGCGACGCACGGCTTCCCGACCGCCACCGAGAAGGAACTGACCAGCAAGGGATTCCGCATCATCCGGCCGCCGACCTACGCCGGGGGCGGGTTGTTCCTCAACCTGGACAAGCTTCCGGAGTTCAGGGACGTCCGGGCCCGGCAGGGACTCGCACACGCGATCGACCGCCGGCTCGCCGCCGAGGTGGGCGGTGACTCCTACAAGCCCGTCCAGCTGATGGCCGGGTTCTCCGACATCCTGGTGCCCCAGTGGCTGTCGGACGCTGACCAGGCGCGGCTGAACCACTACGAGCACGACCAGGACAAGGCGGCGTCGATCCTGACCGCCGCGGGGTGGACGAGGCGCAACGGCCGGTGGTTCACGCCGCAGGGAAAGCCGGCCACCTACGAGATCAACTATCCGGCGGAGTACTTCGACTACGTGGCCGCGGCGCAGAGCATCACCCGGCAGCTCAAGAAGTTCGGGATCCAGCTCAACATGCGGGGTGTGACGTTCACCCAGCAGCCGATCGACCTGGACAAGGGGCGGTTCGAGTTCGCCATGCAGGGCTGGGGGGCGTCGAGTGCGCCGCACCCGCACTTCTCCTTCGTGGCGGCGTTCTTCACCCACAACATCCCGATCGCCGCCAACCAGGGCGGCAAGGGAATCGCGTTCCCGCTGACGCAGAACACCAAGGCGTTCGGGAAGGTCGACCTGGAGAAGGTCGTCAACGAGGCCGGCGCCGGACTGGACGAGCAGAAGCAGCGACGAAACGTCGCGATCGCGGCCCGTGCGTTCAACGAGCTGCTCCCGATCATCCCGATCGAGGAACGCTACGGCAACAACCCTGCTCTGCAAGGCGCACGCGTCAAGGAGTGGCCACCGGACAGCGATCCGATCATGCTGAACGCGCCGTACGCCGACAACTTCACCACGCTGTTGATGTTCAAGGGCAAGCTCCAGCCCGCCTGAGCGTTCGGGCCTCTCTCTCATTCTGCACCCGCTCGCGCTCGGAACGGCCACACCAACTCGGCGTACGCGAAGAGGGTGGGGAAGCCGGGGCGTGAAGTGCAGCGCGCAGCAGAAGGGTGTCGCCTGAGCCATTCGCTGATAGGAGGCGGGTGCTCGCACGGGGGAGCACCCGCCCTCCAGACCTCACTGCGGCTGCGGCGACTCCTTCGGAGTTCGGTCAGGGGGTCCAGGGAGGCCCGAGCGGGGGAATGCCCTCGTAGGCCGGGTCGAGGACCTCGGTGATCGGCGGTGTTGCTGCGCCGGGGAACGGGAGGAGGTCGCGGTAGGCGGGCTCCAGGCCCGCCGTCCTCGCGATGCGGTCTGCCGCACGGGGAATCGCGCCGCGGATCATCACCACGTTGTCGGCCACCACGTTGTCGGTCCCGTTGTTCCAGACCGCATCCTCCCGGTCCACGTAGTTGCCCACGGCCCGGTTGTTGCGGATGGACTCGGTCCAGATCTTCAGCCACCACTTCGGTGTGCTGCACAGAACGTTGTTCTCGACCGTGAACCCCTCGCTCGCCTCGTCCAGGTAGACGAGTGTGTCGTCGTAGTGGTTGATCAGCTGGTGGTGGATGTAGTTGTCGCGGATCTGCGAACCCGGCTGCAGGGACAACGTGTAGATGCCGCCGCCGTCGATCAGGTTGCGGGTGAAGTGGTGGACGTGGTTGGCGTTGATCCGGTTGTCTCGCGCGATCGTCGGATCGTGTGACCAGCCCCACCCGACCGAGATCGCGGTGTACGGGACATCCGCAACGACGTTGTGCTCGATGGTGGTGGCGGCGGCGTAGCCGACGAAAATCCCGATGCAGCCGTGGTACTCGCTCGCAATGTCTGTCACGTAGTTGTTCGCGACAAGATTGTCCGACACGATCAGCCGGGTGTCGGCCGGGTCCTTGTGCACGTCCTCGATTCCGCTCACCTGGACCGCGTTGCCCGAGACGTCGGTGAAGACGTTCCCGACCACGGTGTTGCCCTGGCTTCCGCTCTCCAACTCGATTCCGGAACCGCCGAGATGCTCGAAGCGGCAACGGTGCACACGTACGCCCCGCGCATGGGACATCGTCACCTGCGCGGGCAGCTTGTCCAGCCCGCCCGACGCGTTGAAGTGGTAGCCGCCCTGAAGTGCCGCAAAACCCAGGCTAGTGTTCGGATCGAGCCAGGTGCCGTGCCGGAAGTGCAGACCGTGCAAGGTCAGGTTGCGGACCGGGGCGTCCGCCGTGCCACGGATGTCGACCAGCGTCTGCAACACGCCCAGAACGGCCTCGGTCGTCCGCAGGTCCTCACCGGGCCTCGGCTTGTAGTAGACGAAGCCGTCCGATCGGTCGAGGTACCACTCACCTTCGCTGTCGAGTAGTTCGTAGGCGTTCTCGATCCAGTTGGGGACGGTGACGTTGCCCCAGGGAAGCTGGTTCTCGTACGCGTACTTCCAGGCGGGGTTCTGCATCTGCAGGCGTACGCCGTCGTCGGTAGGGGTGGCGGAGTCGACATGGATCCGGAACGACTTCCAGCGTCGCAGCGACACGATCTCGACGTCTCGCAGGTTGCGCCAAGACGCGAAGTCGAACTCGCTGCCGCTGTAGACGTAGCCGGTCTGTGTGACCTCGAACCCCTGCGGTGTCGAGCCACTTCGCGCCCTTACTGCTCGCCGGCCCGCAACCCACAGTTGACGGGCGTAGACGTCCTTCC
Source organism: Actinopolymorpha sp. NPDC004070 (assembly GCF_040610475.1). Taxonomy (NCBI): domain Bacteria; kingdom Bacillati; phylum Actinomycetota; class Actinomycetes; order Propionibacteriales; family Actinopolymorphaceae; genus Actinopolymorpha; species Actinopolymorpha sp. NPDC004070. Next base: position 80,231 of record NZ_JBEXMJ010000002.1, on the reverse strand, counting down.
CGGCGTGTGCCCGCCAGATCCCGCGGTCGGCGTCGTGAAGGCGCCAGTCCCGCAGGCGGCGACCGCCGCTGACCACCGGGCTTTCGCCGTCGACCGCACGGTACTCGACGCGGGCGTCGCCACTGCCACCGTCTGCGGCAGTGAACACGAGGGTGTCCGTGAGTTCGTACGTACCACCGCGCACGTGCACCGTGACGTCGCGCGCGCGGCCGCGGCTGCCCTGCCCTTCCTGCCGGGCTTCCCGCACTGCCTCTCGCACCGCCTGCTGTGCCCGCAGGAACGTCCGGAACGGGTGCCTGCGGGTGCCAGCCGCCGTGTCGTTCCCGTCCGGTGCGAGCCAGAACGATCTGTCGCGGCCCTCGGGCGTCGCCGCGTACGCCTGCGCCGGAGTACCCGCACCGACTCCTGCGGCGCCGAGGGCGAGCGTGCCGCCGAGCACGGATCGGCGGGACAGACGACGAGACTTGTCACCGTGGTACGAGTGCTTGCTGGGCATGGTTTCCCTTCCGCGCCGAGGCGCTGTACCGGGGGCCAGGGTGACCCCGGGGACTCCTTACTGCTTGACCGCTCCGCCGAAGATCCCGGCGATCATCGAGCGTTGTGAGAACAGGAAGATCACCGCGATCGGCGCGACGGTGACGACACCGGCGAGGGCGATCTCCGGCCCGTAGATCGGTAGTTCGGAAGCGAACGCCGGGTGCACTCCCGGCGCGCTCTGGATGAGTGCCGCGAGGCCGACGGGGAGGTTGTACTTGTGGTCGTCGGTGAGCATCACGAACGGCAGGAAGTAGTTGTTCCAGTTGGCGACGAACGCGAAGAAGGCCACCAGGCTCACCACCGGACGGGCCAGCGGCAGCGCGATCGACCAGAACAGCTGCCACTCCGAGCAGCCGTCCACTCGTCCGGCGTCCAGGAGCGCGGGCGGCAGGCTGGTGGCGTAGTAGATGTAGGTCAGGTAGACCCCGAACGGGAAGAACGCCATCGGCAGGATCACCGCCCACATGGTGTCGAGCAACCGGACACTGCTGACCTCGATGAAGAGCGGAAGCACCAGCGTCGAGCCCGGGACGATCATCACCACCAGCGTGGTGAGCAGCAGCGCGTACCGGCCGCGAAACCGGGTGCTGGCCAGCGCGTAGCCGGCGGGGACGCAGGCGACCAGGGTGAGGAGCAGACCGCCGACGGAGTAGACGACGGAGTTCCAGACCCATGACAGCAGTTCGCTGTCGTTGTAGGAGAGCAGGTGGTGCCAGGCCGTCGACAGGTTGTGGAAGGAACCGAACGCGATCGGGAAGCCGGTCAGGAGGTCGTCGTTCGTGCGCGTGGCGGCGAGCAGCAGCCAGATCAGCGGAACGCCGAAGAAGACGACGAACGCGAGCAGGACCGCGACCCGCACGGTCCGTGCCGCGGTCCGCGCGAAGCCGGCGTCACCGTGCGGCCGTGACGGACCGGTGCGCGGCCCCGCGGCCGTCTCCACCTGAGCAACCATGTGCGGCCCTTCCCGGGTAGGCGTCAACTCACTTCAAAGAACTTCGTCCGGAAGATCAGCAGGTAGGCACCGAGCAGCCCGACCACGAGCAGGAGCATCGAGATCGCCGCCGCCGCGCCGAAGTTGCCGATGTTGAACGCGAAGTCGTACGCCAGCAGGTTCGGTGACCACGTGGGGCTCACCACACCTGGACCCGCTGCCTGGCCGATCAGCTGTGGCTCGACGAACAGCTGGGTCCCGCCGGCGAAGCTCAGCACGAGCATGTACACCACGTACTTCTGGATCAGCGGCAGCTTGACGTGCCATGCGAGCTGCCAGGCGTTGCAGCCGTCGATCGTGGCCGCCTCCACCAGGTCGCGGTCGATGTTCTGCAACGCGCCGTACATGATGACGATCCAGCCACCGGCTCCGATGGAGAACGCCATCAGCGCGATGGAGAACGCGAGCGCCCGGCCGTCGACCGCCTCGCGGAGGGTGCCCACCCCGAACATCCGCAGGGCGGGACCGAACGGGCTGACCGTCGGGTCCAGTACGAACAGCCACAACACCACGGCGGCGGAGCCGGTGACTGCTCCCGGAAGGAAGTAGACGAGTCGCGCCAACGTGGACAGGCGCCCCGGACGCTGGTGCAGGAGAAGGGCAAGGCCGAGTACGACCACCGTCATGAACGGCAGCCAGATGAGGAGGTACAGACCGACATTGCCGAACGCGGGGGCGAACCTGAAGTCGCGCACGGCCACCAGGTAGTTGTGCAGGCCGTTGAAGTTCAGGCCGGGGGCGAACGTGTCGTCGAAGCTGATCAGGATCGAGTACAACGCCGGCAGAACGCCGAAGAGGACCAGCAGCAGGACGTACGGTGCCACGAAGAGGTACGGCGCCAGACCGGCCCGGCCGCGCGAACCCCGTCGGCCGGCCGTGCCGTTCGGGGCCTGCTGGGTGGACGCTGCCTCCACGGGCGTGGTCATCGCCGGCTCCTATCTCACGACCGTGTAGCCGTACGCCTGGGCGAGCTGAGTCAGGTGCGACTCGAACTCCCGCAGGCCGGACTCAGCCGGCCGACCGCGGATCACCGGTCCGATCACGTCACTTTCGAACAAGGACGGCGCGTCATAGCGCACGCTGCCGAAGATCGGGTCGATCGAGGCGGCCGCCCGGCGCATCACCGGGTAGGGGTCGGTGGCGAAGAACCTGCCCTCACGAAGGTGTTTCGCCCACGCGTCGGCTGCCGGCATGTAGGCGGGGAACGTCGGTCCGCTGCCCTGGTAGGCGGTGGCGGTGCTCATCCAGGTCGCCAAGTCCACCGCGGCCCTGACGTTCGTCGTGTGCCGGGACACCATCCACGCCGCGCCACCGTGCGCCCCCGTACGGATCTCGCGTTCGGAGGACCACCGCAGCGGCATCGCCGCGGCGAGCTGACCGGGTGGTGTCTTGTAGACCTCGCGGAAGACGTACTCGGCGTACCACGAGGCCGCCGGCATCATCAGAACCTTGTTGGTGGTTCCGTATTTCTGCACGAAGACCGCGTCCAGCGGGTTGACAGTGGTGACCACCTTGGCCCTGATCAGTGGGTCGAAGAGCCGCGGGACCCTGGTGCACTCGGGTTTGGCAAGGTTGATGCGGACCTTGTCCCGGCCGACGATCTGGGCCACCGGGCACTCGCTCGGCCAGAAGTACATGTTCAGTGCCTGGGCGTCGCCGAACGCGCCGATGACGTACCCCGGGTGCTCCTTCGCCACCCGCAGCCCGAGCCGTTGGTACTCCTCCCAGGTGGTCGGCACGTCGTAACCGAACTTTCGCATCAGCGTCGCGTTGTACCACAACACGCCCTGCGCGAGGTCGTTACGAAGGCAGAGCAGCCGGCCGTCCACCATGCAGGAGGCGAGAGAGCCGGGAAAGAAGTTGTCCAGGACCTTCTTCGGCACGTACTTGCGCAGGTCGAGCGGAAAGTCGTGCACGCTGTCGGCTGTGCGGGCGACGATGTTCGGTTCGGCGAAGACGACGTCCGGCCAGCCGGCGTCGGCCGCGTAGTTGTCCAGCAGCACCTTCGTCGGCAGTGCCGCGCGGTCGGCGAACACCTGGATCCGCAGACGTACCCCGGGGTGCAGTTTCTGGTATTGCTGCACGCCCGCGAGCCGGGTGGAGTCGACCACCACGACCAGCGGCTCGGTGCCCGCGGCCGCACCGCCACCACAGGCAGCAAGAAGCAGGGACGTCGCAGCGAGGGCGAACACCACCCAGTACCGCCTTCGAGCGATTGGGTTGTGCATGGCGATGGCGCCTAGCATGCGCAGATCCTTCCGGACCGTGCCGTGTGCCATGGGATGCCGGCGAGACCAGAGTCAGTCCTGACGGCCGGGGTGACCAGATCAACAGCCGCTTGTGGTCAGGTAACGCCCGGCTGGGGCCTTCCGGTTGTCGGCCTAGGGTGGACGTTTCACACCTGGGCAGGAGGGACATTGCCGAGCCGATCATCGAGCCCTTGACGATCGAGATTCCCCAACCCGCCCGGTCGACTCACCGGCAGGCCTGGCCGGATGGATCGGGGAGAAGCTGTGGCTGTGGGCCGACCAGAAGAGCGGCGGCGTCCTCGGCCCGGCTGTACTGGGAGAGCATCGACGAGGTGGCTCCGTGGTTCACCTCCGCCAGGGCCCTGCGTCGCACGTCCGGACCGGGCCGGCGGTCCCGGCCAGGCACAATCCGGTTGCCTGCCGCACCCGGCTCCCGACAGAGTGGCCGGATGGCTCTCACGATTCAGTGCGTCGTCGTCGACGCGGCGGACCCCGGCCGGCTGGCAGCGTTCTGGGAGGCCGCCCTCGGCTGGCGGCGTACCCACGACTCACCTGGCGAGGTCGCGCTGGAACCTCCGGCCGGCTCGATCTGCGACGCAGTGGCGCCGGATCTGCTGTTCGTGCGGGTGCCGGACGTCAGGGCGGGCAAGAACAGGTTGCACCTCGATCTGCGCCCGGAGGACCAGGCCGCCGAGGTGACGCGGCTGGAGTCGCTGGGCGCATCCCGTGCTGACGTCGGCCAGACGGCGGACGCCTCGTGGGTGGTGATGACCGACCCGGAGGGTAACGAGTTCTGCGTCCTGCGGCCGTTCACCGCCGAACAGAACGCCGAGCTCGCCCGCATCCGCGCTGCCCGCAATCCCGCCGACAACTAGGGCCGCAACGACGGGCGAGGTCACTCCCCGCGCAGCGCGGCCTGGGCGAGGATCCGGTCGGCGACGTCCATCGTCTTCACGGCGTCCCGGAACGGCGAGGTCGTCAGCTCCCTTCCGGCCAGCAGCGAGTCGACGAACTCGCGGTTCTTCTGCCGGAACCCACCGAACACGTGGAGTTCGTCGCCGCCGGCCACCTCGCGGGCGTCGTGTACGTCCGGCTCGGTCCGGTTGTCGGCGTACAACTGCGCGCTGGTCTCCGGATCGGCGTCGCAGGCGATGCCCGGAGCATGCATCTGGACGCGGAACACCCGGCGGCCGCTGGCCCAGTTGCACAGCAGGACGCCGGTCGCGCCGGTGCTGAAGTGCAGGGTGGCGGTGAACCAGTTGATGTCGGGTACGCCGATCCGCCTGCAACGACTTTCGGTTCCCTCGACCTCCCCGCCGCAGATCCAGCGCAACGTGTCGATGACGTGTACGCCGTCGTCGAGCATGTGGTCGCGCGGTGACCAGAACGGTCGCGGGTCGCACTTGTAGAACTCGCACACCGCGTGCACGATCGGGCCGCGTTCGAGGCAGGCTTCGCGCATCTTCGCCAGCAACGGGCTGCTGCGCCGCTGGAAGCTCACCTGGGTGATCGCGCCGTTGTCCTCGGCGAGGGTGGCCAGCATCTGCGCCTGGTGGCGGCCGAGCCCGAGCGGCTTCTCCACGTAGAGGTTGAGCCCCTGTTGCAGGCACCACACCCAGACGTCGTACATCAGGTGCGGCTGGCCGACCGCGTACACCCCGTCGGGCGCGGTCTTCTCCACCATCTGCCGGTAGTCGGTGTAACGCCCCTCGATCCCGTAGCGGTCCGCGACACTGTCCAGCCGCTCGCGGTCGAGATCGCAGGCCCCGACGATGTGCACGTCTGGGAACGATGCCAGAGAAGGCAGGTGCACTCGCTGGGTCATGGCGCCGAGTCCGATCAGCGCCACCTTCGCGTCACTCATGATCGCTCCTCCTCGCGGTCGACTGCCGAACGACGAGTTCGGGTGTCGCCGTGGTGTGGTCGGGCGGACCGGAACGCTCACCTTCCAGCCGGCCGATCAGTTGGGTGGTGGCCGTGCGCATCATCTGCGGCAGCGGCTGGCGCACCGTGGTGAGTGGCGGCGTCGCGACCTCGGCGAGGACCGGCAGGTCGTCGAAGCCCACCACGGACAGATCGTCGGGAACGCGGAGGCCGAGGTCGCGGGCTCCGGCGTACGCACCGAGGGCGTACATGTCGTTGATGGTGAACAACGCGGTGGGCCGGTCCGGCCTGCTCAGCAGTTGGTGCGCGCCGGTCCGGCCGAGTTCGGCGCTCTCCGCATCCCCGAAGGTGCCGCCCGCCGTGCCCTGCCACACCAGGTCGTCGTCGGGCGTGATTCCGGCGTCGAGGAGTGCCTGCCGGTAACCGGCCAGGCGCTCGCGCCGGCTGACCGTCCGGATCGGCCCGGACAGCAAGCCGATCCGGCGGTGCCCGAGGCCGGTGAGGTGGGAGATCGCCAGCCGAGCCGCGAGCACGTTGTCGATCTCCACGCTGCCGACCACGAGGGGGCTGACGCCGGCCGGTGACCGGTCGAACGCCACCACCTGCAGCCCGCGGCCCTGGAGGTGGCCGAGATGGTCGAACGACAACGGCGAGGAACCGAAGATCAGTCCACGTACACCGGAGTCGAGCAACGTCTCCGCGAACCGCACCTCGCGTTCGGTGTCGCGTTCGGCGTTGCACAACAGCACCTGGTAGCCGCGCTCGCGGGCGGCCTGCTCGACCCGCAGCGCCACGAATCCCCAGAAGGGATTGGCCACGGACGGGACGATCAGCCCGATCGTGCGCACCTGTCCGGTGCGAAGCTGCCGCGCCAGTTGGTTCGGTGCATACCCGAGCTCGCGGACGGCCCGGCGAACCCGCTCGGTTGTGTCCGGCCGGGTCCGGCCCGCGCGGCCGTTGAGCACGTTGGAGACGGTGCTCGGTGAGACACCCGCGTGTTTCGCGACGTCTCGCAGGCTCACCTTGGCGGCGTCCATGGCCGTGGAGTCTAACGATTTAGTACGTCCGCCCTCGACGCTCGTTCCGCCTACGGCCTCGGCCTGTTCCGGTCAGCGCTCCTGGTGAACGGTTGCTCCGGCCGCACGCGAATGTAACGTTGCACCAATCCGCCATCCCGCTCGGTGTTCGTCCCGACAAGGTTCCGGGAGACGACATGGCAAGGGGTCAGCACAGCAGTCGGTCCGCTACGCAACCGTCCCGGCGGCGGGTACTGGAGTTGGGTGCCGTCTCCGTCATCACAGCCGCTTCGGGCACCGGCTGCAGCCTGTTGTCGACCAGCCCGCAGGGTAAGAAGGACGCGGGCAAGGCGGCGCAGGCCAAGGGGCCCGAGGCTCCGATGCTCGCTCGCCAGGTGAAGTCCGGAAAGCTGCCGCCGGTCAAGCGGCGCCTGCCGAAGAAGCCGCTCGTGGTCAGGCCCGCCGAGCGCATCGGACGGTACGGCGGCACCTGGCACGCGGCCATGCTGGGGGCGGACACGGCGTGGCTGGACCGTACGGTCGGCTACGACCCGTTGTTGCGATGGCGGCCCGGCGCCCGGACCTTCGACCGGGAGCAGGTCGTGCCCGGGGTGGCCGAGTCGTTCGAGGTGAACGCCGACGCGTCCGAGTACACCTTCCGCCTTCGGGAGGGCATGCGCTGGTCCGACGGGCAGCCGTTCACCGCCGACGACATCGTCTTCGCCTACGAGGATGTGCTGCGAAACAAGAAGATCTCACCCGTGCTCGCCGCCGCCTACCTCGCCGGTGGTCAGCCGGCCCGGATCTCCAAGACCGACACCTACGGCTTCACGGTGACCTTCGCCAAGCCGAACGCGCTGTTCGCCCAGCGGATGGCGACCAAGGCGTACGGCCTGGATCTGGTGAAGCATCCGCGGCACTACCTGTCGAAGTTCCACGAGAAGTACTCCAAGGACGCCGAACGCCTTGCCAAGCAGGAGAAGTTCACCGACTGGGTGGCGTTGTTCGGTGCGAAGCGGGACCGGTGGGCCAACCCCGAGCTGCCGACGCTGAACGCATGGGTCCTCACCAAGGCGGTGGGTACGGGAGACCGGGTGGTGGCCACCCGCAATCCCTACTACTGGAAGGTCGATCCGGACGGAAGCCAGCTGCCCTACCTCGACGAGTTCGTCAACGTCGTCGTCTCCGACCCCGAGGTGATGCTGCTCAAGACCACCAACGGCGAGTTCGACTTCCAGGAACGCACCGTCACGTCGTTGCGCAACAAGCCGGTGCTCGCCCGCAGCCGGGACAAGGGCCACTACCGCTTCCTGGACATGGTCAACGCGAACATGAACACCGCGATCATCTCGTTGAACCTGTGTCACAAGGATCCGGTCAAGCGCGAGATCTTCCGCAACCGCGACTTCCGGGTCGGGCTCTCCCATGCGATCAACCGCAAGGAGATCATCGTCGCGGCGTACCAGCGTCAAGGCACACCTGCGCAGCCGGCGCCGCGGCCGGAGTCGGCCTTCTACGACAGGGAACTTGCCACGCAGTACACCGAGTACGACGTCGCTCTCGCCAACCGGCACCTTGACCGCGCGGGCTATCGCAAACGTGACGGGAGCGGTGTCCGGCTCGGCCCGGACGGCACACCGATCAGGTTCGTGGTCGAGATCGCCAGCCAGGACTACGGTTTCGGCTGGGCCAACGTGATGGACCTGGTCCGCGGCTACTGGCGCGCGGTGGGCGTCGACATGAGTGTCCGTGCCGAGGACGGCGGTTTGTTCTACGAACGCAAGGACGCCAACACCTTCGACGCCGTGGTGTGGCAGGGCGACGTCGGCGGCATGGACCCGCGGCTCGAGCCCCGCTACTACATGCCGTACCGCGACGAGTCGAACTTCGCCCTCCCGTGGGCGGAGTGGTACCAGACCCGGGGCGCCGGCGGGGAGGAACCACCTCCGGCGGTCCGTCGCCAGCTGAGCCTCTATGACCAGATGACCGCCACCGCCGACGCTGACGAGCAGAACCGGTTGCTGCACGAGATCGTGACGATGGCCCGGGAGCAGTTCTACGCGATCGGGATCTGCTTGCCGCCGAAGGGATACAGCATCGTCCGCAACGACTTCCACAACGTACCGACCATGATGATCGAGTCCGACTACCCCGAGCCCGGGCCGACGAACCCCGAGCAGTACTTCACGACCCGACAGTAGACGAAGAGCCGCCGCCGCCTGGAGGAGACCATCTGATGCGCACCGTGTTGTTCACCAAGCTGTTCGGATCCCGTGGGCTGGACGAGATCGGACCGACCGTGGCCGATCTCGGCTTCGACGGCGTCGACCTGCTCATCCGGCCGGGCTTCTCGGTGACCCCGGACGAGGCGGACCTGCTGCCGCGCGCCGTGTCCGACCTGCGGGCGCTGGGCCTCGACGTGCCGATGGCGACGACCGACCTCACCGATCCGGCGAACTTCCCCACCGCGAAGGTGTTCGGAGCCTGCGCGGAGGCGGGCGTCGGCCTGATCCGGCTCGGGTACTGGAACTACAACGGTTCCCGTCCGTACGACGGCATCCGCGACCAGGCGCGCCGTGACCTCGACGAACTCGAACGCCTCGCCGCGTCGTACGGCGTCGGCCTGGCGATCCAGCTGCACGGCGGCACGATCCACTCCTCCGGTGCACTCACCCGGGTGCTGCTGGAGGGCCGGGACCCCGCGGCGGTCAGTGCCTACCCGGACCCGGGCAACCAGGTGGTGCAGGACGGCCGGGAGGACTGGCGGCTGACGTTCGACCTGCTGCGGCCCTGGCTCAGTTGTGTCGGGGTGAAGAACGGCGGCTGGTTCGCGGGCACCACGCAGGAGAGCGGCGGCCGCGCCTGGCAGTCGGACTGGCTCGGTCTGGCCGACGGCATGGTGCCGTGGCCGGACATCCTGGACCACCTGCGCACGACGGGATTCGACGGGCTGCTGTCGTTCCACAGCCACTACGAACTCCCGTACGAGCAGGTACTCGACCAGACCCGCGTCGACCTACGGTTCGTCCGGAGATGTCTGGACCGGGCCGCCGAATCGAGCTGACCCCCTCTTCTCCGGCGGGGTGCGACTGACAGTTGACGCAACCGGATGGTTGCCATACGGTTGCAACCGTACGGTTGCTACTGACTGGAGGTCGCACATGAGCTTTCCCGATCGCATCGAGCGCACCGTCGAGGTCGCTCACCCGCCGGCCAAGGTGTGGGCGGCGCTTACCACCGCCGAGGGCCTGAGTGCCTGGTTCGGCCAGCAGGCGACGATCGACCTGCGTCCGGGCGGATCGGCGCAGATGGCGTGGGACACCGGCGACAAGGCCGAGATCCGGGTCGAACGCGTGGAGGAGCCCTCGGTGTTCGGCTTCACCTGGCCGATCTCCGGACTGCCCGGGGACGACCCGCGCCGCACGTACGTCGAGTTCACCCTCGAACCGGTCGGGACCGGCACCCGGCTCACCGTGGTCGAGAGCGGCTTCGCCCAACTGCCCGACGACGCCCACGACACGGCGTACAAGGGCAACATCGGGGGCTGGGCGCACGAGCTGGGCGAACTCGTCGACTACCTCGATGCGGCCTGAACCCGCCGACATCGAGGCCACCGCCGAGCAGGTGTTCGTCGCCCTGGCCGACCCGACCCGGCGCGCCATCCTGGCGGAGCTGGCCTCGGGAGGACCGGCCACGGCGACGGACCTGGCCGACCGGTTGCCGATCACCCGGCAGGCGATCGCCAAACACCTTGCCCTGTTGACCGACGCGGGTCTGGTGACCGCCGAGGCAGGCGAGCGTCGCCGGGTGCGGTACCGCCTGCACTCGGCGCCGATGCAGGTGGCGCAGCAGTTCCTGGCCGCGATGGCGCGCGACTGGGACAGCCCGCTCGGCGCGCTGAAGGACCACCTCGACCGTGGAGCCGGCGGCGACGAGGTGAGCTAGGTCAACTGACACCGAACAGGCCCCAGGCCGCTGCCGTACGCCATCGTGCGGCAGCGGCCTTATTCCGTTGAGGGATCCACGCTCAGCCCCATAGGGTCCACGGCGTGACATGCCCCGAGCTGTGAGACCGCCAGGTCTCACCGACTTCTCGACGCCCTCGTTCTGAGGGTGTGTTCTCGCGTCCGACCGTGCGCCGAACAGGCCGGTCGGACAGCCAGTCGTGGTGCGGCCGGCGGACTCCGCCACCGTCGACCGGGTCCGTGCTCTCCGAAGGTGCGCGACCCCACACTCACCGGGGCTGGCTCACGTGCTTCCCGTCATCTGGCATGTCCGAGAAACGGCACTTCCCATCGTTCGGCGCCGCTGTCCACACTGCCGCGCCGACGCGCACACCCCCACCGGGACCTTTCGGGTCAACGCGAACGGCAAACTGCTCGACGTGTGGATCCTCGCGACCTGCCGGTCGTGCGGTCGTACCGCCAAGCTGGTAGTCCACGAGAGGGTCCGCGTCACCACGCTTGATCGGCGGCGGCTCGACGGCTATCACCGCAACGACGTGGACCTGGTGGCCGCCGTGCTGGCCGAGCCCGGCACGGCGCGCCGCAACAACTACCGGCTGGACTGGGACGGTGCGTGGGAGTTGGTCGGTGAGCCGCCGACCTCGACGTGCCGAGTGACTGTGAGTCCGGGACGACATGCCGAGGTGTCACCGCTCGACGTTCTTGCTGCCGGGCTTGGGCTTTCGCGAAGCCGGATCACCAGGTTGGTCAAGGTTGGTGGCATTGTCTGCTCGGCCGACCTGCGCCGCCCGACAGCGAGCCCCTTCACGGTGGAGGTCGCGGCCGAGGTCGTGGCCGAGGTCGTGGACGCCCTGGCCGCAGAACAGGATGATCAGTTCTCGCCGACGACCTGACGGTCGGGAGAGGAGAAGGAGATGACGAACACCGCGGTGTCCGGGCCGACGTTGCGGGCGTTGTGGAGGACACCCTGCGGGATGCTGATGGTGTCGCCGGCACTCATCCGTACGGTCTCGTCGTCGAAGCTGTGCTCGATCGTGCCCCGCAGGACGTGCAGAACCTCGTCGCAGTTGGGGTGGTAGTGCCTCGGATTGTGCTGCCCCGGCTCGATGTAGCACCGCCCCACCGTCATCCTGGTGGAGTTGCCGAGCCGGCCCGACACCATCCAGACGAGGCGCCCCCAGGGCGTCTGCTCGATCTCGTGGTCGGTGACGTTGGCGAGGGCGGTGGCGACGTCAGGCATCAGGTTGCTCCGTTCTCGTTCGGCAGTGGCAGTGGCAGTGGCGGTTGCAGTGGCGACTCGTGGGGAAGGTCGACGAAGGTTCCGGCTGGCACGGTCTGGTAGGCCTCGAAGAGCCGCATGATCGCGAGTGAGTCGTCGAGCGTGCCCTTGGTGGGTGGGGTTCCGGACAGGACGCTGTCGCAGAAGTGCAGGATCTCCGGGACGTAGCCGAGATAGAAGAGATTCTTGTTGTAGAGCTGTCCCAGGGAGAACTCCGGCTCCCAGTGCAGCGGTGCGTGGTCCTCGTCGACGACGTAGGAAGATGAGCGGCCGTAGCCGAGCCGTGCGCCGCGGCGGTAGTAGGTGAGCCGGACGCTGTTGTCCACGACGACGTTGGCGTCCTGTCCGACCACCTCGACGCGCTCGAGCGGGCTGGTCGCGGCGCTGCCGGCGGCCAGGTGCAGCGTCCCGATCGCGCCGGAGGCGAAGCGCAGCGAGGCCGTACTGGCACCGGAGGCCGGCTCCCACTGGTAGCCGAAGCCACGCACCTGCCCCATCAGGTGGTGCAGTACCGCGCCGGGGTGGTAGATGTGGTCGAGGAACCCTCGCATCGCCACCAGGTCGCGGCGTTTCTCGTACGCCGGAAGGTTCTGCGGGTAGCGGACGCTGACCGAGCTCACCTCACCGAAGTCGGGTGAGGAGATGATGTCCTTCGTGCGTTCCATCGCGGGGGTGAAGATCTTCTTCAGTCCCGTCATCACGAACCGGCCCGCCGCCGCGGACTCCTTCTGCAGGTGGTGGATCTCGGCGACCGACGCGGCGGTCGGCTTCTCCATCCAGACGTGTGCGCCGGCTCGCAGGCAGTCCACGGCGAGGTCGGTCGCCTGCACCCGGCCGTCCTCGGTGTACGACGTCACGACGAAGACCGCCGTCGGCCGTTCACGTTCGAGCATCTCCCGGTGGTCGGCGTAGGAACGCGGCGCGCCGAACAGCCGGGCGTATGTCGCTGCTCGTTCACCGTCGAGGTCACACACCGCCCGCAGGTCGACCGGCGCGTACTGGAAGGACGGGTAGACGTTGCGATAGGAGTGGCCGCCCGCACCGATGAAGGCGACCGGGATCCGTTCGTCGTACTCGAACTGATAGGTGATGTGCTCCACCACTCCTACCGTGGCGCACCTCGCGCTCCCACGCCCCGCTCGTAGCCGGATCCGGCCGCCTCGAGTTCGGCGAACCGCCGTCCGCGGTCCCTGCTCGCTCTCGGCGTCAACGGTGCCGACCTGTCCCTCGACTACGGCTTCCCGGCGCGCGTCATGGTCGTGAACGGCCCCGGTGTCCACTACGCCAAGTGGGTGCGGCCGGTGGATGGCCGGCCACGTGAGTGGACCAGGAGTCGGGTTGCCCACCGACGATCCGGTCGGCGTACGTTCGCAACAAGGCAGGCCACGGTGGTGCGGCGGGAACCTCGACGAGGTAGTCCCTCGGCAGCCGCTCGGCCAGCCTCGCCCAGCCGACAGGCTGACGCCGACGGCGACCCGCGGCCAGGTCCGCATGCGTCCCGGCGCGAGGCGCCGAATCATCCACGGCACAAGTGCTACGTGGCGAACTGGTGGATGACCGGGTACGACTGTCCAGGTCAGGTTGACACGACTGGCTGGAGCCACTTGGGCGTTGGCATTCGTGGCTGTAAAGGCCTGGAGGGCCAGAAGGTGGAGGTGGCGGGATGAATAGTGGCGTGAACGCCGAACCCGTGGGTGTCATCGGCGGGTCCGGGAACGACGAGCTTCTCGATCTACATAACGCGAAGCAGCGGCAGATCGCCACGGTGCACGGGACCGTGGAGGTTACCACCGGGACGGTGCGTGGGCGCTCCGTCGTGCACGTGTCCCGGCACGGGCACCGCCACGAGCGGCTGTCCAACCACGTCCAGCACCGGGCGAACATCGCTGCTCTGCTGGAATGTGGTGCGACCTCGGCGATCGGGCTCACCGTCTGCGGCGCGGTTGATCCAGACCTGCGGCCCGGCTCGGTCGTGGTCTTCGACGACCTGCATTTCCCTTCCAACCGCCTGCCCGACGGCACGCTGTGCACGTGGTACGAGTCGGCGGGTCATCCCCGTCGCAGCCACTGGGTGTTCGACCGGCCGTTCAGCGAGGACGTGCGGGGGACTCTGCTGGCTGCGGCGCCCGAGGCCGGTGTCCCGATCGCGACGGCCGGCACGTACGGGCACGTCGACGGGCCGAGGTTCAACACCCGCAGCGAGATCGCGCAGCTTCGAGCCGCGGGCGTGGCGGCTGTGAGCCAGACCGGCGGGCCGGAGACGGTGCTGTCGGGTGAGGTCCGGTTGCCGTACGCCCTGCTCGGCTACGTGACGGACTTCGCCAACGGCGTCGTCACGGAGCCCGAGCCCGTGGAGGCGCTGCTCGGACGGATGGCGCACAGCAAGCAGGTGTTCTCGACCGTACTCGCCTCGGCGCTGCCTGCCGTGAATCGTCCGGAGCCCGCGGGCGTGATCGTCGAGATGGCCTGACGGAGCGCTCAGCCGGCGGTCATCACGTGCTCGTCGCCGAGCTCGCCGTTACGGCGGAATCCCAGCTGGGTGTAGAGCCGTTCGGCGTTCCCGTTGGTCTTGTGCACCCGCAGCTCGACGGGTATTCCCAACTCGTGAGCCTCGTCGAGCAGCGTGGTGATGATCGCGGTGCCGATCCCCTTGTCCTGGAACGCGGGGTGGACCTGGATCCCGCCGATGAAGATCTTCTCGGGGGTACGAACGACACGCAACCGGCCGACGGCATCGTCGCCGACGTAGATCAGGTTCGTCGTGCTGTTCTCCACCCGCCCGAGCACTTCATCCCGGGTGTTCACTCGATATTCGTCGAGCCAGCTCTGCTTCTCCGCGGGTGTCATGTCCGGGTCGTCTTCCACGTACGTGGCGTAGACGATCTGGCTGAGGAGTTCGACGTCTTCGAGCGTCGCGGGTCGCACTGTCGGTCGCGAGGTCCTGGCCGGTTCGGTCGTCATGCCTCAACCTCGACCCAGAGCCGCCGCCCGGTCAAGCCGTTAATCGACCAGGTCGGCCGTCGGGTCGTGCTGAGGTGATCCTCCCGACTGTCTGCCCTCAGAACGGCGGGAGGTCATGCTCGGCCGTCCTTGTACCGGCGGCGGTGGCTGTTGCGGGCTGGGTTGGTGTCGCCGGGTCGGTGAGGGAGGGTGCCCGGCTGCTGTAGCTGCGGCCGAAGGGGTCGGTGAGGGTGTGTTCGCCGGGTCCGGTCTGCTTCAGTTTCCAGTCGCGTTCGGTTTTGGCTTTGTGGTGGCGTGGGCACAGGGGTGCGATGTTGTCCACACCGGTTTCGCCGCCGTCGGCGTGTTCGGTGTTGTGGTCGAGGTGGCAGGTGGCGGCGGGTCTGCGGCAGGTGGTCCATACGCAGCGCTGGTCGCGGGCAGCCACAAGCTCGGCCTGCAGTCCGCGCAGGAATCTGGCCGGTATCGGATGCAAATGCAGTAACCGCCCCGTGACCGGATGAGTGACACCGACGCTGAATCTGGCTTCGGGGTTGGTGAGGTTGTTCGCCACCAGCCGCTCGGCGACCTCGGTGATGACGGGTCCGAACCCGCCGAGCTCCCCGGGCCGGGTGGACAGTCCCATCAGGGTGGTCAGGGGCATGTTCAGCTGGATCTTGGCGCGCGTTCGGATCGGCCCCCAGCTCGGCTGCGTGGAAGACCACGGTGGTGGCGGTGGTGGTGTCGAGTTGTGCGGTGGCGGGTCGGGTGGATCTGGTGGGCCCGGTGGGTCGGCCGTCTCATCCGGTGGGCGGTTCTGCCGCGGGATCTGACCCGCGGCCGAAGGCCCGGTCGCAGAAGCCGCACTCTCAGCGGTTGTGCTGCTTCCGGCCACGTTCTCCCCGGTCACGTCGCACTCCGTCGCGCTCTGCCCAGCCGAGCCGCGGTCGGCGGCATGGTGAGCTGCGGTGTCATGGACGGAGACGCCGGTCGTCGCGGCGCCGCCGCACACCGTGCAGGTGGTGACCGGCACGGGAGAACAGTCGCCACACTCACACCAACTGTCGTGCAGATCGTGGTCGGGGAACCGGTGAACACCACAGTGGCCGTGCTCACCCTGCTCGTTCTCGCCCTGCCCAGACTGGTCCGGCTCGGCTTCGTCCTGCTCGGGGTCCGCCTGCTCGGGCCCGGTGCGTACCTGCGGCGTCTCGTTCTCCGCAGCGCACTGCCCAGACTCGCCCTGCCCGGCTTCGTCCTGCCCGGCTTCGCCCTGCCCAGACTGGTCCGGCTCGGCTTCGCCTTGCTCGGCTTCGTCCTGCTCAGACTGGTCGCGTGCCGCTTGGCAGTGCTCAGAGTCTGCTTCCGCTGCGTCCTTCGTGGTCTTGGGCTTGGTCTGGCTTTGCCCGGTGTGGTTGTCAGTGACTGTAGGGGCGGAGCAGTCAACGATGTCGGCAGCGCCGGTGAGCAGGGAGTAGGCCACGTCGGCACGCAACTGGCTGAGCTTGCGGGGGTCGCCGGTGGACTTCACCGCGCGGGCGATGGCGTCGATGTAGCCGTACGCCTCCGCCGCTTGATCGGCGGACAGTCCGCGGATGGCGAGGTCGGCGACGCCGTCGACGGCGGGCCAGATCGCGACGTTGCGCCCGGTGCGGGCTTCCCGGTGTCGTTTGGCGGCTGCTTCGGGGTCGGCCTTGACCACCTCCGCCTCCACCTTCGCCCGCAGCAGTCCGCCCCGCAGCTCGAGCACCTTGGGGAAGAGGGCGTCCTCGATCACACCCCACAGGTCGGGTTTGGCGTCGGTGATCCGGTCGATGATGATGCGGACCTCGTTGAGCTCCAACCGGCCGCCCGCCAACGCCTCAGCCACCCGTGGGAGCCGGGACAGCGTGGCGGCCATCCCCACGTACTGAGCCGCCCGGTAACCGGTCCACCCCAGCAACGGCTCCAGCACCACCGACGTCATCGGGTCCGGGGTGTCACTGCGCTCGGCCGGCTCATCACGCAGACCAGGCTCGGCGTAGGTCAGTTCGTTCACCCCCGTCAGGCTGGCCGACTCCGCCCAGCAAACCATCCGCCGCGTCCCCTTGACGTACTCCTCCAACTCCCACCCGTTACACGCCGCCAGGTCCACCGCGGCGATCGCGGCCGCCAATTCCGGACCACCCGGCAAATCCGCGAAACCGGCAGGCAGCACCCGACGACCACCCGGGTCCCCACCCAGGTGGCCGTCGCCGAAGCCCACACCGCCATCGCTCACGCGTTCGATTCTACCCGACAAGACCGGCCACTGCTCGCCGGAAACCCCTTGTCCACAAGGAAAGTGGCGACAACGTCCGTGGTGAGTGGTGAGTGGTGAGTGGTGTGCGGCCAGCAGAGAACGTCGAGCACGCGCCGACCTGAGTCACAGTGTCGTAGAAGCGGGCACTACGTGGATTCACGGACGACGAGGTGAGGCTGGACGACGACCTGTCGGCGATCGCTGCCGGCGGCACCACCTTCCGCGCCGTCGAGCGCCTCCAGCAGCTTCGGGAAACAGCTCGCCCATTCCGCCGCGGACCCCAGCCTGGGCCTGCTGTCGGAGACCAAGATGAAGAAGGTCACCGCGCTCACCAACCTGAACACGTCGTACGAGAACGACATCGTCTCCGGGCGCAAGCCGCTCAGTGCGCTGAAGGAGTGGCGCCAGCGGTGGAAGTCCGGTGGCGGTGAGAAGATGCGCAAGGAGTACGAGGACTCCTACCAGCGCGGCAAGGGAGACGAGGGAAAGTAGTGATGGCCGAGCTCCGTACCGAGCAGGTGACGATGCCGGTGGCGGCGGTCGGTGCACCGAACCCGCTGCCGCCACTGCGGGCCACGCGGGACGTGCACGCCGAGATCGACACCTCCGGCGTGGACGAGGAGATGGCACGCAACCTGCGCTACGGCCGGGTGCCCACCGTCCTGCCCTACCTGCTCCAGGACGGCTACACCCGCGACCGGGTGGAGGCACCGGTGAAGGTTGCCGTACTGGAGAACGACGTCCTGCGGGCGACGTTCCTGCTCGACCACGGCGGCCGGCTCGCGTCGCTGGTCCACCGGCCGTCGGGCCGGGAGCTGCTGCACCGCAACCGGATGTTGCAGCCTGCCAACCTCGCCTTGCGCAACGCGTGGTTCGCGGGCGGGGTGGAGTGGAACCTCGGCACCACCGGCCACACCGCGCTCACCTGCTCCCCGCTGCACACCGTCCGGCTCACCACGCCGACGGGGCAGCCGGTGCTGCGGATGTACGAGTTCGAGCGGATGCGCGAACTCGTCTACGTGCTCGACTTCTGGCTTCCGGACGACTCGCCCGTGCTGATGGTGCACGTCCGGGTGGTCAACCACGACCCGGTGGAGAAGCCGGCGTACTGGTGGTCCAACATCGCCGTTCCCGAGGCCGAGGACGTCCGGGTGGTGGCTCCTGCCGACAGCGCGTACCACTTCGGCTACGGTCGCCGGCTGGAGCCGGTCGGAATCCCGGTCGTGGACGGGACGGACGTGACCTATCCCGCCCGTGCCCGGCATGCGGCCGACTACTTCTTCGACGCCCGCGCCGCCCGCCGCCCGTTCATCGCGGCACTGGACGCCGAGGGGCGCGGGCTGGCGCACACCTCGACCCATCGGCTGATGGGCCGGAAGCTGTTCGTCTGGGGGCGCGGACCGGGCGGGCGCCGGTGGCAGGAGTTCCTGTCCGGCCCGGACTCGGCGTACTGCGAGATCCAGGCCGGTCTGGCCCGCACCCAGGCCGAGCACCTGCCGATGCCGGGCAACACCTCGTGGTCGTGGGTCGAGGCGTACGGGATGGCGGAGGCCGACCCGGCCGCCGTGCACGGTGCGGACTGGGCCGGCGCGCGGTCGGCCACCGAGGCGGCGGTGGACGCGCTCGTGCCGGCCGCTGTTCTGGAGGACGCGCTGCGGGACGCGGACGCGTGGGCCGATCACGCTCCCTCGGAGGTACTGCACGTCGGCTCGGGCTGGGGAGCGCTCGAACAACGCCGCCGGGCCGTGCTCGGCGCACCCTTGATGCCGGCGGTGGGTACGCCGTTCGACGAGGCCACCCTGGGGGACGAGCAGGGCCCGTGGATGCGCTTGCTCGCCGACGGCCACCTCACCGAGGCGGGGTCGAGCGCGCCGGCCTCCTATGTCGTGGGGCCCTCGTGGCTGCCGTTACTGGAAGCGGCGGCGGACAGTCCGACGGCCTGGCTGCACCGCGGCGTGGCTCGCTGGCACGACGGATCGCGGAAGGAAGCCAGGGCGGCCTGGGAGCGCGCGGGTGAGACGCCGTGGGCGTTGCGTAACCTCGCGGTCGCCGACGCGGTGGACGGGGACGCCGCCGCCTCGGCCGACCGGATGGTGGCCGCGTACCGGCTGGCACCGGACCTGCGGGCGCTCGCGCTGGAGACCGTACGGGCACTGCGGTCCGCGGACCGTCCCGCCGACGCGCTCGCGATCCTCGGTGAGTACTCAGCGAGAACCCCGCTGGACGCGCGGCTCCGGCTGGAGCAGGCATGGGCCGCGCTGGAAGCCGGCGACCTGGACCTGGTGGAGCGGCTGCTGGAGGAGGACCTCGCACCGGCGGACCTACGAGAAGGCGAGCTGTCCCTCGGGCAGCTGTGGTTCGCCTACCAGGACGCGCGTGCCGAACGCCGGCTCGGGCGGGCGCTGACCGACGCCGACCGGGACGCGGTCCGTCGTGAATATCCGGTGCCCGCCAGATACGACTTCGCGATGTCCGACTGAGTGCATGCGTGATTCTTCCGCGGAAGGATCCTCGGGTGGTCTCGGGCCGAGCCTCAGTGCGCGGGGGAAACGGCTGCCGCGTCGACCTCGGCCAGCAGTTCGGCCCTCCGCAGGTCGGTGGTGAAGGCGGCCTCGATCGCGTTGCGGGTCAGCCCGAGCAGGTGGTCGCGGGTGAGGCCGAGTGACGCCGCGGCGGCGTACTCCGCGCCGATCGTCGTACCCACCTGCACCGGATCGTCGGTCGCCAGCGTGACCTTCACTCCAGCGTCGACCAACCGGACCAGCGGGTGCTCGGCCGGCGACGGGACCACGCCGAAGAGCACGTTGCAGGACAGCGCGCACTCCAGGGTGATGTCTCGCGCGATCAGAAGCTCGATGAGTGCTGGGTACTCGACGGCGTAGATGCCGTGTCCGATCCGGGTCAGCCCGGGAGTGGCGGCCGCAGCGGCGATGTTGGCGGTGGAGAGTTCGCCGGCGTGCGCGGTGATGCCGAGGCCGGCGTCGGCGAACCGTCCGGCCAGCCGATGCGCGAGCGTCCAGTCCGCCTCGGAGCGGTACGGAAAGCACATCAGGTCCACACCCGCGAGGCCCTCACCGGCGAGGCGTACGCAGGCGTCGGCCTTCGCGGCCAGCTCGGAAGGTGATTCCGAACCCGGCATCACGATCGCCAGGGGCTCGGCTCGCAGAGCCGGAAAGTCGACCTGGACCTGCCGTTCGGCCCGACGGAAGAGATCCATGAACCCGTCTCGGAGTACGACGTCACCACCGCAGCGCACCTCGATGTAGCTGCCCCCCGCGCACGCGTGCTCAGACATCACGTCGGCGATCCGGGCGACGAAGAGTTCGTCGTCCGCGTCGACCTCCAGCGGGACCGGGCGCATGGTGCCGACCCGGGCGAGCCGGTCCGGCCCGGGCGGGAACTCAGCCACCAGCCGCTGCCGCCACGCGGCCCAGTCGTACGGCGGCCTGCCCTCGCGGCGCGCGAGAACGCGGTCGAGGTGCGGTGTGGGTTCCTGGTGCACGTGCAGGTCGGCCATCGGAAGGGCGGCTGCGGAGTGATCCGGAGGAGGCGTCATGCCCGAACGCTAGGAGCGATCGGAGGCGGGTTCCACCTGTAGAACAAGCGTGTCCACGCCTTGCAGGGCAGGTCTCTCGACCCATCAGGGACGGGCGTGACACCACCTACCCGGACCACTGGTCGCATGCGACAGATCGCCTTCCGTCGTTCACCCTCGTGTCGGTCGAGAACCTCGATAAGGGCTTGCCGTACGCCGGACCGGCTGTCAGGGTGGCCGGTGTCTCTCCCGCCGGATACGCCGAACCCGACCACCGCGACCAGCCGGCACCCACTCGTGCGCGCGACCGGGCTGGTGAAGGAGTTCCGCCGGGCGAAGCGCGGTGAGGGCCGCCTCGGCGCACTCCGCGCGTACGTCCGCGGCGACCACGAGGTGATCCGGGCCGTCGACGACGTGTCGTTCGACATCCGAAGCGGTGAGCTGGTCGGCTATCTCGGGCCGAACGGCGCTGGCAAGTCGACCACGATCAAGATGCTCACCGGCATCCTCACCCCCACAGCCGGCACGGTGTCCGTCGCGGGCCGCGACCCCTCTCGCGAGCGGAGGGCGAACGCGCTCAACATCGGCGTGGTGTTCGGCCAGCGCAGCCAGCTGTGGTGGGACCTGCCGTTACGGGAGTCGTTCCGCGCGATCCGCGACCTCTACGGCGTACCCAGGCGGGAGGGCGACCGGCGCCAGCACGAACTCGTCGAGCTGCTCGACATGGGCGAGTTCCTCGACGCACCCGTTCGTCAACTGTCGTTGGGACAACGCATGCGCGGGGACCTCGCCGCGGCCATGCTCTACCAGCCGCGGCTGCTCTTCCTGGACGAGCCGACCGTCGGGCTTGACGTCGTGGCCAAGGAACGCATCCGGGAGTTCGTCGCCGAGGTGAACGCCGAACACGGCACGACGGTCGTCCTCACCACCCACGACCTCGAGGACGTGGAACGCCTGTGCCGGCGGATCGTCCTCATCGACCACGGGCGGGTGCTCTACGACGGCGCGCTCACCGAGTTGATGGCGCGCTACGGCCCCTACCGCGACCTGGTTGTGACGCTGGCGGAGCCCAGCGACATCAGGGTCGACGGCGCGGAGCAGGTGTCCCGGGAGGGGCCGGTGGTGACCCTGCGGTTCCGTTCGGACCAGGTGAAGGCACCGGAGATCATCGCGGCGGTCACCGCCGCGCACGCGGTCGTCGACCTGTCCGTCGTCGAGCCGCGGCTGGAGGCGGTCATCAGCCGGATCTACACCCAGCGCGCCCTGCCGCAGAGCGTCGCATGAGCAGGAAGCCCTCGCCGAGAAGGCTGCCTGTGCTGAGACCGGTGCTGAGTCAGGTACGGATCGGCATGCTCACACCGTGGGCCTACCGCACGTCGATCCTGCTCGGCTACCCGGCCATCGCGGTCCAGATCGCGCTCTACAGCGTGGTGTGGCGCGCGATCTACGCCGGTCACGACGGTGAGGTCGCCGGGGCGGACGTGCGGACCGCGGTCGGGTACGCCGTACTGGGGCTCACGATCGCGGGCGTCCTGAACACCTCGCCGTACCACTCGATCGCCTCCAGGGTGAGCGACGGCCTGATCGGGGTGGACCTGACCAGGCCGATCGGACTGCTGACCCAGAACCTCGCTTTCCAGACAGGCGCCGTCGTCGCCTCCATGCCGACGGTCGCGGTGGGCCTCGGCACCGGCCTGGTCGTGGGTGGGCTCGCTCCGCCGAAGAGCGTGGCGGCGGCAGGATGGTTCGTGGTGAGCCTGCTGCTCGCGTTCGCCGTCTCGCAGCTGACCACGATGCTGATGGCGCTCACGTCGTTCTGGACGATAGAGGTGGGCGGGATCACCATGACGTTCTTCGTGGTGCGCACCTTCATGTCGGGCGCGATCCTGCCGCTGTGGTTCATGCCGGACTGGCTGCGGGCGGTCGCCGTGGCGTTGCCGTTCCAGGCCTCGACGTACACACCGCTCGCGATCTACTTCGGCCGCCCGCCCGGCGGCCTCCCGGCGGCGCTTGGCGTTCAGACGGTCTGGATCGTCGTGCTCGGCGGGCTCTGCGCGTGGGTGTGGTCGCGTGCGCGGCACCGGGTGGTGGTGCAGGGTGGCTGATCTGACGCCGCCGTCGACGCTGCGGCAGTTCGCCGTCCTGCTCCGCATCGGACTGGCGTCGGCGGTGCAGTACCGCGCCAACTTCGTGCTGACCTCGGTCGGAGCGATCTTCTACGAGGCGGTGTCACTGGCGTTCGTCGGCGTGATCGTGCACGCGTTCGGCAGCATCGGTGGGTGGAGCTTCGTCGAGGTTGCCTTTGTCTACGGCATCCGTTCCACCGGGCACGCCCTGCACGGCCTGCTGTCCGGGCAGTTGTGGATGACAGCGGGCGTGGTGCGGCGAGGCGAGTTCGACCGTTATCTGCTGCGGCCGGTCGACCCGCTGGTCCAGTTGCTGACCCGGCGCTTCCAGATCACCGCGGTCGGGGACGTCGTGTTCGGGCTCGTGGTCTTGTCGGTCACGGCAGTGGCCGCGCCGGTGGATTGGTCGGTGGGCTGGGTGGCCTACCTCGTCGTGGCCGTGGTGGGCAGCGCGTTCGTGGAGTCGGCGGTGATGCTGGCGCTGGCCTCGTCGACGTTCCGGCTGCTGGACGCCTCCCCGCTGCTGAGCGTGGCCGACCGGGTGTTCGTGACGTTCGGGCCGTATCCGCTGAGTGTGCTGCCGCGGGCGGTCGGTTACCTGCTGACCTTCGTGCTGCCGTTGGCATACGCCGCCTTCTTCCCGGCCGCGCTCTTGTTGGGTCGTACGAAAGACCTGTTCGTGCCGACCTGGCTGGCGCTCGCGTCGCCGGCGGTGGGCCTGCTGCTGTACGCCGGCGCGGTCCGGCTCTTCCACCGGCAGGTACGCCACTACGCGAGCCCCGGCCACTGACGCGAGCCCGCGCCTGTCCGTCAGCCGACGCGGTGAACGGGTTCGCGTACAGCGGCGAAAGTCTGCGGGAACTGCGGCCCGACGTCGCAGGTTCCCTCGACCACCGGACTGGCGCCGAGGTTCCAGAAGTCGCTTCCGATCGCGGGCATGGCCGGAGCCGGTCCGTCCGCGCGCCTGCCGAGGGCGAGCAGCTTCATCTCCCGTGCATGGGCGGCCATGGTGGCGTCGTCGGGGAAGTGGTCGAGGTCCTCGGGGCCCCACGGGTTGTGGTTGTAGCAGGAGCTCCAGGCCGCGAGGAACCACGGTTTGCCCAGGTTCTCGCAGTACGAGGAGACGTTGGGAACACTCACGTCCCGGTCGGCGGTGGAGTTGACCTCGACCCCGCAGGCGGCATTGTTCGGGTCGGCCATGATGGTCTGCCAGTCGATGCCGCTGTTGGAGTAGTTGAGGTAGGAGAAGCCGCCGGAGCTGGCGAGGATGTTCGGTGCCAGCTCGTGCCACTGGGCGAGGGTGCGCGCGAAGAATGCGGTCATCTGCTCGGTCGTACCCGCGGTGGGGACACCGAAGTTCGGTGCGTCGATCTCGCCGTAGAGCTGGACCATCGCGATGGTCGGGTCGTTCTTGTACGCCACGCCGGTGACGGTGTTGACGCGGTTGGCGACGAAGCTCAGGTACGGCTTCCAGTCCACGGTGGTCGGGGTGGTCCCGCCGGCCGCCAGCGACTGGCCGTACTCCGCGAAGTGCAGGATCACGTGTAGGCCGGCAGCTCGGGCGGTAGCGATCACCTTGTCCACCCGGGTCCAGGTCGCCTCCGACATCGTGTCGGAAAGGTCGTGGTAGCGGGTATCGAACTCGACCAGTTCGAGCACGTTGAGCTGTGCGCGCCGGGCCAGGGTGACCTCCGCGCGAGGATCGTCGTAGTGGCTGTACGCCGTGGCGCCGCGCACATGGAAGGGACGGCCATGCAGGAGACCGAACCCGGACGGCCACGACGACACAGGGACGCGGTCCACGGTGAAAACGCTTGCCCCGCGGAAGGACCAGGGGGCACGATCGGGCAATGCCCGGCTACGAACCACTTTCGCTCGAATCCGTGTGCAACGCAGGCGTCGAGATCCTCGGCGCGCAGCAGCAGGATCCCCCGCTCGGCAAGTTGACCTTGCGCGGCCTGCCGTTCCTCGTCGGTTCCGAAACTCCCGCGAGGGACCGCTGCTTCGTGGCGCCCTCCGAACCGGTGTCGATCGACATCGGTAAGGCAGCCCGCCACGTCGTCGTCGCGCACCGTCTGCTGGAGCCCGGTGGCCCGGCCGGGCACGGCGTCGGCGGTCACGTCGCGGACTATGTCTTCCACCTGACCGGTGGGCGCACCGTCGAGGTGCCGATCCGGGAACGCTTCGAGATCCAGATCATCGGCCACGCCTGGGGTCGCGACCCCTTCCTCGCGGTCAGCGACACCCAGGACAGCAACGCGGCCCGGTTCGAAGGCCGCTGGGGCATGGCCGGCTTCCGGATGACCGAGCACAACAAGGGCTGGGCCAAGACGTTCTACCTGTGGCAGTGGGAGAACCCCGAGCCGGACACCGTGATCGAACGCCTGGAGATCATTCCTCGTGGCCTCCCGTTCCTCGTCGGCGGCGTCACCCTCGGGCACCTCGACGAGCATCCGTTCGTCCGTACGCCGGGACGGCCGGTCCGGCTGGTGGTCACCGACGAGGACGTCGCCGGGCGCGACGGCGTGCTCGACCTCGACGTCGACCGGGGCGTGGCGACCTACCCGCAACCGATCCCGACGGGCAACGACCGGGCGGGCTACGGCGCGGGCGACTGGCCGCCCGCGACCAGCCCCGCGCACGCCTCCGTCACCGCCCTCCCGTCGGCGACCCTCGTCGTCGGCAGCAAGGGTGAGGAACTCGGCCGGGTGCGATGGGGCGACGTCGAACGCGACGGGCAGGCCGCGAACGATCGGGTCCGCGTCGAGCTCGTCGACCCCGGCCGCAACTGGGTGCACGTGAAGGTGCTCGACGACGCGACCGGACGACCGGTGCCGTGCCGCGTGCACTTCCGTTCCCCCGAAGGCGTTCCGTACCAGCCGCACGGTCACCACAACCACGTCAACCAGAACATCGGCAGCTGGCACCTCGACGTGGGCGGTGACGTCGCCCTCGGCCAGCGCACGTACGCCTACGTCGACGGCACCTGCCAGGGCTGGCTTCCGCGCGGCGAGGTGGTCGTGGACGTCGCCCGCGGATTCGAGTACGAACCACTGCGGGAGACGGTGCGGATCGAGAAGGGCCAGCGGGAGCTGACCCTGCGGATCCGGCGTACGTCCGACCTGGCGGCGGAAGGCTGGTGGTCAGGCGACTCCCACGTGCACTTCCTGTCGACCGCCGGTGCGCAGCTGGAGCAGCAGGGTGAGGACCTGCGCGTGGTCAACCTCCTGCAGGCCCAGTGGGGCGCGCTGTTCACCAACACCGAGGACTTCACCGGCCGGGTGATCGGCGCGGACGGCAGGGGTGGCGGTGACTATCTCACCTACGTCGGCCAGGAGAACCGCCAGCACGCGCTGGGCCACATGCTGCTCTGGGGGCTGAAGGAACCCGTCATGCCGTGGTCGAGTGACGGCCCGGACGAGGCGGAGCTGGGCGGCGCCCTGGACGCGACGCTGAGCGACTGGGCCGACCGGGCCCACGCCCAGGGCGGCACCGTCGTCGCCGCGCACTTCCCCAACCCGAACGGCGAGCCGGCCGTGCTGGTCACCACCGGGCGGGCGGACGCGGTGGAGATGCTCGCCCACGGCGACGACGCCCTGCTGGAGTACTACCGGTACCTCAACTCCGGTTACCGGATGCCGCTCGTCGGTGGCACGGACAAGATGTCAAGCTCGGTGCCGGTGGGGCTGTACCGCACCTACGCCCGGCTCGACCCGGACGAGGAGTTCACCTACGAGGGCTGGTGCCGTGCGGTACGCCGGGGCCGGACGTTCCTGTCCGGCGGCCCGCTGCTCCGCTTCTCCGTCGACGGCAGGCAGGCCGGTGACACGGTGGAGCTGACCGGGCCGGGCACCGTGACCGTCGAGGCCGGCGTGACCAGCATCTTCCCGTTGCACGGCCTGGAGCTCGTCTGCAACGGCGAGGTGGTGGCGTCGGCCGCCGGGCGCGGCGAACGCGCACTCGACCTCACCGAGGAGGTCCGCGTCGACGGCCACTCCTGGCTGGCGCTGCGGGCTCTCGGCAGCGACCACCACCTGGACGAGTGGGGCCGGCGAGTGTTCGCGCACACCTCGCCGGTGTTCGTCGCGTGCGGCGGGCCGTGGGGCATGGCCGACCCGGACGGGCTGCACTACATCCGTACGGTCGTGGAGGGTGCGCGTGACTACGTACGCCACACCGCGATCCGGCGTCCGGACGACCTCACCACCCACCACCACGGTGAGGCCGACCACCTCGCGTGGCTCGAACGCCCCTTCGCCGAGGCGCTGGCGGCCCTGGACCGCCGCGACCGCGAGCGCCTTGGCTAG
The DNA here is from genome assembly GCF_040610475.1 of Actinopolymorpha sp. NPDC004070. Lineage (NCBI taxonomy): Bacteria > Bacillati > Actinomycetota > Actinomycetes > Propionibacteriales > Actinopolymorphaceae > Actinopolymorpha > Actinopolymorpha sp. NPDC004070. Next base: position 53,124 of record NZ_JBEXMJ010000002.1, on the reverse strand, counting down.
GGGCGCGCCGGCGGTCCGCTCAGCCCACCGGCCGGGCCCGGTCGAGCGGCGCGGGAGTGATCGTGCGGTGTGCACGGAGGTACGCGACGAAGCCCTCGTGGTCGCGGTCGTTACGAACAGGATCGGTGAAGCCCTCGAAGACCTTGTAGCCGTCGCCCCCGATGAGCGTGTAGGCCAGTGCCGCGACCCGGTAGTCGCGGTCCAGGTCCAGCCGCCGGCCGCTGATGTGCACCCCGGCGGGGTCGACGCGCTGCCCGACCGGCCTGGAGGTGTCGAAGGAGTAGAACACGTTGCGGGACACCGCGAACGGTGCGAACTTCACCGTGCCGTCGGCCTGCTCGACCCACTGCGCCTCCAGCGCGGCGTGCACCATGGTGCCGGGCATGGTCACTGTCAACACCGGGTTGCCGTAGCCGAACGCACCCCAGGCCTCGCCGAAGAGGATCGTGCCGTCCTCGTCCGCGGCGTTGGAACCCTTCGCGTACAGCAGGTCTCCGGTCAGCGCGACCGAACCCGAGACCGGCTTGGTGGCGATCAGGGCGAGGTCGGCTCGGCCGGACCGGCTCTGCTGCGCGTCCCAGTAGGCGAAGTCGGCGGCCAGGTTGCCCATCGTGGACTCGCCGTTGGCGTTGGGGACGCGGGTGAAGTCGCCGGTCGTCCTGGCCAGCGGGGTGGCCCAGCGCTTTGCTCCCTGCGCGGTCCAGTAGTCGGCGATGTCCTGCAGTTCCTCGTCCAGCGGCACGTCGCGGGTGTTGGCGTGGTTGGTCGAGGTGGTGAGCTCGCGGATGACCGCGCCGGTGTCGGGATCCAGCTTGAGGGTGATCTCGTTGATCAGCGACCCGTGGTTGCCGGCTTCCACCACCGGACGCGGAACGCCGTTCGGGTCGGGGACCATCATGTTGAACCGGCAGTGCCAGTGTCCGGTGACGATGGCGGCGATGTCGGGTGAGGCCTTGGCCGCGAGCTGGAACACCGGACCGGACGGGTTGCTGCCGGCGTTGTAGTCGTTGCCGGCGACGCCGCCGTCGTGGATGTTGATGACGATCGCGTTGACACCGCGGGCCTTGAGCTCGGCGGCGAGCTTGTTCGCCTGGTCGAGGTCGGACAGCGACCGAAGCCCAGGCTGGTACGACGTCGACCCGACCTCGGTGCCCACCAGGGTGAGGTGGATGAACGCGATCGGCAGTTTGCGGCCGTTGCCGGCGTCGACCCATTCGATGTTGTACGGCGGAAGGATCGTCTTCCCGGAATCCGCCCACACCATGTTCGCCGTGTAGAACCTGAAGTTCGCGCCCTGGAACCGCTGCCCGGTGGAGTCGACGAAGTTGTCGTCCCGGCCGGACACGGGGTACGGCTCGCCGTTCATCATGTGGTCGACCAGGAAGCTGACGCTCTGGTCGAGTTCGTGGTTGCCGACGGTGCTGAAGTCCAGGCCCATCGCGTTGAGCGCCTCGATGGTGGGCTCGTTGGCGTGCGCGTCGACCTCGAACGGCCAGCCGCAGAAGTTGTCTCCGGAGGAGAAGAAGAGGGAGTTCTTCCGTCCCTCTCGCAGCCGCTTCAGGTGCGTGGCCATGTAACCCACGCCGCCGACGGTCACCTTCACCCCACCGGCGCCGGTGATGACGCTGCCCTGGCTGGGAGTCGTGGGCTGCAGGTAGCCGTGCAGGTCGGTGATGTTCAGCAGTTGGACGTCGACGTACTCGGACGCGTCCTCGGCCGCGGCCGGCGTGGCGTAGGAGATGTCACCGACGGCGGTCGCGGTGGCGATCGCACCGGCGGCGGTGAGAAAGGTGCGACGTGGAATCCGTCTGACCACTGGGGAGCCTTCTTCCTGGGCTGCACCGGCCTTCCGGGCGGCGCCGGAGATCATTTTTGCCTGGCTCCGACATTATTGGTAGCGGATGAACGCCGGTCAACGCACCGGCGACACCTTCGGGCCCCGGTCAGAGGCTGCGAGCGGCCAGAACCGGAAGCGCGCCGCGGGCCGAGCCCACCAGTCGTTCGTCCACCGCGTCCAGAGCGAGGCAGATGGCACCCAGTGCCACGCAGTCCGCGCCCAACGTGGACGCGCGCACCTCCGGACCCTGCGGGAACAACCGGGTCAGCTCCTCGGTGAGCGGGCCCAGGAGCACGTCGGCCGCCTGAGAGAACGCCCCGCCCAGCACCACCACCTGCGGGTCCACGACACCGACCGCGGTGGCGGCCGCGAGCGCCATCTCCCGTGCGTACTTGCGAACCGCGGTCAGTGCCGACCGGCGTCCCTCCCGCGCCGCGGCGAAGGCGTGCTCCGCGCGGTCGGCGACCGGCACGTCCGGTGGCACGGCCCGGCAGTGGTGGAGGTGGTCGATCGCCGGTTCCCAGCGCAGCATGGGCAGGGTCGACAGGTCCGCGGCCGCACCGTGGAAGCCGCGCCGCAACGTCCCGTCGATGACCAGGGCAAGGCCGGTACGCCGGCCGGCGTGCAGCAGCACCAGGTCCGGCACGTCCGTCGCCACACCCCGCCGGTGCTCGGCGAGCGCCGCCAACTGGCTGTCGTTGTCCACCACGACGAGCCGCGCGGACCGACGAAAGTGCGCGGCCAGGTCGACTCCCGCCCAGTCCGGGATGGCGTTGACCCGGACGACTCGTCCCTGCCGGTCGACCAGTCCGGTGGTGCCCGTACCCACTGCCCAGATCCGGGAGGCCGCGACGTCCACACCGCGCACGCAGTCGGCGATCGCACGGTCGGCGGCGGCGAGCCGGGCGTCCCTGCGGGTGTCCGGGCTCACCCGGCGGTGGGCCGTCGCCAGCACCTGACCACCGAGGTCGGCCAGCACCGCCCGGATCGAGTACGCCCCGATGTCCAGGCCCACGACGTACCCCGCCTCGGCACGGAAACGGTAGCTGCGGGCCGGCCGCCCGCGCCCGCGTACCGCCGGTCGCTCCTCGGCCAGCCACCGCCGGTCCACCAGGCTGGCAAGCACGTCCTCCACCGCGGTGCGTCCGAGGCCGCTGCGTTCGACGATCTGGGCGACCCGCAGCTCGCCCGCGTCGCGGACCGCGGCCAGCACCGCACGCTCGTTGAGCTGCCGCAGCCGGGACAGGTCACCCCCGTCGGCCGACTGCCCTCGCGCTGCTGCCATGGTCCGCGAAGCGTAACGCCACCTCCGGCGGGAGTACGCACGACAGGCGCGCGGAGGACGTCGACCCGCACGGCCGATGCCGTGCCGGGTCCGCGTACCGTTCGAGCGTCGAGCCGGATCGATCGGGAGGGCCACCATGTGGGTGAGATCTCTGGGAGAGGAAGGCGCCGAACTCCGTCCCCTCGAACCCTGGCAGGCGGAGGAATTCCTGGCCCACATGGACCGGGGACGCGCGCTCGTCGGGGAGTACATCGGGCTGGCCGACGCCGTCGCCGACCTCGAATCCAGCCGTGCGCTTCTCCAGTCGTACGCCGACAAGGCCGCCGCCGACACCGGACGGATCTACGGCATCTGGTGTGACGGCACCCTCGTCGGCGGAGTGCTCTTCCGGACGATGGACGTCGCCCAGGGGAACGCGGAGGTGGGCTGCTGGCTGGAGCCGTCGGCCGTGGGCCGGGGACTGGTGACCCAGGCAGCCCGGGCGATCATCGACTGGGCAATTGAGGAGCGGGGCATCCACCGGGTGGAGTGGCGGGCGGCGACGGCGAACACCGCCAGCATCGCCGTGGCCAGTCGGCTCGGGATGACCAGGGAGGGCGTGCTCCGGGAGAGCACTCCGCACCGGGGCACGCGCTACGACATCGAGATCTGGTCCGTGCTCGCCCCGGAGTGGCGCGCCGCGCGGCGGTGAGCCGGGTCAGCCGGCCGGATGTGCGGCGGGTGCAGCCGGAGCGGACTCCGTGGGCCGGGTCCGACGTGGTTCGCCGGCCCGCAGGCGTAGGACCGCCACCGTGAGCACCGCCACGGCGAAGACGCCCATCACGACGTGACTGGCCAGCTGGACCGACGGCGGGGTGGGCACGAACGGCCTGGTCTCGAACCCGTGCCAGGCGTACGTCAGCAGCGCCCCACCCGCCAGCGCGAGCTGGTGCATCGGCGTCCAGCCCGGACGGCGGGACCAGGTGGCGACCAGGACGACGGTGGCGACGTAGGCGACGAGGACGACCGCGGCGAACACCCACGGCTGGATCGCCGGCCGGCCGTGGTACCACCCGGTGACGAACGCGGACGCGAGGACCAGCGATCCCAGGCCCAGCAGCAAAGGCGGCGGAACCAGTCCGCCGGCCGTTCGCGCCACCACGCCGGCCGACCGCGCCCGCTCGGTCCGGCGGCCGAGGAGCACCGCCGCTCCGGCCAGCGCGACCACCACGAGGGCACTCACCACGAGTTGGGCGGGTGACGCGGCGAACCCGCCCGGCTTGCGCGATCCCAGGACGTTCAGGGCGACGCCGACCGCACAGACGATCGCGGTGACCGCGACGCCGATCCGGCCGAGCCACGGGGTGTCGTGGCGTTCGCGGACGATCGACTCCGTCAGCACGATCGGCACGGACAGGCTCCACACGACGTGCAGGGCAAGGACGAACAGCGTGTACGGCAGGCCGATGCCGAGTGCCGGGACGTAACCGCGGTCGAGCAGGTGTAAGTGCATGCCGCCGTAGTCGTGGTCGAACAGCGACTGGGTGACGATCGCCTCCTCCAGGACGCTGTATGCCAGTGCGAGGGTGAGCATGCTCGGCCAGCCCCACCCGAGGCGGCGGCAGACCTCGCGGATCAGCAGCGAGGCACCGCCGTACATCGGGGCGAGGACGACGAGCGCGAACAGCGCGGTGACGGGAAGGTCGCCTAGCAGGTACTCCGCGATGAGCGGCGAGAGGAAGAACAGCCCGATCGCGGGCAGGATGCGACGCATGAGGGTCCTCCATGAGGGCGGGGGGAGTACGCGGCACCGGCCAGGTCGGCATCGGCGCCGAGGTGTGCGGAATCGCTTGCCGGGTTCGGGAGCGAACGGGAACGGGAGCGAACAGGAGCGAGCGGCCTACGGGACGGGCAGGCCCGCCGCGAGCTGACGGATGGCGTCTTGGAGGTGCGGTGCGATCGGTCCGGGCGCGTCGGAGTTCAGCCAGTGCAGGGTGGCGGCCCGCAGCGCCGCACTGACCGCGGCGGCCACCAGCCGCGGGTACAGGTCACGGTCGACGTCGGTGTTCGTGCGCGCCGCGATCGCGGCGGCGAGTTCGGTCTCCACCGCGGCGCCGACCCGGGCCAGCTCGCCGCGCACCGCGGGTTCGGTGAGCATCAGGCGGATGCCGGCGAGCCATTCCTCGTCGGGGCCGCCTCGCGCGTTGCCGTCCTGGCCCAGGGTGAACCGCGGCAGCACGGCGAGCTCGAGTGCCTTCCACAACGGCTCCGACGCGGGCCGGGCACGGAGCTCCACCGCGATCTGCCGGGCGCGGTCGAGGTGCCGGGTGGCGACGGCCTCGGCCTTGCCGGAGAAGTAGTTGTTGAACGTACGCGGGGACACGCCGACCTCGGCGGCGATGTCCTCCACGCGGACGTTGTCGAACCCGCGCTCGACGGCGAGGCGGATGGCGGCCCAGCTCAGCGCGATGCGGGTCTCCTGCTTCTTGCGTTCCCGCAACCCGGCGCGGGCACCGTCCTGGGTCGTCATGCGGACCAGCATGGCTGATTATTGCGTGGTCCGCAAGATTGCGGGGCGCGAAAATTTCCGTTCCTGTGCCGGTGCCCGGGCTCGGGCCCGCAGGCCGTTGCCAGGTGTTCGTCCTTGCACGGGTCCCGGCCGTCGGGTGAAGCCGCCGGGAGAAAGTCCGATGCCGCTGGTCGGTGCGCGCCTCTAGGGTGTGGCGCCATGACGCTCTCCACCGACGCATGCCTGACCGCCATCGCCGAACACTCCCGAGGCTTCGCCGCCGCCGTCCGCGACAACCTGGACGCCCGGGTCGAGCACTGCCCCGACTGGGACGTCGCCGACCTCGTGGAGCACCTGACCGAGGTGCACTGGTTCTGGCGGACGATCGCCGCCGAGCGGCTGGCCGCGCCGCCGGAGGAGGCCAGGCGGCCGGCCCGCGCGGACCGGTCCGAGCTGGTCGCCGTGTTCGAGCGGGGCGCCGCCGAGTTGGTCGACGTGCTCGGCGGGGCCGACCAGGACGCACCGGTGTGGACCTGGTTCCCGGGCCGCCGGGACATCGGGTTCGTCACCCGCCACCAGGTACAGGAGGCGGTGGTCCACCACTGGGACGCCGCGAACGCGGCCGGCACCGCCTGGACGGTGCGTCCGGAGGTGGCGGCCGACGCGGTCGAGGAGTTCCTCACCTGTTCTCTGGCCGACGCCGACGACGTCGCCCGGTTGGGCCGAACGCTCTCCGGCCCGCTCGTGCTCACCGCCACCGACGTCGACAGGTCGTGGACGGTGTCCCAGGCCGATCCAACCGCGGCGCTGACCTGGTCTCCCGGCGCCGATGGCCCGGCCGCCGTGTCCGGCACGGTCGCCGACCTGCTGCTGTGGATCTACGGCCGGGTGGCGCTGCCCACCGACCAGTCCGAACGGGTAGCCGAGTTCCGTGCACTGAGTTCCACCGACTAGGGCAGCCCCTCAGCGCGTGCCCGAGCGCACGCCAGACCGCACAACAAAACGCACGGCAAGCGCTACGTATGGTGAATTTCTCGCGGGCACACTGCGCCGGGAGCGTTTTCGGCTGCCCCCGGTCGTGCGAATTGAATCCGAAATGGATAACCTGTTCCCACCCAGTGAGCGGACTCGTGACCGAGCCCTTTGGGCCAAGGAGCAGGACCGATGAGTGACACGCCGATGTATGACCGTTTGGTGGACGAACGCCTCGGACGCGCGCCGCACGAGTTCGAGGGATATCACACCTGGGACGATTCCGAAGAGGCGCGTGCGGCATTCGACCGGGGTGCTGCGGAGGCGCGGCGGGCGCAGCGCAAGATGCAGGAGTCGACTACGACTTTCGCCCGCCATGCAAGGGATTCCCGCGGCGTTCGCTCCGGCGCGGGCGGGTGAGTCCAGGGGTCTGTTTCTCTGATCGGGCGCCACTGCTGGAAGGCGTCGACCGCGGTACCGTCAAATTGTGTGATTGTGTGCGCGAAAGTGAGGCGTAGATGAGTCAGTTGCTGGTCGTGTTTCTTTTCGGGGGTTTGTTCGCCGGGGCGCTCGCACATTTCCTGCGCGGTGGCAGCGCTCGTATTGCGCGAATAGCGGCAGTGGTCCTGTTCGGGCTCGGCCTGCTCTTCGCGCTGATCCCTCAGTTGCGTCTCGGTTGATCCTTCGCGATATTCCGGCTCAGTTCTTCCGGTCCACCGCCGTCTCCTTCGGCGACAGGTCCGCGACGGGCGAGGGAGTCGCGCCGGCCGTGGGTGGCGCGGGGACCCGCAGGTTCTCGACGAGTGTCTCGACCAGGCCCGGCCGGTCGAGGTTCGGGACGACCCGGTGCAGTGTCGACAGCACCAGCGCCATTGCCAGACAGGCCGCCCCGGCGACACCGGTCGCGCCGGCGAGGTACGCCCCGACGAGTTGACCCGGGTCGAGGTCCACCGGCGGAGTCATCCCGCCGCGGTCGGTGTACCCGACGGCGAGGACGGCGGCCACCAGGAGCGCCCCGCCCACCAGGGCGAGTCCCGCCACGGTGCGGTGGTGAGGATCGGATGGTTCGCGAACGGGTTCGTGGCGTTGGCCCAGGACGAGAAGGTAGCCCGCCGCGGCGGCCCAGATCCCGACGACAAGCAGCGCGGCCAGCGCGTCGCTCGGCCGGTGCCATCCGGCAGACAACGTCGCGATCCCGGTGAGTGAGGTGTAGACCGCGCCGAGGATGGCGGCCAGGCCCCGCAGCCGGGGCGGAAGGACCAGGACGGCGGCGACCGCGATGGAGGCCGCGACCGTCACGTGCCCGCTCGGCATGCTGTTGGGTGCGCCGATGTCGGTGCCGGCGATGCCGATGTCGGGCCGGCCGATCACGTAGTCCTTGAGCACCTGACTGGTGAGGTTTGCGCCCGCGACGAGCACGGTCGCGACCAGCGCCAACCGGATCCTGCCGCGGACCAGCGCGACGAACGCGACGGCGGCGGTCGCCACCACCAGGGACGCCAGCGACACCGCGTCGAGGACGACGGTGACGAGCCCGTCTGCCTGGGCCCGGCCCATGCCGCTCGCCCGGAGAACGCTCGCGTCCAGCACCTGGCCGTGCGGCGTGCGGATGAACACCCACCAGACGAGCACGAGCACCGCCGCTTGTGCGAGCACGAGAACGACCAGCCAGCCGGCGACCAGGCTCTTCAGGAGGCGCTGCATCGGGTCAGCCTTCCGGTCGGGTCCGTGGAGGTGCCGAGCCCGGACGAGCCCGGTGGTACGGGGGAAACCAACAGACGCGCGACGGGCTCGGCACTGTTGCGATAACGCACGAGCAGCGGTGTGGTCACGCGCGTGGTGTGGCCGCTATCGGTCATCGGGCGGCGAGGTCACCGGCCGCCCGGGCCGGTTGCGGTCGCGGCACCCCCTCGTCCACCGGCTCGTTGGCAGGCTGGCGTACGCATGGATCGTCGACGTAGGCACGGCGGGCCCCTCCGAAGGCCCGGCGGTGAGGGGGCGGGATGAACGACCGGCCGGTGTACTCCGCCGCGGTGATCGGTTGCGGGTCCGGCGGGATGCTCAGCGTCCGCGCGCTCGCCGCCTCGGACCGGTTCCGGCTGGTGGCCGCGTGCGACCTGCGACGCGACGTACGGGACAAGCTTGCCGCGGACCACCCCGGGATCCGCACCTACGCCGACTACCGCGAGCTGCTCGCCGACGCGTCCGCGGCCGCCGGGACCGACGACGCGGTCGACGTCGTGTGCGTGTCGACGTACGCCCCCACCCACGAGGAGATCGCACTGGCCGCGCTGGCGACCCGTCCGCGCGGCCTGCTGGTGGAGAAGCCGCTCGGTGACACGGCCGCCGCCGGCCGGCGCATCGTGGACGCGGTGAGCGGGAGCGGGACGCCGCTCGCCGTTCCGCACGGACTGGTCGCCCGGCCGACCTCGCTGGAGATCCTGGACCGGGTACGGGCCGGGGACATCGGCGAGGTCCGGCTGGTGGAGATCGAGTGTGCCGGCTGGGACATCATCAACGCCGGGATCCACTGGTTCCAGTACGCCGTCAACCTGCTCGGCGACGACCCGTTCGGCGGAGTGCTCGCGACCTGCGACACCTCCAGCCGGACCTTCCGCGACGGCATGCGGGTGGAGACTGAGGCGGTGACGTACGCGTGGACGCGGGGCGGCGCCCGGGTCGTCCTGCACAGTGGCGACTACGTTGCGCAGAGCCGGCCCGGCAAGGACACGTTGTTCCGCGTCGTCGGCACCGACGGGCTGGTGGAGTTCTGGGGCTGGGAGAACGGCTACCGGATCGTCACGGGGTCCGGTCCCGCCGACGTCGGCCCGATCCCCGACGCCGACCGGTCGCCGCACCAGGTGCACCTGGAGGACCTGGCCCGCCAGATCGACGAGGGCGCGCCGGGCCACAGTCCGGACTACACCGTCGCGGACACCTCGCTGCGGGCGCTGGAGCTGTGTGAGGCGGCGTACCTCTCGCACCGCCACCGGTGTGTGGTCACGTTCCCGCTGTCGGAGTTCGTGCCACCCGAGGCGTCGGACTGGGACCCCGGTACGCCGTACCCCGGTGAGGGCGGCGGTCGCGACGGCCGCCAACTGGAGGCACGATGACCGCCATGACTTCCATGAACACTTCGAGGACCACCTTCGGCGTGGTCGGCAGCGGCTGGCGGACGGAGTTCTACCTCCGGATCGCCGCCGCGCTGCCGGACCGGTTCGGCGTCGCCGGAGTCGTCGCCCGCAGGGCCGAACGCGCGAAGGAGATCCGGGAACGCTTCGGCGTGCCGACGTTCGACACGGTGGACGCGCTGCTGGAGGACGGAAGTCCGGACTTCGTGGTCACGTCGGTGTCGTGGGCGGCGAACCCCGGCCTCGTGGTGGAGCTGGCCAGGCGCGGCGTGCCGGTGCTGAGCGAGACGCCGCCGGCGCCCGACCTGGACGGGATGCGGGCCCTGTGGGACGAGGTTGGCGAGTCCGCGGTCGTGGAGGTCGCCGAGCAGTATCCGTTCCTTCCGGAGTACGCCGGGCGGGTGGCCGTGTGCCGTTCGGGCCTGCTCGGCAAGGTGACCTCGGCCCACCTGTCGGCCACCCAGACCTACCACTCGATCGCGGTGCTGCGTACGTTGCTGGACGTCGGTTTCGCCGACGCCGAGGTGGCCGGAACCGCCTTCACCAATCGGCTCCAGCGTGGTCCGGACCGCGACGGCTGGCCCGACCGCGACGAACTCGTGGACGCCGGCCAGGTGATCGCGACGCTGGACTTCGGCGACCGGCTCGGCGTCTACGACTTCACCGACGGGCAGTGGTTCCACCCGCTCATCGGCAACCGGATCGTCGTACGCGGTGAACGCGGCGAGGTGATCGACGACCGGCTGACCTACCTGCCGCAGGACGACCCGGCCGCGCCGGTGCAGACGTCGTTCACGCGCCAGCAGACCGGGCTGGGCGGGGACCTGGAGGGCTTCCACCTGCGTGCGTTGTACGCGGGGGATCGTCGCGTGTACGCCAACCCGTACGCACCGGCGCGGCTGCCCGACGAGGAGATCGCGATCGCCACCTGCCTGACACGGATGGCCGAGCGTGTCGCCGGCGACGGGCAGCCGGCGGGCGGCTACTCGCTGGCCGACGCGTGCCAGGACCACTACCTCGGCCTGACCGTCTCCGAGGCCGTGGCGACGGGAACGCGGATCCGCACCACCCGTCAGCCCTGGGCACGCGACTGACCGGGTGCGGCCAGGCGATGGTGGTTCGTTGACGGCGTCGCGGGACGGCTCCTAGCCTCCGGCCAACGTGCAATCGATTTCTGGCCGCTGTAGCGGGAACGGGAGCCGGGCTATGCGACGCAGGACACTCCTCACCACAGCAGCGCTGGCGGGTCCACTGGCGGCGGTCGCCGGCCCGCAGGTGGCCAGCGCCGAGAGCCCCGACAGCGGTCACGGCCAGCCGGCTCCGAAGTCCGTCGGCGCCGCCGCCACACCGATGCTGGCTCCCGGCCCGAGCGTCCCCGGACCGACGCTCGCTGATCTGGTCGCCAAGCTGACCGGCCCCGACTCGATCAACCACACCGACACCCGGTACCAGGTGATGGGGACCGACCTCGGCGCGATGTGGGACAACGGTTCGGGTCAGGTGCTGATGGCGTTCGGCGACACCTTCGGCGCGGGCACGGTCGGCGGCGGGCAGTTCGGCGAGGACTGGCGTTCCAACGTCCTGGCCCGCTCGTCCGACCACGACCTGTCCGACGGGATGACGTTCGACGACATGGTGGTGGACCGCCCCGGGCACGCGAAGGAGTTGCTCGCGTCGAAGAAGGTGGACAACGACGAGATCACCGTCATCCCCAACTCCGGTGTCAGCGTCGGCAAGCGGCAGTTCCTGCACTACTTCTCCCAGAACCACTGGGGCCCGTGGAACACCAACTACGGCGGCATCGCGTACTCCGACGACAACGGGCAGAACTGGACCAAGAGCAACGTCCGCTGGCAGAACTCCGCTCCCCTGTGGGGACGCGGTTTCCAGTTGGGTTCGCTGGTACGCCACGACGGCTTCGTCTACCTCTTCGGCACCGGCAGTGGCCGGCTGTACGACATCCACCTGGCCCGCGTGCCGGAGACGAGGGTGCTGGACCTGAGCGCCTGGCGGTACTGGAACGCGCGCGGCTGGACCGCTCGGGAGGCCGACGCCGTTCCCGTGGTGGCGGCGCCGTCGGGTGAGATGTCCGTCCTGTACAACGCGTATCTCGGCCGCTGGCTGATGATGTACCTCGACGAGTACCGCGCCGCGATCGTGATGCGCGAGGCGCCGGACATCACCGGCCCGTGGAGCGGTGCGCGGGTGGTCGTCCGCGGTGGCGAGGGCGGTGAGTACCCCGCGCTGTACGCGCCGTTCATGCACCCGTGGTCGGCTGCCTCCGGTGACCAGGACCTCTACTTCGCGATGTCGCAGTGGGGCCCGTACAACGTCTTCCTCATGCGCACCCGGCTCGACCGGGCCGTGGACACCGCCAACCTGCTCAGCGACCCGGGCTTCGAGGAGCAGCCGGACCGGCAGGTGCGGGTGCCGTGGTTCGTCTGCGGCCAGGGCGGCATCGACCGAGACGGGTCCCAGTCGTACGCCGGGAAGAACAACGGGTACGTGCGTGCGGCGCAGGGCTGGAACGCCCTCACCCAGGCGGTCGTGGTGCGGCCGAACCGCCGCCACCGGCTCACCGCGTGGGTGCGGTCCTCCGCACGTGACGTGCCGGACGGGGCGCTGGGCGTGCGGGCACGGACCGGGGAGATCGCCCGGACGTCGTTCGGCCACCTGGCCGACTACACGAAGGTGAGCGTGGACTTCGACCCCGGCGACAACGCCGACATCGAGGTCTTCGCCGGCTTCTGGGGAGCGGGTGCGGACGCCTGGGTGCAGGTCGACCAGATGTCGCTGGTCGCGCTGTAGGAGGAGATCGTGCCCCGTCTCACCTCCGGCGGGATGGTCGTGCTGGACAACGTCTTCCGGGGCGGGCGGACGTTCGACCCGGCGTTTCGAGACGAGGCCGTTACGGCTATCCGCCGGGTGAACGAGCTGGTCCGCGACGACGAGCGGGTCGAGGCGGTGATGTTGCCCGTACGGGACGGGGTGACGCTCGCCCGCAAACGCTGACCGGAGATATATAAGCGCTGTTATAGTTCCGGGCATGGTCCCTCCACCGGCCGCGAACGACCGCGCCCGAAAGCCTGCCCAGCCACCATCTGGCCGGCAGCACCCCGACCCCACCGACGTGAGCCACTGGCGGCCGCTGCATCTGCTGCTGGCCGCGATGGACGACGAGATCGCCGCGCTGTACGCCGAGCGCGGCGTGACCGGGATCCGGCCGCGCTTCACCAGGCCGCTGATCCGGCTCGGCCGTGAGGGCCCGATGACCATCCGGGCGCTCTCCGACGCGCTCGGCGTCAGCCACTCGGCGATGAGCCAGACGGTGGCCGCGCTGCGCCGGGAGGGGTTCGTCCGCAGTACGCCCGGCACCGACGCCCGCACCCGCGAGGTCGCGGTCACGCCGCGCGCTCGTGAGGTGCTGCCGTTCCTGGAGGCGGAGTGGCGGGCCACCGAGCAGGCGGTCGCCGACCTCGAGGCCGAGATTCCGTACTCGCTGAGCCAGGTGGTCCGCGACCTGGAGGCCGCGCTCGGCGAGCGGTCGTTCAGGGACCGGATCGCCGCGCACCTGGACGACGGGGACGGCGCGCCGTGAGCTTCGTCGACGGTTTCCTCGACACCCGGCCGCTGCGGTCCAGTCCGGCGTTCCGCCGCCTGTGGGTGGGCACCACGCTGTCCCGGCTCGGCGGGCAGCTGACCATGGTGGCGGTTCTCTACCAGGTGTGGGAGCTGACCGGCAGTCCGGCGGCCGTCGGGCTGCTCGGCCTCGTCCAGGCCGTGCCGATGGTGGTGTTCGGGCTGGTCGGCGGGTCGCTGGCGGACGCGGTCGACCGTCGCCGCCTCGTCCTGGTCACGACCGCCGGGCAGCTGATGGTCGCCGGGCTGCTGGCGGTGCAGGCGTTCACCGGACTGCGTTCGTACGCCGTCCTGCTGGTCCTCGTGGCGGCGCAGAGCGCGGGTGGTGCGCTGGGCGCGCCGGCGTGGCGTACTTTCGTCCCGCGGTTGCTGCCCACCGAACAAGTGACCGCAGGTGTGGCGTTGTTCCATGTCAGCTTCCAGCTCGCCATGCTCGGCGGGCCGGTGCTGGGCGGCCTGGTCATCGCGCACGCCGGGGTGGGCGTCTGTTACCTGGTGGACGCGGTCACCTTCCTCGCCGCGCTGTACGGCGTGCGTGGGTTGCCGGCGATGCGACCGGTGGGCACGACCGCTCGCCCCGGCATCCGTACCGTCTGGGAGGGCTGGCGGTTTGTCGCGAGCAGGCCGGCGTTGGGTGGCGCGTTCCTCACCGACGTCTTCGCCACCGTGCTGGCCATGCCGGTCGCGTTGTTCCCGGTGGTCAACGCCGAGCGGTTCGGTGGCCGGCCCGAGACGCTGGGGCTGTTCTTCACCGCGATCGCGGTGGGCGGGGTGTGTGCCGGAGCGGTGTCGGGGCGCGTCACGCGGTCCGGCCGGCCGGGCGTGGTGATGCTGGTGACCGCGGCAGTGTGGGGTGTGGGCCTTGCGGGGTTCGGGCTCGCGCCGTATCTCTGGCCTGGGCTCGGCTGCCTGGCGGTGGCCGGTGCGGCGGACACGTTCTCGGTGATCTCGCGTGGATCGATCGTGCAGCTGGCGACACCCGACTCCCACCGAGGCCGGGTCAGTGCCGTCGAGCACGTCATCGGAGTCTCCGGGCCGGACGTCGGCAACTTCCGTGCAGGTCTGGTGGGCGACCTGACCTCGGCGACGTTCGCCCTCGTGGCGGGCGGGTTGATGTGCATGGCCGGAGTGGCCGGGGTCGCCGCCACGAACCGGAGCCTGCGGAGATTCTCCTCGACGACCGAGGTGCCCGAGAACTCCGAGGAGGGGTTGCGCGCGGCGGTGTGACTCCGCCATGCTGCTCCAAAACTACTTCGATCTCGAACTTGTTCGGTCTGGCTGGTCCGTGGTCGTGGCGAACGGAGCCCCGTATGGCAAGGCGATTTACGCTGTGGGTGACAGCGGCCGTGGTGGTGGTAGTGGGATTCGGCGCCGCGGCACCGGCCCAGGCGGCCACACGGCACGCCCCGCCGAGGCTGCCGGACACCTACGTCGTTTCCGAGGAGCCCGGCGTGGTGCCGGAGGGCGTCGCCGTGCACCGGGACGGCCGTATGTACGTGAGCTCGGACGCCACCGGCGCGCTGTTCGCGGGCGACGTGCGTGTACCGGCCATGCACCCGTTCGCCGTCGGCGCGGTCGACCGGCCGAGCTCGCGCGGTGTGCACACCGACCGGGCGGGGCGGGTGTGGTCGGTCGGCGCCGGCACCCTGACCGTGCACGCGCGCAACGGCCGGCTGCTGGCCACACGCCGCGCGCCCGACGGCCCCCTCGGAGCGGCCGACCTGAACGACCTGGCCCTCACCCGGGACGCGGTGTACGTCACCGACTGGGCCAACCCGATCGTCTACCGCGCGCAGATCCGGCACGGCCGGCCCGGACCCCTGCAACCCTGGGTTGACATCCGTTCGGCGTTCCCGCAGTTCCCGGCGCAGTACTGGCTGCTGAACGGCATCGTGGCGGACGCGGCCGGCGACACGGTGCTGGTGGCCTCGAACGGCACCGAGGCCGTGTGGCGCATCGACGTCGCCACCCGCACGGTCGATCAACTCGACCTGGGCGGGCACAGCTTCGGCGCCGACGGCATGGTGCTGGCGGGACGCCGGCTGTACGCGGTGCTCAACTACGGCGCCCCGAACGGCGTGTACGTCGCCGACCTCGATCCCGAGCTGCGGTCGGGGGCTGTCACCCACCAGATCCTCACCGACGCCGACGGCCAGGCATTCGACCTGCCCACCACCCTGGCCCGCTACCGGTGCCGGCTGTATGTGGTGAACAGCCAGGGCGACCACCGCCCGGGGCAGCCGCCCTACACGGTGAGCGCGGTCGCCGACCCTGCCTGCGGTGAGTGAGCGCCGGCCGAGGCGGCCGCGCGTGCTGGACCAGCGCGGCGGCAACGTCGTCCTCGACCTGTTCGTCCTCCACCAGCATGTGGGCGGCCTGCTGACGGCCGCGCTGGAGCCGACCGGCGTCACCCCCGCGCAGTACGCGGTCTACAGCCAGCTCGGGCAACGCGACCAGACGCCGAGCGAGCTCGGCCGCACCCTCGGGCTGCCGTTGCCCACGGTGTCCGGCTATCTCGCGGCGATGGAACGCCGTGGCGACATCACCCGCACCCGCAGCGACCGTGACGGGCGTTCCCACCTCGTCGCGCTGACCGAGGTCGGCCGGGCGCGGCTGGAGGAGGCCCGGCCGAGGATGCGGCAGGTGGTCGCGGCGCTGAACGCCGAGCTCGGCGGCCGGGACGCGGCCGAGGGAGTACGCGATGTGCTCGCCGGGCTGGACGACGCGATCCGGGCCATCGTCACGCCTTAGGGTCGGCGCAGTCGATCACCAGTTGCGGACCCTGGTCAGCGCAGGACGCTGGAGATGCCGCCCCACAGGTGGGCGCGGAACGTCTCGTCCTCGTACGCCACGGGCAGGTGCCCGAGCGAGGTGTACCACGCCTTCGCCAGGCCCACCTGCGTCCGCCAGCAGATCGGGTGGTCGGGGCCCATGCCGGAGGAGCCCACGTCGTAGTCGTCCTCGTTCACCGTGGCCAGGATCTCGACGCTGCCCCGCGGGTTGGTGTCGAAGGCGTACCACTCCTCGTGCCAGGACCATGGCGTCGGCAACGGCTTGGTGGAGAGGTCGTCGGTGCGTTCGACCTGGATGCGCGCGGTCTGCAGCTCCCGTGGGTGGGAGGTGAAGCGGGCGCCGACCAACCGGCCGTAGAGCGGCCAGTCGCGCTCGGCGTCGGAGGCCACGTGGATCCCCGCGAAACCTCCGCCGTCCGCGGTGAACTCCTCGTACGCCTGCCGCTGGGCGGCGTCGAGCAGGCCGGTCCCGGATGTCTGCAGCCATACCACCGCCGCGTACCCACTCAGGTTGGCGGACGTGAAAACGTCACCGGACTCGGTGTGGTCGAGGTCGACCGACGCCTCCGCGGCGAGGTCGCGCAGCGCGGCGACCCCCGCCTCGATGGACTCGTGCCGATATCCGGCCGTACGCGAGAACACCAACAGCCTGGTCATGTCGCGACCTTACGGTCTGCGCGGCACCACCCGCCTCGTCGGCGTCACACTTCGGAACCTCGGTGGCCGGGTTGGCCAGCGGCGTGCCGCGTCCGTGCCCAGGGGCTGTTCTAGGCGAAGCCGCCGTTGCTCATCAGGAGCTGGCCGTTGATCCACTGCCCGCGCGGTGAACACAGGAAGTCGACGAGGTTCGCGGTGTCCTGTGGTGTGCCGAGGCGGCCGATCGGCGTCTGTCGGATGCCGCTCGCCCGGAGCTCGTCGCTCATCCAGCCGGTGTCCACCGGGCCGGGGTTGACGACGTTGGCGCTGACCCCGAGCTTGGCGAACTCGTGGGCCGCGGCCAGCGTGATCCGGTCCAGCGCCCCCTTGCTCGCGCCGTAGGGCAGGTTGCCGACGGTGTGGTCGCTGGTCAGGCTGACGATCCGGCCGGTGCCGTGCGCGCCGGTGAAGCGCCGGCCGTACTCGCGGATCAGCAGCCAGGTGGCGCGCGCGTTGACCGCGAAGTGCCGGTCGAAGCTCTCGACAGTGGTGTCGAGCAACCCGGAGTCGACCGACTCGCAGTGACACATCACCAGGGCGGTGACGCCGCCGAGCCGGAGCTCGGCCTCGTCGAAGATCCTGGCGGGTGCGTCCGGGTCGGACAGGTCGGCCTCGATGGCCACCGTGGCCGCACCGCGCCCGGCGAGCTCGTCGGTGATCGCCTGCGTCGCGCCGGCCTCGACGCCCCAGGACATGCGCTGGTCGTAGGGGGTCCAGTACGTGAACGCGACGTGCCAGCCCGATTCGGCAAGTTGGCGGGCGATGCCCGCGCCGATGCCGACGGTCCGCCCGACGCCGGTGACCAGTGCCACCGGACGGTCGGGGGCGGGCGCGTGAGGTGCCGCGGACGGCTGGGGCGTTCCTTCGCTGTGGCTCATCGCGCAGGATTGTGCTGGACCGGCCGACGGCGGGGCAACCGTGTTTCCGCCGCCGGCGGCGGGCCGGACAGCCGACAGCCTCGGCAATGTGCGCCCGGCTCAGCTCCCGGCGATGTTGACCATCCACGGGGTGCCGAACCGGTCGGTGCACATGCCGAACTCGTCGCCCCACATCTGCTTCTCCAGCGGGACGGCCACCTGCCCTCCGTCGGACAGCTGCTGCCAGTATCCGCGCAGGGCGTCGGTGTCGTCTCCGCTCAGGCTCACCGTGATGTTGTTGCCCGGCCGGTGCTCCTCACCCGGCGGGTTGTCCGCGCCCATGAGGGTGAAGCCGTCGTCGGTCTCCAACATCGCGTGCATGATCTTGTCGGCGCCCGGCATGTCCGGCGAACCGAACTCACCGAAGGTGTTCATGGCGAGGTCGCCACCGAAGACGCGCTGGTAGAACTCCATCGCTTCCCGGGCGTTGCCGGGGAAACTGACGTAGGGGTTGAGTCGAGAGGCCACGGGATCCTCCTTGATGCCGGCCTTCGTCGGTCTGTCCTGCGGGACCCACAGGGTCTGTCCTGCGGACCCTAGCGGCCGCCACCCCCAACGACGGTGAACCCGCGAAGCCGTCGCCGCGGCCGTCACCCAGCGTAGTGGTCCAGCCGGGCCAGGAGCCCGGCAAGCGTGGCGTGGTCGAGGGGACCTGGGGCTGGGGCCGTCGTGCTGGCACTGTAACCCCGCCCGCCCGCCGGGGTAGGTTCGGCGGATGCGATCCGAGGAGGTCACCGCGGCCGCCGCAGGCACCTGGAAGCTCGGCGACGTCACCGTCAACCGGATGGGCTTCGGCTCGATGCGGATCACCGCGAACCCCGACCGCGACCTTGCCGTCACCGTGTTGCGCCGGGCGGTCGAACTCGGCGTGAACCACTTCGACACCGCCGCGTTCTACGTGTCACCGGGCGGCACGCTCGGCGTCGGTACCGGACCGGCGAGGTACGCCACGGAGCTGATCCGGGCCGCGCTCTCGCCATACTCCGACGACCTCGTGGTGGCCACCAAGGTGGGACCCGGCATCGACCCGGAGACCGGCTTCTACCAGGCGACCACCCCTGCCCAGCTGCGCGCGCAGGTGGAGGAGAACCTCCGCCGGCTCGGCCACGACCACCTTGACCTGGTGAACCTCCGCATCCTGAAGAAGGCCGGCCACGACTCGGTCGCGGAGCGGTTCGGCGCGCTGGCACGGATGCGTGACGAGGGACTGATCCGGCATCTCGGCCTGTCGAACGTACGTCAGGACCACGTTGACGAGGCCCAGGCCATCGCGCCCGTGGTGTGCGTGCAGAACGCTTACGGACTGGACTTCAAGCGGGAGGAGGACGACTTCGTCCGTACCTGCGAGGCGCGCGGAATCGCCTACGTGCCGTTCTTCGCCATCGCAGGTACCGAACGCGAGGCCGGCGCGGCCTCGGATCACGGCGCGGCGGTGCAGGCCGTCGCCCGGGCGCACGGGGTGACGCCGCATCAGGTACGCCTGGCCTGGACGCTGCATCAGGGTCCGCACGTGCTGGCGATCCCGGGCACCGGCGACCCGAAGCACCTGGCTGACAACGTGGCCGCCGGCGCGCTGCGGTTCACCGCCGACGAGCTCGCCAGCCTGGGCTGATTCTGGGCTCACCTACGAGCCGTCGGCTACCTGGGTCGGCGCGTCGAGCATGCCGTCCGGGTGGACATCGAGGTCGCCCCACCCGACGGCGACCAGCCGGCCTCGGTAAAGCCGTGCCGTCACGGTTTCGGTGGTGGCGAGCGGATGCGTCAGTGCCCAGCGCGGCGTGACGTTGGCGAGGACGGCCGGTAGCGCGCAGCGGTACAAGCCGCCATGCCCGACCAGGACCGTCGTACCCGCCTGACCCGCCACCTCGTCGACCAGCGACCGGAACCGCGCCCGGATCTCGTGCAGGTTCTCGCCGCCACCCACCCGGCGGGTCCCTTCGTCGCGCACCAGCCAGGCTTCCAGCACCTCGTCGTACTCACGCCAGTGCGCCGGATCGCCGCCTCCCTCGTAGGAGCCGACGTCGAACTCACGGAGGGCGTCGGAGACGGCGACGGGCGCGCCGAGTTCGTCGCCCAGGACGTGCGCCGTCTGCACGGCCCGCAGCAACGGACTCGTGCAGATGCGGCCGACCGTTGCCCGGCCTCCCAGTCGCTGCGCGAGGGCGACGGCCTGTTCGTGGCCGCGGTCGGTGAGCGGATGGCTCGGCTCGCGATTGGCGAACACCTGCAGGAGATTCGCGTGGCTCTCCCCGTGGCGGGCGAAGATCAGCTGATTCATCGATTCATACTGCACACATGCCGCCGACTGCACACATGCCACCGATCCAGACGCCGCCGACGGAGAGCGCCCTGATCGTGCCGGTGCCCGAGGCGGACCCGATCGTGGGTCACCTTCGGTCGCGACTGGACCCGTCCGCGGCGTGGGGCGTCCCCGCGCACGTGACGGTCCTCTACCCTTTCGTGCCACCGGACCGCATCGACGTCGCGGTGCTGGCAACGGCGGCTGGGGCGATCCGCACGGTCGCGCGCTTCGAGGCTCGGTTCGCCCGGGTCGCGTGGTTCGGGGACCAGGTGGTGTGGCTGGCACCTGAGCCGGCCCGGGCGTTCAGCGAGTTGATCACCGCGGTGTGCGAACGCTTCCCGGACTGTCCGCCGTACGGCGGTGTGCACGCCGAGGTGATGCCCCACCTGACCATCGGTGATGGTGCCCCGGTGGCCGAACTCCGCACGGCAGAAGAGCTCGTGCGTGGCCACCTCCCGATCAGAACGGAGGTGGCCACGGCGCACGTCGTCTGCGGATCGTCGGAGCCGGGGTCGTGGCACACCGTCGCCGAGCTTTATCTCGGCCCTGGCTGAGGGCCGAGCCGGGACGACCTCCGGTCAGGTCAGCTTGCGGTAGTCGTCGGGCGACCAGCCGAGCATCGCCTCGATCCGGACCATCCCCGACTGCTCCAGCAGGGTGACCGGGTTGGCGCCGTCGGACCGGTAGAGCCCGGTGTCGGCGTCGCGGAACCGTGCGTACGACTGGTCGGCGTACCACTTCATCGCCTCCCGGTACGCCGGGTTCGGGCGAAGCGTGGACAGCTGAAGCAGGTTGGCGAAGAAGATCGCGTGGAACCGCGCCGGCTGGGTGAAATAGCGCTCGTTCTCGGCGTAGAACGCGAGCGCCTTCGTGGCGGTGTCCTCGGCCTGGTCGAGATAGGCGCGGCGCCCGGTCGCGCGGTAGAGCAGCGCGCCGGCACCGATCATGACGCCCTGGTTGTAGGACCACTGCGTCTTCTCGATGTTGCCGGCGAGGTCGACGTGGTCCCAGTACAGGCCGTTCGGGGCCAGCATGTAGGTCCGCGTCCAGTCGTACATCCTGGTGGACCACTCGAGGTAGCGCGGCTGCCTGGTGGCGAGGTACAGGTGGAGACCGACCTCGGCGCCGGGAGCGTTGGAGACGGTGTTGCGGTCCTGGCTCCAGGGCGCCTGGGTCCAGAAGACTCCGCCGGGGCACGGATGCGTGGGGTCGTCGTCCCAGCCGAACACCACCAGGTCGAAGATCTGCTTCGCCCGGCGCAGCGACGGCGGGTGCCCGCCCGGCGTCATCAGGTGGCGTTGCAGGTCGGCCAGGCCGATCCACTCGTTGTCGTCGTAGAACTTGTCCCCGCCCTGGCCGAGCGGCGGGCGCAGGTAGGAGTCGTAGCCGGGCGGGTCGGTCTGGTCGTTCCAGTACTTCTCCACCGCGGTGAACCGGTCCGCGACGTCCGGTGCGTACCGGCGGCTCATCCCCGGCAGCCCGGCCAGATCCAGCGTGGCGACCATTGCCTGGGAGAACGGCCAGACGTAGGAGTACGGGTTACCGCCGGAGTGCGGGTACTCCTCCAGGTAGAGCGACGTCGTCGGGTCGTAGAAGTACTTCTGCAGCGCGGCGTAGGTGTCCCGCGCGCGGAGGGCGTAGCGGAGCAGGTCGCGGGTGGGGACCGTGTCGGCGTACGCAGGGGTGGACACCGCGCCGACCGCCGCGGTCGTGGCCGCGGCCACTCCGCCGAGCAGGACGGCCCGTCGCGACGGGGCGCTGAAGTGCTGGGTCACGGGAAACCTCCGAGTCGATGTGCCGCCTGGCACGGGACTCAACGTGCACTGGATATACCAACAAGTCAACGGCTGCTTTCGTCCGTATGCGGTCATCGCCGCATCGTCGCCGATCCCCTTACCTGGTGGAGGATTGACCCCGACGGGGCGTCGGCTCGGGTTGGTATGTCGGTGGCCCACAAATGGTATGCGGCAGAGGTCTGGAGACTGTGGTGCCCGAGCACTTCCTGTACGAACGCCTCTACGACTTCGTGCTGGAGGAGATCTCGGAGAGCCGGCTGCGTCCCGGCGACCGCGTGCCGTCGGAATCGGAGTTGGCCGAACGGTTCGGCGTCAGCCGCATCACCTCCAAGCGGGCACTGCGGATGCTCGCCGACGCCGGCGTGGTCGACCGGCGGCGCGGAAAGGGGTCGTTCGTCGCCGCCGACGCGCGACGCCTCGGAGCCGTAAGGGAGTCGGAGCGTCGGGCGGCGCCCGCGGCGCCGGCCGTTCGTGAGCGCGCCGGGGGTACGGGATGCCTGGCGCTCGTGCTGCCCGACGCGTCCGAGACGTACGGCCTGGACCTGATGTGTGCCATCGAGGAGCGCGCCGCCGAGCACGGCTACCACCTCGTCGTACGGCGAACCCGCGACAGCCAGCGGGTCGAGGAGGAGGCGATCCGCGCGCTCGCCGGCGGGACCGTGGACGGAATGATCGTCTTCCCCGTGCACGGGGAGTTCTACAATGCGACTCTCGTCCGGCTGGTCCTGGACGGCTCCCCGCTGGTGCTGGTGGACCGCTACCTTCCCGGCATCCCGGCGTGCGCGGTGTGCACCGACAACGCGGCGGCGTCGCGGGTGCTGACGGAGTACGTGCTGGACCGGGGACACACCGAGGTCGCGTTCGTCTCACCGCCGGTCGAGAACACCACCAGCATCGAGGAACGCATCCAGGGTTACCGATCCGCGTTGCACGAGCGTGGCGTCCCGGCCGCCGCCGAGCGGTGCTTCACCGGACTGCAGAGCACCCTGCCCGAGCCCGGCTCGGACAGTGAGGCGGGCGCCGACCGGGCCGCGATCCGCGCGTTCCTCGACCGTGAACCCGCGGTGACGGGGTTCGTCGTCTGTGAGTACAACCTTGCGGTCCTGGTGCGGGAGGTGCTGACGGAGGTGGGGCGCTGGGATCCGGCCCGCTGTCTGGTCGCCTGCTTCGACTCGCCCTGGTCGCGCGCGGCCGCGGCGTCGTTCCCCCACATCAGGCAGGGCCAGCAGGAGATGGGGCGGCGAGCGGTGGACCTGCTCGTCGCGCAACTGAACGGCGAGGACGTTCCCCGCATGTCCGCGGTGCCGTTCGAACTCGTCGCTCCGTAACCGGACAGGGCCGAATCTGTACACATGCCTTGAAGTCCCCGGTGCGAGCCCTGACTATTGCGGCACCGCTGGCACGGGTGATCACTGCCGTGCAGGCGAAGTATCAAGCGGAGTTCGAGTTCGCAGGGTTCGTCACCAACGTTTCCGGGGGAGAGAACCGATGCACGAGCGCACCAACCACCCTGACCGGCGGACCTTGCTGAAGGCGATGGGAGCGGGCGCGATCGCCGCCACCGCGCCGATTGCCGGCGGAGCCGTCCCGGCCGCGGCCGCCTCCGCCACCGGCGCGACACCGGTGAGCCGGACGGCGTCGGGGGCGGCCGGTACGGCACCGGCGATCACACCTGAAGAACTCGCCCACCTGCCACTGGTCGGGGGCCGGGAGTTCCCGATCGGCCTGTGGTGGCCACCGCCGCCGCTGCAGACCACGCTCGCGCGCTACCAGGAGATCAAGAACGCGGGCTTCACCTACACCCACAGCAACAACTACCTGTGGGCCGACGCGTACATCCAGAAGTACGTGCTCGGCATTGCCGACCAGGTGGGACTCTCGGTCGTCGTCGACGACGCGACCGTGCGCTGGATGCGCGACGATTTCCGCATCTCCACCGAGGGCGGTGACTTCACGCTCACCCCGGACGAGGCGAAGACCAAGCTGAAGCAGGTGCTGGACACCTACCGTCCGCGCAGCTTCTGGGAGGTCAAGGACGGCCGGCTGCTGCAGAACGGCGGTACGGGCAGCGGCAGTGCCGGTCTGTCCCGCGACGGCGCGGACTGGAGGGACTACACATTCGCGTTCGACGTGGCGCCCCGGCAGACCGGTGGCGGCGGTAAGTATGCCCAGGCAGGCTGGGCATTCCGCGCCAAGGACCCGGCGAACGCCTACGTGTGGCTGTTGTCCAACTCCGGCTACACCACACCCGCAGCACCCGGCTACCTGGTCAAGGTGCTGTTCGTGAACGGCAGCCCTGCCTGGGTTCGCCCCGTACCGCTCACGACGGCGGTCACCGACGGCACGTGGTACCACGTCGAGACGAAGGTGGCCGGCGACACCATCACCACCTCGGTCAACGGCACGGTGGTCGACACCACGACCGACGTGACGTACGCCCGCGGCCGGGTCGGCTTCCGTGAGGCCGGCCCGGAGTCGGCACTGTTCGACAACGTGAAGGTCACCGCGGCCGACGGCAAGGTGTTGTTGACAGACGACTTCTCCGGCAACCTCGAAGCCTGGAACGCGCCGAACGCCGGCGGCTCCCCGGCGTTCGCCGGGCTCGACATCTACGACGAACCCTCACCGGACAAGTTCGAGACGCTCGCCCACCTGGTACGGATCTGCAGGGAGCTCGACCCGAACGCCCTGCCGTACATCAATCTGCTGCCCACCAACGACCAGAACTACGTGCGGCAGTTCGTCGATGTCGTCAAGCCGGTCTTGCTTTCCTTCGACCGCTACCCGCTGATGGCCGACGGCACCGACGACCCGGGCTACTTCCTCAACTGGAAGATCGTCCGCGAGGAGGGCCTGCGAGCCGGGCTGCCGACATGGATATTCATCCAGACCGGCGCGTACGGCAACCGCCGTCAGCCCACCGCGGCGGAGCTGCTGTGGCAGGTCAACGTCAGCCTCGCCTACGGCGCGAAGGGCATCCAGTACTTCACCTACTGGACTCCCGACCCGGCGCGCGGGGAGGGGTTCCAGCCCGCGCTGATCACCGTCGACGGCAAGCGCACCGACCGCTACGACGCGGCGAAGAACATCAACCTGTACTGGCTCGCCCCGGTCGGGCGGGAGCTCAAGCCGCTGGTGTCGGAGTCGGTGACCCACGCCCACGACGACCCGCTGCCGGCCGGTGCGACGGCGTGGACACCGGACGAGGTGGTGAAGTCGGTGCAGGGCGACGCGGTCGTTCTGGGTAGGTTCATCGACCCCGAGCGGGCCGGCACCCGCTGGCTGCTGATCGCCAACCGCTCGCACTCCGAGCGGAGCGTGACCCAAGTCGAGCTCGACCCGGCGACGGTCGGAAAGGTCGCGAGGTTCGACCCCAGGATCGGCTCGTACGTCGACCAGGACCGGCTGCGGCTGACCGCCAACCTGGACCCGGGCGCGGCCGTTCTCTACCGGCTCCAGGAGGCCTGACCACCCTCTGAGAGGTGAAGAGCAGCCCGCGCGGCCGGGGGCCGCTGATCTCCCGGTGCGACGTTCCAGGCTCGACACGGCACCGGGCTGCGGTTCGACAAGTGGCCGACAGTCACGTTGGGGGCGAAGATCAAGTTCGCCGACTGACCGTCGAGCGCACTCAGGCTTGGTGGAAGGGGAGCCAGCCGGTGCGTTCGTGCCAGTGCAGGCCGGCGCGCAGGTGGGTGACGTAGGCACGCTGGAGGGTCGAATCCTGCGGAAGGTCGTCGAGCAGGTCGGCGGTGACCTCCGGACCTGCTGCGGAGCGTTCGAACACGTAGCCGAGCACCGCGTGGTCGGCGTCGCCCTCGTCGGTCTCGTGCAGGAACGGCAGCAGCCGGAACCGTCGCTGGAAGCGCACGACGTTGGCGGTCGGCGGGAGGTACTCACCCAGCTGTGGGTCGAGCAACCAGGACCGGCAGGTGAAGAACGCCACCGGCTCCTTGGGGAAGTAGCGCCCGAAGAAGTCCCGGGCCTGCGCCATCGACCGGTCGCACTCGTCGGCGTCCAGCCGCCCGGTCGCGGGCACATGCACCGCGACGGCGTACCCACAGGCGCCGTTCCCGAACGACACCGCACCGCGGTTGAAGTCCAGCCGCCCGAACGAGAACTGCGCCCCGCGCAGGTGGACCTGCGGAGTCCACACGCTGAACAGGCTCATGCCGCTGTGCCCGGTGAAGCTCCGATGCGCCCGCATGCCCTGCCCGACACCCAGGCTCGCCCAGGTCACGTCCTCGGGGACGCCCCGCTCGGCGTGGTAGGCGAGCACCTTCGGCAGCGCGGCGAGATACAGCCAGACGTACAGGTGCGCGCCGACCGGTCCGGTGCTCGCAGGCAGTGCCGGCCACCCGGGCAGGCCCTCGATGGGCAGGCACTCGCCGAGGACGGACACCTGGTGCCGGTACATCAGATCGAGCACCCACCACAGCGCCTTGTGCTGCTCGGGGTCGGGGCGGGCCGCCAGCGTGTCCGCCCGGTCGCGCGGGTCGGCGCCGAGTCTGGTGAGCAGCCGGTCGGCGGTCTCGTCGTCGGGCAGCACCGGGCCGTCCTCACGAGCCCGTGAGCCCACGAACCTGCGTTCGGACAGCCACTGCACTGCTTCCGGGGAGAGGT
Source organism: Actinopolymorpha sp. NPDC004070 (assembly GCF_040610475.1). NCBI lineage: Bacteria > Bacillati > Actinomycetota > Actinomycetes > Propionibacteriales > Actinopolymorphaceae > Actinopolymorpha > Actinopolymorpha sp. NPDC004070. Next base: position 26,649 of record NZ_JBEXMJ010000002.1, on the reverse strand, counting down.
CGAGTGCGTCGCGCACGGTCGCGAGGTCCGGGCTGATGTCCGGCGTCGACGTCACGTGTCCTCCTTTGGTCCGGGGTGGGCGGCAGCCGGCGGCGATTCGAGGCGGTGCGCCCGGCGTGCCGGACACGCTACCGTGCCGGGGAGACCTGCGAAGTTCTCGGCGTACGCCGGAACGCACCGCGGCCCGCCCCTCGGGCAGTGAGGGAGAAACCCTTGCCGGACAAGGCGAAAGTGCTTCTCGACCCGCACTTCCGGACGATGGCGGAGATCTTCTCCGCCGCCGACCGGGAGCGCCTTTACGACACCGCCGAGGTGGTGTGGGGACGTGACGACCCGATGCCTCCCGAGGAGGCCCGTGAGGCGCTGGCCGGGGCGACCGCGGTGGTGTGCTCGGAGTGGCGTTACGGACCGCTGCCCGACGACACCCCCGACCTGCGCGCGGTGATCAGCGTCTCCGGCGCGTTCCCGAACAAGCTGGACTACCAGGCCTGCCGGGAGCGGGGGATCCGTGTGCTGTCGGCGGCACCGGCGTTCGGGCGGCAGGTGGCAGAAATGGCGCTCGGGCTCGCGCTCGCGTCGTGCCGGGAGATCGCCGCCGGAGACGCGGCGATGCGGGCCGGTGAGGAGCGGTGGCTGCACGCCGGCAACGCGTCCACGTTCATGCTGTACGACCAGCCGGTCGGGTTCATCGGGTACGGCGCGCTCGCGCGGAACCTTCAGCCGTTGCTGGCGCCGTTCGGCGTACGGATCAGTGCGTACGACCCGTGGCTGGGCGACGGGTTCCTGCGCCGCCAGGGCGTGCAGCCGGTGTCGTTGCCGGAGTTGCTGGAGGCGTCGCGGTTCGTCTTCGTGCTGGCCGCGCCGAGCAGTGAGAACCAGGCGCTGTTGTCGCGGGAGTTGCTCGAACGCGTTCGGCGCGACGCCGTGGTGGTGCTGGTCAGCCGGGCCCACGTGGTCGACTTCGACGCGCTGACCGAGTTCGTGCTGGCCGGCCGGTTCCGCGCGGCGATCGACGTGTTCCCCGACGAGCCGCTCGCGCCCGACCACCCGATCCGTGGTGCCGGCGGTGCGGTGCTCTCCGCGCACCGCGCCGGGTCGGTCCGCGAGGGCATGTGGGACATCGGGCAGATGGTGGTCGACGACCTGGAGGCGATCGTCGCCGGCCTGCCGCCACGCCGGCTGCAGGCGGCCGAGCCCGAGCTCGTCGGCCGGGTGGTCAGGCCCTGAGCGCAGGTCAGGGCCGGAAGCGGTAGCCCCGGCCGGGTTCGGTGAGCAGGTGACGTGGCGCGGCCGGCTCGCGTTCGAGCTTGCGCCGCAGCTGCGCCATGTAGACGCGCAGGTAGTTGGTCTCGGTGGCGTACTCCGGACCCCAGACCTCCTGCAGCAGCTGGCGCTGGCCGATCAGCCGGTCGGGTGCACGCACCAGCGTCTCCAGCAGATGCCACTCGGTGGGGGTGAGGCGTACCTCCTGACCTTCGCGGGTCACCCGCTTGGCGGCCAGGTCCACGGTGAACGCCTCGGTCGTCACCACGGGCTCGCCGTCCGGTCCGGGCTGTCCCCGGCGGACGGCGGCCCGCAGCCGGGCCAGCAACTCGTCCATGCCGAACGGCTTCGTCACGTAGTCGTCTGCGCCCGCGTCCAGGGCGGTGACCTTCTCGGTCGACGACTGCCGCGCGGACAGGACGAGGATCGGCACCTGCGTCCAGCCACGCAGGCCGCGGATCACGTCGACGCCGTCCATGTCCGGCAGGCCGAGATCGAGGACGACCAGCTGCGGGTGGTGCCGGGCGGCGACGTCCAGCGCGGCCCGCCCCTCGGCCACCACGTCCACGTCGTAGTCCCGGGCCCGCAGGTTGATCGCGAGCGCACGGGCCAGCTGCGGGTCGTCCTCCACGACCAGCAGCCGAACGCGGGAGTCGGTCACGGTGCCGTCCTGTCGGTCCTGTCGATGGTGGCGTTTCGATCCGGGTCGTACGCCTGGGCTGCGGGCAGCGTCAGCACCATCGTGAGCCCTCCGGCCGGGGTGTCCTCCGCGTACAGCGTGCCACCGTTGGCCTCGGCGAACCCGCGGGCCACAGCGAGGCCCAGCCCCACACCGGTGCCGGCAGGTGCGTCACCGAGCCGCTGGAAGGGTTCGAAGATGTGATCCTTCGCCTCGTCCGGTACGCCGGGACCCCGGTCGGCGACCCGGATCTCCACCTGGTCGCGCAGGGCGCTGGCCGTCAACAGGACCGGCTCGCCGGGCGGGTTGTGGCGTACGGCGTTCTCGACGATGTTGGCGACCGCGCGTTCGACCAGCCCCGTGTCCACCCGTACGACCGGAAGGTCCTCCGGCAAGGCCACCTTGACAGACCGCGGTGGTACGCCGATCAGCGCGGCCGGGACCACCTCGTCCAGGCTCACGTCACGCAGCATCGGGCGGACCGCCTCGGCCTGGATCCGGCTCATGTCGAGCAGGTTCGCGACCAGCCTGTCCAGCCGGTCCGCGGACTCCTCGATGCCGGCGAGGAGTTCGGCCTGGTCCTCCTCCGACAGTTCCACGTCGGTCTGGCGCAGGCTGCTCACCGCGGCCTTCACCGCGGCCAGCGGCGTACGCAGGTCGTGGGAGACCGCGGCGAGCAGCGCGGTCCGGATCCGGTTGCCCTCGGCGAGCTTGCCGGCCCGGCCGGCCTGTTCGGCCAGCCGCCGGCGCTCCAGGACGACGGCGAGGTACTCCGCGAACGCCTCCAGCACCCGGCGGTCCGACGCCGGCAGCACCCGCCCGGTCAGGGCCAGCACCAGCGAGTCGGTCACCGCCGCGTCCGCGTCCGCCTGCGCCGGGTTGCGGGCAGGCTCGGCGCCCGCACTGGCGACGCTGCCGAGCACCTTCCACCCGTCGTCGGCGGACCCGCGCTCGAGCAACGTGGCCGAGGCCATCCCGAACGTCTCCCGCGCCTGCCCCAGCAGGGACTCCAGGGCGTCCGAGCCCCGCAACGCGTTACCGGCAATGGTGGACAGCGTCGCCGCCTCGGCGCTGGCTCGGGCCGCCTGACTGGCCCGCCGCGCGGCCAGGTCGACGACGACCGCGACCGCGACCGCGATGACCACGAAGATCACCAGCGCGACGACGTTCTGGCTTTTGGCGATGGTGAGGGTGTGCAGCGGCGGGGTGAAGAAGTAGTTCAGCAGCAACGACCCCATCACCGCCGCGACTGCCGCCGGTGCGATCCCGCCGACGAGGGCGTTCGCCACCGCGAGGGCGAGGAACAACAGCACCTGGACGGTGAGCGTGGCCGAGTCCCGGGTAGCCGCCAGCAGCAGGGTCAGCACCGGCGGGCCGACCAGCGCCAGGATCCAGCTGCCGACGATGCGCCGCCTGCTCAGTGGCGTACGCGGCGTCTGCAACCGGCCCTTGCCGATCTGCTCGTGGGTGACCAGGTGCACGTCGATGTCACCCGACCTCGGGGTCAGCAACGTCGCCACGTCCGGCCGGAACAGGTGCTGGAAGCGGTTGCGGCGGCTGCTGCCCAGCACGAGCTGGGTGGCGTTGACGCCGGAGGCGAAGTCGAGCAGCGCGGTGGGCACGTCGTCACCGACCACCTGGTGGTAGGTGCCGCCCAGGCTCTCCGCGAGAGTACGCAGCCGGCCGAGGGTCTGTGGTGAGGCCGCGGCGAGGCCGTCGCCGCTGGCCACGTGGACGGCGAGCAACTCACCCCCGGCACCACGGGCCGCGATCCGCGCCGCCCGCCGGAGCACCGTCTCCCCCTCGGGCCCGCCGGTGAGCGCGACGACGACGCGTTCCCGGGCCGGCCAGGCCGCGGTGATGTCGTGCTCGGCGCGGTAGCGGGACAGGCCCTCGTCCACCCGGTCGGCCAGCCACAGCAGCGCGAGCTCGCGCAGCGCGGTGAGGTTGCCGGCGCGGAAGTAGTTGGCCAGTGTCGCGTCGATCTTCTCCGGCGGGTAGACGTTGCCGTGCGCGAGCCGGCGGCGAAGCGCCTCCGGCGCCATGTCCCGCAGCTCTATCTGGTCCGCGCGCCGGACCACCTCGTCCGGGATCGTCTCCCGCTGCTTCACCCCGGTGATGGCCTCGACCACGTCGTTGAGGGACTCCAGGTGCTGGATGTTGACCGTGGTGATCACGTCGATGCCCGCGTCCAGCAGTTCCTCGACGTCCTGCCAGCGCTTGGTGTTGCGGGAGCCGGGGACGTTGGTGTGCGCGATCTCGTCCACCAGCACCTGTTCGGGCCGGCGGCGGATGATCGCGTCCACGTCCATCTCCTCGAACGTGCGGCCGCGGTAGTCGATCCGGCGCCGCGGCACCACCTCCAGCCCGGCGACCAGCTGCTCGGTCAGGATCCGGCCGTGGCACTCGACGTAGCCGACCACGACGTCGGTGCCACGGTCGGCACGCCGGTGCCCCTCGCCGAGCATGGCGTAGGTCTTGCCCACCCCGGGCGCCGCGCCGAGGTAGACCCGGAACTTCCCGCGCGCCATCGGCTACCGCGTTCGTGCCTGCTGGTCGTGCTGGACGAGCGCGCGCAAGGCGAGATTGACGCCGACGACGTTGACGCCGGGCTCACCGAGGAACCCCAGCGAGGGCCGGTCGGTGTGCTCCTCGACCAGCTTCGTGACCTGGCCGGGCGTGAGCCGGTTGGCGCGGGCCACCCGGTCCAGCTGGACCCGTGCGTACGCCGGGGAGATGTGCGGGTCGAGGCCGCTGCCGCTGGCGGTCACCGCGTCCGGCGGCACCGCCGAGGGTGCGACGCCGTTCTCCTTCGCCACCTGGGCCTTCCGTTCACGGACCAGCTTCACCAGCTCGGGATTGGTGGGGCCGAGGTTGGAGCCGTAGCTGTTCAACGCGTCGTACGGCGTGTCGCCGGTGGCCGACGGGCGGGAGTGGAACCAGCGCGGCCCGGTGAACTCCTGCCCGATCAACCGGGAGCCGACGACTTGGCCGTCACGATGGATGAGCGAGCCGGCCGCCTGGTCGCGGAAGCCGACCTGTCCGACTCCCCACACGGCCAGCGGGTAGAGCACGCCGGTGATCACGGTCAGGACGAGCAGCGCCCGAAGTGCCGGGCCCAACTGACGGATGGTTGCGTCCACGGGGGTCACCGAATCCCTGGTATGAGCGAGATGAGCATGTCGAGCGCCTTGATCCCGATGAACGGCACCACGATTCCGCCGAGGCCGTAGACCCACAGGTTACGACGCAACATGGCCGACGCGGAGGTGGGCCGATACCGCACGCCCCGCAGTGCCAGCGGGATCAGGACCACGATGATCAACGCGTTGAAGATCACCGCCGACAGGATCGCGGACTCCGGGGTGGACAGGCCCATGATGTTGAGCAGTCCCAGCCCCGGGTAGACCGCGGCGAACATCGCCGGGATGATCGCGAAGTACTTCGCCACGTCGTTGGCGATGGAGAACGTCGTCAGCGCACCCCGGGTGATCAGCAACTGCTTGCCGATCTCGACGATCTCGATGAGCTTGGTCGGGTTGGAGTCGAGGTCGACCATGTTGCCGGCCTCCTTGGCGGCCGGCGTACCCGTGTTCATCGCCACCCCGACGTCCGCGGCCGCCAGCGCGGGCGCGTCGTTGGTGCCGTCGCCGGTCATGGCGACGAGCTTGCCGCCCTCCTGTTCGCGGCGGATCAGCGCCATCTTGTCCTCGGGCGTGGCCTCGGCGAGGAAGTCGTCGACGCCCGCCTCGGCGGCGATCGCCTCGGCGGTCAGCGGGTTGTCTCCGGTGATCATCACCGTACGGATCCCCATGGCCCGCAGGTCCTCGAAGCGTTCCCGCAAGCCCGCCTTGACGACATCCTTGAGGTGGACGACACCGAGGACGCGAACGGTGGGGCCACCGTCGCCGGTCGCAGTGCGGCGTTCGGCGACCAGGAGCGGCGTGCCACCGTGCAGGGAGATCTCGTCCACCGCCGCCGCGGTGTCGGATGGGATCGTGCCGCCCTCCAGCTGCACCCACCGCAGTACGGCACTGGCCGCACCCTTGCGGATCTGGTGACCGTCGGGCTGGTCGACGCCGGACATCCGGGTCCCGGCCGTGAACGGCAGCACCGTTGCACCACTGAGTTCGCGGCCTCGCAGGCCGAACTTCTCCTTGGCCAGCACGACCACCGACCTGCCCTCGGGCGTCTCGTCGGCGAGGCTGGCGAGCTGGGCGGCGTTCGCGAGCTCGTTCCGCCCGGCGTCGCCGACCGGCACGAAGTCCACGGCCTGGCGGGCGCCCAGGGTGATGGTGCCGGTCTTGTCCAGCAGCAGCGTCGACACGTCGCCCGCGGCCTCGACCGCTCGCCCGGACATCGCCAGGACGTTGCGCTGGACCAGGCGGTCCATGCCGGCGATGCCGATCGCGCTGAGCAGCGCACCGATCGTGGTGGGGATCAGGCAGACCAGCAGGGCCACCAGCACCAGGATCGACTGCTGCTGCCCGGCGTACCCCGCCATCGGCTGCAGCGTCACGACCGCGAGCAGGAAGATGATCGTCAGGCTGGCAAGGAGGATCGTCAGCGCCACCTCGTTCGGCGTCTTCTGCCGGTCCGCCCCCTCGACCAGGCAGATCATCCGGTCGATGAAGGTCTCGCCCGGCTCACTGGTGATCCGGACGACGATGCGGTCCGACAACACCCTGGTGCCGCCGATGACCGCGCTGCGGTCGCCGCCGGACTCGCGGATCACCGGCGCGGACTCCCCGGTGATCGCCGACTCGTCCACGCTGGCGATGCCGTCGACCACCTCGCCGTCGCCGGGGATCACGTCGCCGGCCTCGCACACCACCAGGTCGCCGACGTGCAGGGACGTGCCGGGTACCTGTTCCTCGGTCGTGTGATCGGGTCGGAGCCTGCGGGCAAGGGTTTCCGTACGAGCTCGGCGCAACGTGTCCGCCTGCGCCTTGCCGCGTCCCTCGGCGACGGCCTCGGCGAGGTTGGCGAACAGCACCGTGAGCCACAGCCAGCCGACGATCAGCCAGCCGAACAGGCTGGGGTCGAAGATCGTCAGCACGGTGCTCAGCGCGGCGCCCACCTCGACGACGAACATCACCGGCGACCTGGCCATCGTGCGCGGGTCCAGCTTGGCGAACGCCTGCGGCAGTGACTTCGGCAACTGGGCGGGGTCGAACGCGCCACCGGCGATGCGCTGGTGCCCGCCCGGACGGGCGTCAAGTCCAGGTTGCCCCTGCGTCGCCCCCATGTCGTGGGTCCCGTCGGGTTCGTGGGTCTGGTGGGTTCGGTGGGTGGACGTACTCATGACAGGCCTTCCGCAAGGGGGCCGAGGGCCAGGGCGGGAAAGAACGTCAGGCCGGTGACGATCAGGGTGACGCCGGTGAGCATGCCGACGAACAGCGGCGAGTTCGTCCGCGGCGTTCCGGCTGTCTCCGGTGCCGGCTTCTGCCGGGCCAGCGAGCCCGCCAGTGCCAGCACGAACACGATCGGGACGAACCGCCCGAACAGCATGCACAACCCGAGCGCGACGTCGTAGAACGGAGTACCCGCGGTGAGCCCGGCGAACGCCGAACCGTTGTTGTTGGACGCGGAGGCGAAGGCGTACAACACCTCCGACAGTCCGTGTGCGCCCGGGTTCAGGATGGACGAGTGGCCCGTTGGCAACGCCAGCGCGAGCCCGGTGCCGATCAGCAACAGCAGAGGCACGGTGAGGATGTAGAGCGCGACGAGCTTCATCTCCCGGGCGCGGATCTTCTTGCCCAGGTACTCCGGCGTACGCCCGACCATCAGCCCGGCCACGAACACCGCGACCACCGCCAGGACGAGCAGACCATAGAGCCCGGAGCCGACCCCGCCGGGTGCGACCTCGCCGAGCAGCATGCCCAGGATCGCCACCCCGCCACCGAGCGCGGTGAAGGAGTCGTGCATGGAGTTGACCGAGCCGGTCGACGTCAGCGTCGTCGACACCGCGAACACCGGCGAGGACGAGACGCCGAACCTGGTCTCCTTGCCCTCCATCGCACCGCCCGCGAGCTGCAGCGCCGCACCCGGGTGGGCGAACTCGGCCGCGTAGCAGGCGATCGTGAAGCCGAGCCAGATCAGGCCCATCACCGCGACGATCGTGTAACCCTGCCTGAGGTTTCCGACCATCCGGCCGAACGTCGCCGGCAGCGAGAACGGAATCACCGTGAGCAGGAAGATGATCAGCAGGTTGGTGAAACCGGTGGGGTTCTCGAAGGGGTGCGCGGAGTTGGCGTTGAAGGGGCCGCCACCGTTGGTGCCGAGGTCCTTGATCGCTTCCTGGGACGCGATCGCGCCGCCCGGCAGGTGCTGGGTCGAGCCGGCCAGTGTGTGCACCGTCGTGGGGTCGCTGAGGTTCTGGATGACGCCGCCGGCGAGCAGGACGATGGCGGCGACGGAAGCGATCGGGAGCAGGATGCGCAGGGTTCCGCGGACGAGGTCGACCCAGAAGTTGCCGAGGTCACCCGTACTCCGGCGGACGAACCCGCGGATCAGCGCGACGGCCACCGCCATGCCGACCGCCGCGGACGCGAAGTTTTGCACGGTGAGGCCGGCCATCTGGGTGAGGTAGCTCATCGTGGACTCACCGGAGTACCACTGCCAGTTGGTGTTGGTGACGAACGAGATCGCGGTGTTGAACGCACCCTCCGGCGGCACCGGCTTCATGCCCACCGACAGCGGGAGCCAGCTCTGCAGCCGCTGCATGGCGTACAGGAACAGTACGGACACGAAGGAGAACGCCAGCACGCTCGCGGCGTACCCCGTCCATCGCTGGTCGCTGTCGGGGTCGATCCGCAGTGCGCGGTAGACGAGCCGTTCGGCCTTCAGGTGGCGGTCGCTCTGGTAGACCCGCGCCATGTAGTCGCCCAGCGGGCGGTGAACGACGGCGTACGCGGCGACCAGTGTCGCCACGAGGAGTACGGCGGTGAGTCCCGGGGGCATCTAGAACTTCTCCGGTTTCACGAGGGCGAGCAGGAGATAGACGATCAACGCGACCGCGACAACGAGGCCGCCCAGGTTCGCGACGTTCACAGCTTCGCCGCTCCCTTGAGAACCCCGACGACGGCGCAGAACGCGCTGATCGTCACGGCGACGAACAACAGGTCACTCACGAGGTGCCCTTCTCTGCCGATCTTGCGGTGGTGTTCGGACTGGCTCGATCTGGCTCGATCTGGCTCGGTCCGTTTCGATCCCACCCAAGCGGACCGATGTCCTCCGTCGACCGCGCCTTAACGGCGTCCATACGGGGTTGCGCGCGATCTTGACGCGTTCTTGACGGCCTGGCCCCGTCCGCGGTCTTGGACCCCTCGGCGCACTCGGCCCACTCAGCCGACGTGGACGTGCGGGCGCCGGGCCGGGTCGGGCTCCGCCTCACGCAGAACCTCGCGGGTGACCGGCGCGACCTCGCCCACCCCGAAGAGAAAGAACCTCGCCAGGTTGGTGAGCGGATTGCCCTCGGTCCATTCGAAGTGGATGTGCGGGCGGCTCCCGGTGCGGTCGCGGACGTCGAGCAGCAGGGCGGCCAGGGCGTTGGGCACCGTGGAACTCTCCATCCGCAGCACGCGGTACTTCCCGTGCAGCACCTGGCCGTGCACGTTCAGACTGGACTCGAACTCCGACGGGTCACGGACGATGACCTCGGCGAAGATGATGTCGTCCTCGACGGGGATGTCGCCGTCCGCGCGCATCTGGCGGATCTTCTCGCGGTACTCCGCGACGTCACCCTCGCCGGGTTCGTTCGCAACCAGCCGCACCCGGCGGCGGGCGCAGTCACGGACGAACCGCTCCGCGGTCTCATCGAGGGTGACCTCGGTGACCCGCAGTTCGAAGGCACGGTAGGACCGGGAGAGCAGTGAGATCACGAAGATGGCGGCGATGAAACAGGCGCCGATCTTGACCCCGTCCGGGCGTTCGACGACGTTCGCCAGGGTCGTGTAGACGAACACCGCGGAGATCACGCCGAACGCCACGGTCCAGTGGTGCTCGCGTGCCCGCCGGGCGGCGATGGTCACCGCGAAGGCGGCCGAGGTGATCAGGACGAGGACGCCCGTCGCGTACGCACCACCCTGGGCGTCGACGTCGGCCTGGAAGATCCAGGTGATGAGGAACGCCACACCTGTCAGCACCAGCACCATCGGACGGACGGACTGTGCCCAGTGCGGTGCCATGCCGTACCTCGGCAGATAACGCGGCAGGAGGTTCAGCAGGCCGGCCATCGCCGACGCCCCGGCGAACCACAGGATCGCGATCGTGGACAGGTCGTACACACTGCCGAAGCCACTGCCGAGATACTCGTGGGCCAGGTAGGCGAGCGCCCGGCCGTAGGCTGGCTGGCCGGGCTGGAACGCCCTGGCCGGGATGAGCAGCGTGGCCACGACGCTGCTGGTGATCAGGAAGACGCTCATGATCAGCGCCGCGGTGGTGAGGAGTCGGCGCGCCCCCCTGATTCGTCCGGTCGGTCGCTCTTCGGTGTCGGTGGGGTCGCCCTTGATGTGCGGCATCACGGCCACGCCGGTCTCGAACCCCGACAGGCCGAGCGCCAGTCTGGGAAACACCAGCAGCGCAAGGGCGATCATGACGAACACGTCGCCGTGCTGCGTGGTCAGCGCACGGGTCCAGTCGGTGACGACCTGAGGAGAGGTCGCCACGTGCCACAGCCCGACGGTGACGACCACGGCGTTCAGCGTCAGGTAGACCGCGACCAGCGCGACCGCCACCCCGATCGCCTCCTTGAACCCCTTCAGGAAGACCGCGCCGAGAACGGCAAGGAAGACCAGGGTGATGCCGACCTGATGGTGGTTGAACGCCGCGGGAACGTGCGGGTTCTCGATCAGGTGCTCGGTGGCGTCCGCGGCGGACAGCGACATGGTGATCACGAAGTCGGTCGCGGCGAACCCCAGCAGACCCAGGACGAACAGCTTTCCCTTCCAGAACGGCAACAGGTGTTCGAGCATCGCGATCGACCCCATGCCGTGCGGGCTCTCCTTCGCCACCCGGCGGTAGACCGGCAGCGCGCCGAAGAGAGTCACCAGCACCAGCACGACCGTGGCCAGCGGGGAGAGCAGTCCGGCGGCCAGCACAGCGATGCCGGGTTGGTAGCCGAGCGTGGAAAAGTAGTCCAGCCCGGTCAGGCACATCACCTTCCACCAGGGACTGCAGGGATGGGAGTGATCCGGTTCGCTGAACGCCGCCAGCCGCCGGGATCGGCGCGGCATCCCCTCCAGCAGCCACTGGCGCAAACGGTGCGAAACCGGCCGGGGACCGGAATTACTTGGTTCGGCCACGGCGTACTCCTGTCTCGCCGCCGTCGAGCGGACGTCGAGGAGGGGCTCACTCTCACCCTAGGAGAGGCCGGGACCCGGCGAGACGCGATCGCGTCATCCCACGGTCAACAGGCGCGCATCCGGCCGAGCCGCGCGAACCGGACGCGACGGCACCTTCGAGGCGCGCTCCCCAGGCGATGCCGGTGACCGCGCCGGACGCCCCGTCAGTCGGCGGTCGTGGTCAGGACCAGGCGGCCGAAGTCCCCGAACAGCCCGCCCACCTGGACGTAGTAGGTCGTTCCGGCGGTCGTCGCCAGGTCGACCCGGGCCTGCAGCGTGGTGCGCGGGTATGGGAAGGCGGGGTCGTCCTCGTCGTTGCACGCGATGGGTTCGGGCCCGTCGGCGGTGGCGGTGTAGACGGTGAGCACGGTGTCGAAGTCGCTGCCCGCGGTGTCGAGGTGAAGGGTTCCGCCGGTGCCCTGAACGGCGTACCACAGGGTGCGGGAAACCGGTCCGCCCGCGCACGGCATGTCCGCCTCGGCCTCCTCGACGGCGCCGCGGGTCCAGTCGCGGACCGTCATACCCGGCCTCACGGTGGCCGCCGTCGCGAGGGTGTCGTTGCTCGGCGCGGGCCCGCCGGGCTTGGGCCCCTTCGACGCGCTGATGTGCTCGCGGGTGACGATCTCCATGTGCTGGCAGGTGGCGTCGACCGGACCCCACGGAAGATCCGCCTGTGCGGTCACCGAATACGGCGTGGCCTTCTGCACCACGCGTGCCTTGGACGTCCGCAGAACGCTGCTGGTGGTCTCGCCACTGGGGCGCGCGGTCACCGAGACGGGTACCTGCGCGATCACCTCCGCGGTCTCGGAGTCGCGCAGCGGAAGCGTCGCCACGAACTGGTCCTCCGGCTCGACCGGGCCGAACAGGTTGTACTGGCGTCCGTCGTGTTCGACTTCCACGGAGAGGAAATATTCACCCTCGGCGGGGCCGAACAGCCCGACCACCGCGTTGCCCTCACACCGCGCCGTCTCGACCAGGCGCCGTTCGAACCGGACGGTGGCCGCCGGCGAGTTCGCGCGGTAGGTACTCAGTGTGGACGAGCCGGTGCAGTCGAGGGATTTGACGGTGTAGCGGGGCAGGTCGAGTGTGGGCCTCACCGACAAGGTGGAGGCGACGATGTGCGCCTTCACGTGCTGGTTGCCGTTGTCGTGGCGCCCGTCGGTCTCGACCTGTGAGGTGACTGTCGTCGTGGCCGTCAACGCGCCGGTCCCGACGAGTTCGCGGTCGGCGTTGTAGACGTCCAGTGGGTACGAGGGGGAGCCGTCGTTCCAGTTGCCGGTGCCGAACGCCTCCATCACCGGGGCGTCGTCCGGGCCGACCGACACGTACGCGAAGTCGCCGAAGTCGGAGGAGGCGCCGGCGGAGACGTAGACCGCCTCACCGGTGGAGGTGACACCGGTGCACTGCAGCGACGCGTGGAACGACGTCTGCGTGGTGGGTGGTGCCGCGGCCGCGGAGGAGGCGGCGATCCCTCCGGCGACCATGGCGAACGCGGCGACGCCTGCGACTCGTCCGAACGTCTTCATCCGTTCCCCCCGGCTACGGAACTCGCGACCCCACCGGGCGACGCCTGCTGCCGTCCGGTGGCGAAGATCGTAAAGGCAGGGGGCGGGTGTGTGTAATGGTTTCGTAAAACCCGATCAGAGCACGTACGTGCCGATCACCTGCGGTCTCGACCGAGAACGCCTGGATCCTGCTGTAAGGAAGAGACGTGAAGTCTCGCTTCGCGCCACCATAGCGGCACCGATCAGGTGCCGAAGTCAGAGAGCGAACGACAGGACAGTCACCGAGTGGGGCGGGAAGTCGTACTCACCGGAGGGCACGTCCACTCGCCCGCGGTCACGAACGCTCACGCTGTCGGGGGCGATGAGACTGTTGCCGGCCAGCACATCGTCGACGTCGGCGCCGAGGTCACGGACGTGCGCGCTGGGTGGGAGCGTCTCGGCCCTGCCGTCCAGGACGATCCGTGCCCGGATCGGGTTCGACCGGTGTCGGTTGATCACCGCGATGCGCAGGAAACGGCGGTCCTCGGTGAGTGTCGCGCTCACGTCGAGGTACGCGACCACGGCGGGACGGGTGGTGTGCCGGCCGCCGCGCTCGCGTTCGTCGCCCTGGCGTAGCGCCGCGGACCGGGACGGGCCGTCGACCTGGCTCGCGAGCGCCCGGTTGCCCAGCGAGTTCTGGTACAGGTCCCAGACGTGGTAGGACGCCGACCTGACCGCGCCGCCGGGCCGGGCGACGACGAGGCCGTTGGCGTTGACCAGGTTGACCGTGTTCGCCATCGTCGGCGGTACGGGCAGATCCGTGCCTCGGTGCAGCGCGTGGAACACCCCGGCGTAGAACAACGCGTCCGCGAGCGTACGGGGGCTCCAGCGGTTGACCCGGAGGTTGGTCGGTGACTCGTCCGGAGTCGCGACGTCGCGGGGTACGAACCCACCCTCGTCGGAGGGGGACGGCTCCGGCCAGGACGCGGGCTCCAGGTGCCGGATGTTCCACTCGTCCAGCGCCAGTGCCAACGGCCGGTTGACACCTGCCTTCGCGGCTAGGCCGGCGACGAGGTGGGAGTAGTCCTGGATGCGTTGTTCGAAGTACGCCGGCTGGGCCACCACCGCGTCGTAGTCGTCGTCGCCGGACGCCGACGAGAACAGATGCGTGCTCGCGCCGTACAGGTGCAGCGAGATGTAGTCGACCAGGTTTCCCGCCTGCTCCAGCAGCGGACGGGTCCACTCTTCCTGCTCCCATGGGATCCCGACAGCCACCAGCCTGATGTCGGGATCGACGAGACGCATGAAGCGTGCGTGGTCGCGGGCCGCCCCGGCGTACTCGCTCGCCGAGCGATGGCCGTACTGCCACGGCCCGTAGACCTCGTTGCCGATCCCCCAGTAACGGACGCCGTACGGTTCACGCCGGCCGTTCTCGGCCCGTCGGCGGGTGTAGGCGGTGTCGGCCCGGCTGTTGGTGTATTCGACCCAGCGCACGGCCTCGTCGACGTCGCGGCAGCTGTGCACGAGGTAGGGCTCGGTGCCGACCTCGGCGCACCAGGCCAGGAACTCGTCGGTGCCGAACCGGTTGGTCTCCAGTCCGCCCCAGGCCAGCTCCAGGCGCCGGGGTCTCGAGTCGCGTGACCCGATACCGTCCTCCCAGTGGTACGGCGAGGCGAAGTTGCCGCCCGGCCAGCGAACGATCGGCAGGCCGAGCTCCCGGCACAGCGTCAACACGTCCTTGCGCAGACCGCTCCGCACACCGGGGCCGTCGTAGGACAGGGGTGATCCCTCGTCGAAGACGCCGCCCTCGATGTTGCCGAAGAACGACGACTCGAGGAAGTGGCCGTAGATCTGCGGGTCGATGCGGCCGACTTCGCGGCTGCGGTCGATCAGAATGGTCGCCGACGGATGTGTCACGAGTGCCCTCCCTGGCCGGTCGTACGACATGGGACTATCCCGTTGGATGGGTGAGGTCGCCCGCCTAACGGGCAGGACGCACCTCCGCGCAATCGACGGTGAGGGCGTCAAGCGCTGCTTGCGACGTGGAGTCGGCCGCCCGGTAGAAGATGAGCCGCTGACTCGGATCCTGCAGCGGCGTCAGTACCTGGTACTCGACGGCCAACACCCTCGCGGATCACGTGCTCCCGGTCGACGTAGAACTCCCTGCATGCCCGGATGCGGAGTGCAGATCCACAGCATGTTGCGGTGTTCGGGTGGCAGCGCGCCGAAGTCCACCACGAGGTTGGAGTGCGCAGGAACGCCGCCAGCTCGGCTGTGGTGTCGATCGTCGTGGCCACCTCCGCGATCTTAGTGCCGCCCGCCCGCGAACGCGAAGGTGGGAAAGCCAGTCCCGGAGGACCTTTCCCTTACCCGGCCACCCACGCCTGGCCGAAGGCGTACGCGATGGAGTTCGTACGACGCACGGCGGAGGCGTTCGTCGGCGAGTTCGCGGGCGGGCGGCGCGACGAGCTCGTCATCGCCACGAAGTACGCCCTGAGCACCCGGCCGGGCGACCCGAACTTCGGCTGCACATCTGGGACGGCACTACGCCGGTGGAGGCCCCTGGACGCTGCTCAACCCTGCGGTCACCGCACCGATCGCCGGCGTACGGACGGTGGCGCAACTGGAGGACAACCTCGGCGCGCTGGACGTGCGGTTCATCCCCGAGCAGGTGGCCCGCCCGGAGGCCGCGAGCGCGGTCGAGCTCGGCTTCCCGCACGACTTCCTGGCCCGGCCGATGACGCGGAACGTGGTGTTCGGCGACGTCCGGCTGGCCGCGCGCCGGTGATCAGCGCCGAGGCCGCCAGTTCTCACAAGTGGTAAGGTATATTACCAGTTATGAGAACGTCTCAGCTGCTTCCGTTGTTGCGCTCGCAGGCTCAGGGCAGCCTGCTGGCGCAGCTGTACCTTCACCCGGAGACGGAGTACAGCCTGACCGATCTCGCCCGAGCGCTCCGGGTGAGCGTGAAGACGATTCACCACGAAGCGGACAGGCTGTCCGAAGCGGGTTTGATCAAGTCCCGGCGGCGGGGGAATCTCCGTTTGGTCTCGGCTGACACCAGTCATCGGCTGGTTGCCCCACTCACCGACCTCCTGGTGGCGACCTACGGGCCGCTGCCCGTGATGTCGGATCTTCTCAGCCCCATCGCCGGCGTGGAGCAGGCGTTCATCTACGGCTCCTGGGCCGCGCGGCACACGGGCGAAGCAGGACCCGTGCCGGCAGACCTCGACGTGTTGGTGGTCGGTGACGCCGACCTCGACGAACTCGACGACGCCGCTCGGCAAGCACGGCAGCAGCTTCGGTTCGAGGTCAACGTCCATCGAGTCGGACGCGCCGAGTGGGAGTCGCCTACCGACGATCCCTTTCTTGCTCACTTACGATCTCGTCCTTTGGTCGAAGTCGAGTTGACTCCTCCAGGAGGAGGGGTTGGCTCCGCCTCGCGGCACAGTGCCTGAGGCGTCAACGGGGAGGTCGAGTGAAGCCGCCGCAACCGGGTCGAGTACCCGGACGAGGGAGTCCCCCTGGTCACCCATCAGGAGATCGCGGAGACAATCCCGAAGGTCAAGGCGGTCATCGACGCTGCCAGGAAGGTGATGGAAGCCATGCCGGTGTGGAGTTGAGAACTCCGGGCGGTCAGGCGTAGCCGGTCTGGCGGCGGGCCTCCTCGATGATCCGGATCTGCCGCCGGACGCTCTCCGGTGTGACGAACAGGTCCGCGCCCGCACGCAGGGTCGCCTCCAGCCGGTCGTAGTAGCGCAACGCGGCCGACCTGGTGCCGCGGCCCAGCGTGCGGACCTCCTCCTGCCAGTCGATCGTTTCGCCGCTGCCGTATCTGCGACCCGCCGCCGGCCCCTCGTCCAGGTGTGGCGCGTCGGCCACGGCGGCGTCGAACCACCGGATCGTGAACGTCTGCCCGTCGCCGACGAGTGCACCCGTGGTGCCGGTGATCTGCCAGGCAGGCTGGGGAATCGTCATGCACAGGCTGGACTCCACCTCGGCCAGCGGGAGGTTCGGCCCCCGCAAGGTCAGCTTGACATGATCCTCGGCGTCGCCCCGGCCGACGGTGTGCCGCAGGTCCGCGAACACCTCGGCCGGTTCCTCCTCCAGCAGCAGCAGAACCTGGTCGAGTACGTGTGGCGTGGTGTTGGACAGCTCGCCGCCGCCGAACTTGCGCAGCGTCTGCCAGTCCGCGCGCCGTTGGAAGCGGTGCACCGTGCGCCGGAGCAGGACCAAGTTCCCCAGCAGGCCCGAGTCCAGCACCTTCCGTACGAAGTCGAAGTCGACGTCCAGCCGTCGCGGCAGATAGCAGGTGAGCACGCGGTCGGCCCGGTCGGCGGCGGCGATCAGGTCGTCCATCTCCGCGACCGACGCGGCCATCGGCTTCTCCACGACGACGTGGCTGCCCGCCTCCAGGGCGGCGACGGTGAGCGGGACGTGCGTGTGGGACGGCGAGGCGACGACCACGACGTCCAGGCCGTCGGTGCCGATGACGCCCTCCGGCTCGGCATGGGCCGCGCAGGCGAAACGCTCCTCCGCTTCCTGGCGCCGCTCCGCGGCCGGGTCGGCGACCGCGGCCACCTCGAATCCCGCATGGTCGGCGATGGCGTCGGCGTGGATGTTCCAGCCGCTCCTGCCCAGCCCGATGATTCCGACCCGAAGCGGTGCGTCCGCCATGCCAGCTCCTCCGTGGTGCCTGTCGCGTTCGACTCCTACGGCCGATGCATCCCGGCCGTCGCAGGTCAGCCTGCCGTCCCGGGCGGACGCGGTCCAAGTCGACGGCCTGTGACGGCCAGTGATCCGGCCCGGCCGCCGGGTCAGGGACGTAGGTCACAGCCGTTTGAGTTGTGCACAATTGAATTGCCCAATACCGTGGGCCGGGTGAACGAGCTGGAACTGCGCCACCAGGTGTGCTTCGCGCTCTACGCGGCGTCTCGCGCCGTCACCGACGTCTACCGGCCGATCCTCGACGAGCTGGGCCTGACCTACCCGCAGTACCTCGTGATGCTGGTGCTCTGGGAGCAGGACCCGGCCGCCCCGACGGTCAAGGACCTGGGGGCTGCCCTGGAGCTGGACTCCGGGACGCTCTCGCCGCTGCTCAAGCGGCTGGCCACGGCGGGGCTGGTCACCCGGAGCCGGTCGGCCCGGGACGAGCGGGTGGTCGAGGTGGCGCTCACCGCAGCCGGCCGGGCCCTGCGGGACCGGGTCGGCGAGGTACCCCGGCAGGTCGCCGCGGCGACCGGGCTGACCGAGGACGAGCTGGTGACGCTCCGGCACACGCTGACCAGGATCACCGCCGCTGTCCACGAACAGCAGTCCGTCCATCGACAGAAGGAGAACTGACGACATGCAGGTCCTCTACACAGCCCAGGCACTTGCCACGGGCGAGGGACGCGACGGACACGTCACCACCTCAGACGGCACGATCGACCTCGACCTCGCCGTACCGAAGGAGATGGGCGGGGCCGGCGGAGCCGCCAACCCCGAACAGCTCTTCGCGGCCGGGTACGCGGCCTGCTTCCACTCGGCGCTGCGGGCCGTGGCCCGCAAGGCCAAGGCCGACGTCACCAACTCCACCGTGCAGGCGCAGGTCGGCATCGGCGCCACCGGTACGGGCGGGTACGGGCTGACCGTCACACTCTCCGTCGAGCTGCCCGAGACCGACGCGGCCACCGCTGCGCAGCTGGTCGAGCAGGCCCACCAGGTCTGCCCGTACTCCGCGGCGACCAGGGGCAACGTCGACGTCACGCTCACCGTGGGGGAGACCCGATGACCCAGGGACGGGAGATCCACCTGGCCGGCCGCCCGACCGGCTGGCCGACGCCGGAGAACTTCACGTTGGTGGAGGCGCCGGTGCCCGAGCCCGGTGAGGGGCAGGTGCTGGTCCGCAACGTGCTCATGTCGGTCGACCCCTACATGCGTGGCCGGATGAACGACGTCAAGTCCTACGTCCCGCCGTTCCAGGTCGGCGCGCCGCTGGACGGCGGCGCGATCGGCGAGGTGATCACCTCGAACGCCGACGGCCTGAAGCCCGGTGACCTGGTGCTGCACGGGCTGGGCTGGCGGGAGTACGCCGTGGTCGACGCTGCGGCCGCCCGCCCGGTCGACCCGGACCTCGCGCCGCTGTCGACGTACCTCGGAGTGCTCGGCATGCCCGGCCTCACGGCGTACGCGGGACTGACGGAGGTCGCGGCGTTCCGTCCCGGCGAGACCGTCTTCGTCTCGGCGGCGGCCGGCGCGGTGGGCAACCTGGTCGGCCAGATCGCCAAGCTCAAGGGCGCCGCCCGGGTGGTGGGCAGCGCCGGCTCGGCGGCCAAGGTGCGGCGGCTGGAGGAGGTCGGCTTCGACGCCGGCTTCGACTACCACGACGGGCCGGTGGCCGAGTCGCTGCGGGCGGCCGCTCCGGACGGCATCGACGTCTACTTCGACAACGTGGGCGGTGACCATCTGGAGGCGGCGCTCGGCGCGCTGCGCACCCACGGCCGGGTCGCGGTCTGCGGAATGATCAGCCAGTACAACAGCACCGAACCCCCGGCCGCGCCGCGCAACCTGGCGTTGCTGATCGCCAAGCGACTGACCGTCCGCGGCTTCCTGGTCGCCGACCACGCCGACCTGCGCGACAGGTTCGTCGAGGAGATGGCGGGCTGGTTGCGCGAGGGCCGGATCCGATACGACGAGACGTTCGCCGACGGGATCGAGAACGCCCCGGACGCCTTTCTCGGCGTGCTGCGCGGCGACAACCTCGGCAAGATGCTGGTCCGGCTCGGCTGACCCTCGGCGCGCACGTAGCCTGGCCGGATGGCAGCGGAGAAGCGGTTCGACCGGGTCGCGCTGGTGGTGAACTCCGGGTCACGCAGCGGAGCCGCGACGTACGAGGAGGCCCGTCGGCGGCTGGGTGATCTCGGCGTACCGCTCGGCGAGTGCTACCCGGTCGCCGACGGCACCCGGCTACCCGAGGTCGTCGCCGAGGTCGCCGACCACCACGATCTGGTGGTGGTCGGCGGCGGGGACGGCACCTTGAGTACGGCCGTCGACCACCTCGCGCCCCGCGGGACCGCCCTCGGCGTCCTTCCGCTGGGCACGGCGAACGACTTCGCGCGGACGCTCCGGATCCCGTTCGACCTCGCCGGCGCCTGCGAGACGATCGCGCACGGCAAGGTGGTCGACGTCGACCTCGGCCGGATCGGTGACAACTACTTCGTCAACGTCGCCTCGATCGGGCTGTCCGTCGGCGTCACCCAGGCGCTCACCTCGAGGATGAAGCGCCGGCTGGGGCCGTTGGCGTACCCGCTCGCGGCGGCACGTGCCTACCGTGCCCATCGGCCGTTCCGAGCTCGCCTCTCCTTCCCGGACGGCGACCACGCGCCGATGGACCTCGACGACCTGCTCCAGGTGGCGGTCGGCAACGGCCGGCACTACGGCGGCGGCAACGTCGTCTCACCCAGCGCGGGAATCGACGACGACACACTGGACGTGTACGCCATCCCCAGGGGAAGTCTGCGCGACCATCTCAGCATCGCCCGGCTGCTGCGGAGCGGACACTTCGTCCGGCACCGGAACGTCGTGCACGTGACCACCCGCCGGCTGAACCTGCACGCGGAGCCGGAGCAGGCGGTGAACGTCGACGGCGAGGTGGTGGCGTCCACTCCGCAGGAGTTCGCCGTGCAACGGAACGCGCTGGTCGTGCTCGTGCCCCAGGAGTCCGACGCCGCCCGGCTGGACACGCACCACCGCTGAGGGACGCCGGCGCCGCCGGACCTACTGGACGCAGAAGACGTTGCCTTCCGGGTCGGTCATGACCACGTGGTCGGTCCCCGGCTCCGACACCACCCGCAGCACCTTCGCGCCGCGCTCCTGCAGCCGGGCCACCTCGTCGTCGCGGCGCCCGGGCTCGGCGTGCACGTCGAGGTGGAGTTTGTTCTTGCCCGGCGTCGGGTCGGCCACCGCCTGGAACAGCAGCCGCCGGCCGAGGCCGACCCCGGTCGACTCGTCCACCGGGTCGTCGGGGTGGCGTACGGCGGCGGCGTGCAACCACGCCTTGCGGCCCGCCACCTCGGTGTACTGCGCGTCGGTGACGACGCCCGCGCCGAGCAGCCGGTCGATCAGTGCGGAGTGGTCCTCCACCTCGTAGCCGAGGGCGAATCCCCAGAAGTCGGCAAGTCGCAGCGGCTCCGTGCAGTCGACGACGAGCTTCCAATGCAGTGCCATGAGTCCTCCCGTTCAGGTGCGACACCACTTATAGTGGTTACATGCCCGAGATCGCAACCGGCCTGCCCATGCACTCCCGGGACGGCGCCCGTTGGATCTTCGACCCCGGCGCCCTGTGTCTGGAGTTCCTGGTCACCGGTGGGCCCGGCCGGCTGGCGAGGTGGGAGACGCTCGACCGGCCGGACGGTCTGCGCACCTGGCTCGCCGACTGCCGTCTCCACCTCGACCCCGCCCAGGTGCACGTCACCGCCGAGGCGCTGGCCTCCGCCCGCCGGGTGCGTGACGCGCTGTGGCGCCTCGTCCGCGACGCGGCTCATGGGACGACTCACGAGGCGGACGACGACGTGGAGCTGATGCCGACCCCCGCGGACCTGACCCAGGTCAACGCCGCCGCCGCTCGCCCGCCCCTCGCGCCGCGGATCGCCGCCGACGGGACGCACGAATGGACGCTCCCGACGGACGCCGAGCAGGTGGTGTCGACCGTTGCCCGGGACGCGATCGACCTGCTGACCGGCCCGTACGCCGGCCGGATCCGGGAGTGCGACGGGGACAACTGCCGGCTGGTCTTCGTGGACACCTCGCGACCGGGCCGCCGGCGGTGGTGCTCGATGGAACGCTGCGGAAACCGGCACAAGCTACGGGCGCACCGCGCCCGCCGCGATCCGAAGGAGTCTTCGCCGTCCTGACCGGGTGGTCCGGGTGATCGGCGCGGAGTGAGTCCTGGGCATGTCGCCCCCTGCCCCGGGTAGGAGCGCCGTACGCAAGCGATGCCGGTGCGCGGGAAGCAGGTGACGAGATGACCAGGCATGCCAGCGTGTGGTTCGCCGGACCGGAGGGGCCGACCTATCCTGCCCTGGACACCGACCTCGACGTCGATGTCGCGGTGGTCGGCGGCGGGCTGGTCGGCCTCACCACCGCCCTGCTCGCCCAGCGCGCGGGACTGCAGACCGTCGTACTCGAAGCGCGTCGGCTCGCGTCCGCGTCCTCCGGCCACACCACCGCCAAGGTCACCACGCAGCACGGCCTGATCTACGCCGAGCTCGCCAGGCGGCACGGCTGGACCGCCGCCGGTCAGTACGCCGCGGCCAACTCGGCCGGCATGGAGCTGGTGACCGACCTGGTGGAGCGGTCCGGTATCGACTGCCAGCTGACCCGGGCTCCGTCCTATGCGTACACGACGGACGAGAGCCGCGTCGGTGAGCTCGAGGCCGAGGTCGCCGCGGCCACGAAACTCGGTCTCCCGGCCGCCATGTCCGACACCGCCGAGCACCCCTTCGACGTCGCGGCCGCCGTGCGCTTCGACGACCAGCTGCACTTCCACCCCGTCCGCTACCTGCGTGCCGTGGCGGCTGCCGCGACCGAGGCGGGCGCAGGGATCCACGAGGGCACCCGCGTCACCGACGTGTCCGAGGGGCGCGACCACACGGTCACGGTGACCACGTCCTCCGGTGTGGTCCGGGCCCGGCACGTGGTGATGGCGACGCTGTTGCCGCTGGGAATGATCGGCGGCTACTTCGCGCGTACCCGCCCGCAACGCTCCTACGGCCTGGCCGCGCGGCTGCGTGGCCCCGCGCCGACCGTGATGGCGTTGTCGGTGGACCAGCCCACCCGGTCGACCCGGCCGTGGCTGGACCCCGGCCCGAACGGCCTCATCGTCGTCGGCAACGGCCACGAGACCGGGGCGGCGGACGTCGACACCGAAGAACAGGTCCGCGACCTGGTGGAGTGGACGCGGAAGACGTTCGACGTGGAGGACGTGGAGTACACCTGGTCCGCGCAGGACTTCACCACCCCCGACCACATTCCCTACGTCGGAGCCGCAGCCGGGCACCAGTCGGTGTGGGTCGCGACCGGGTTCGGCAAGTGGGGCCTGAGCAACGGGTCCGCCGCGGCGATGATGCTGGTCGACGCGATGTCCGGCCGCTCCAACCCGTGGGCGTCGGCGTTCGACGCCCGCCGGATCGGTGACGTACGCGGAGTCATGAAGATGGTCACCGACAACCTGCACGTCGGCAAGGAGTTCGTCGGCGGCTACATCGGTACGCCCGAGTCGCGGACGCTCGACCAGGTGCTCCCGGGCACCGGCGGGCTGATCCGGGTGGGCGGGCAGGCGATGGGCGTCTACCGCGACCCGGCCGGCAACCTGCACGGCGTGCGCCCGACCTGCTCGCACATGGGCTGCCGGCTGCACTGGAACGCCGCGGAGACCAGCTGGGACTGCAACTGCCACGGCTCCCGGTTCGATCCCGACGGTGCCGTCCTCACCGGACCGGCGACCAGCCCGCTCCAGCCCCGTGACCCGGAGGCCACGGCGAACGCCCACAACGACCAGGACGCGGACGCGGACACCGAGGGCCAGGGCTAGCCGCGCCAGGGCCGGCGCTCGGGCCGAGGACTTCCGGGCTACTCCCCGGACACGGCCATCTCGCCGAGCTCGGACCAGTCGTCCCCGGGCGCCTTGACGTTGACGATGCGCGGCGTCTGGGCGAGATGGGGCGGCAGCGTCCGGCGCGCCTCCTGGAAGTGCTCCGACTGCACGTGCGCCGCGCCCGCGTCGTCGTCACGGAACGCCTCGACCAGGACGTACTCCGTCGGGTCGTCCAGGCTGCGGGACCAGTCGAACCACAGGCAGCCGGGCTCGCTGCGCGTGGCCTGGGTGAAGTCGGCGACGATCGCGGGCCACCGGTCGGCGTCCTCGGGCCGCACGCGGAACCTCGCGGTGATGAAGATCATGGGTCGCCTCCCCGTGTTCGGTTTCTCCGTCACGCCACACCGTACTGGCCGGGGAGGATGCCGGTGAGAAACAGTGCGCGATCCTGGTCGGGGCTGTCCGAGTGGCCGCGGCGGCTTCGACGTCCTGGGTGAGCGGCGCCGAACCCCGGCGCCACGCCGAGAGGGAGTGACCGTGAAGTACATGATCCTGACGTACGCCTCACAGCAGGACTACGACGGCATGGCGGGCAAGGGCGGGGACAAGCCGACCTGGTCGGAGGAGGACTTCGCCGCGATGGGCGCGTTCATGGAGAAGTTCAACGCCGACCTCGCCGAGTCCGGTGAGCTGGTCGAGACGCGTGGCCTGGACGCGCCGGTGCACACCCGGCGGCTGGGGTCGAAGGACGGCCGGCCGGTGGTGACCGACGGGCCGTACGCCGAGACCCAGGAGGTGCTCGCCGGCTACTGGATCGTCGAGTGCGACAGCTTCGACCGGGCCACCGAGCTGGCCGCCCGGCTGGCCGACTGCCCCGGGCCCGAGCACGTCCGGGCCACCGCCTACGCCGACGTCCGGCCGCTGGTGGAGTCCCGGTCGGACCTGGAGGCGTGAGCCGTGACCGAGGTCGAGGACCTGCTGCGCACGCTGGCGCCGCGGGTCCTCGGCGCGGTCGTACGTAGGTACGGCCACTTCGACACCGCCGAGGACGCCACCCAGGAGGCGCTGCTGGCGGCCGCCACCCGGTGGCCCGTCGAGGGAGTACCGGACGACCCGCGTGCCTGGCTGGTCACCGTCGCCGCCCGCCGGCTCACCGATTTGCTCCGGAACGAGCAGGCCCGGCGCCGGCGCGAGGACGCCGTCGCCTCCTGGGTGCTGCCCGACCAGTGGCCGGCGCCGCCCGCCGACCGTGCTGCGTCCGACACCGACGACTCCTTGATCCTGCTGTTCATGTGCTGCCATCCCGCGCTGTCCGCGGAGGCGCAGATCGCGTTGACGCTGCGTGCGGTGGGCGGGCTGACCACGGCCGAGGTGGCCCGGGCCTTCCTCGTCTCCGAACAGACCATGGCCCGCCGGATCGGCCGGGCCAAGCACCGGATCCGCGACAGCGGTGTGGCGTTCGGCATCCCGGCCGGAGCCGCGCGCGAGGAGGGGCTGGCCGCCGTGCTGCACGTGCTCTACCTGATCTTCAAGGAGGGGTACGCGAGTACGTCCGGACCCAACCTGCACCGCGTGGAGCTCGCCACCGAGGCGATCCGGCTGGCCAGGATGGTGCACCGGCTGCTGCCCGGCGACGGCGAGGTGGCCGGACTGCTCGCGTTGATGCTGCTCACCGACGCACGGCGGGCCGCCCGGGTCGGGCCGAACGGCGAGCTCGTCCCGATGGACGAACAGGACCGCGGCCGGTGGAACGCCGAGCAGATCGCCGAGGGCGTACGCCTGGTCACCGCCGCCCTGCCGCGCGGCCACACCGGCCCCTACCAACTGCAGGCCGCGATCGCCGCGCTGCACGACGAGGCGCCCAGTGCGGAGGAGACCGACTGGCCGCAGATCGCCGCGTTGTACGGCCTGCTGGGCAAGATCTCCGACAACCCGGTGGTCGCGCTCAACCACGCCGTCGCGGTGGCCATGGTGGAGGGGCCGCGGGCCGGTCTTGCGATGGTCGGTGCCCTCGATTCCGACGAGCGGCTGGCGCAGGACCATCGGCTGCACGCGGTCCGGGGACACCTGCTGGAACGCGACGGCGATCCGGCCGGCGCCCGGGAGGCCTACCTCGCCGCCGCGGACCGTACCTCCAGCCTTCCCCAGCAGCGCTACCTGCGCGCCCGCGCCGCCCGTCTCGCCGACGTCGAGGCGTGACCTGCGCCGTGCTGTCGGCGGCGTCGCCTACGCTGCGGTCATGACGTCGGAGGAGACGCGCGAGGGTGTGTCGCTCACCAACCTCGACCAGTCCCTGTTCGAAGGTGCCGGGGCGACGAAGCGCGACCTCGTCGACTACCTCGACGCGATCGGCGACCGGATCATCGCCGAACTGGCGGGCCGGCCGCTGTCGGTGATGCGGGTGCTGCGCGGCCAGGCGCCGTTCATGCAGAAGAACCTCCCGAAATACACCCCGTCGTGGGTACGCAGCGTCTCGGTGTGGGCGGAGGCGTCGAAGCGGGAGATCCGGTACGCCCTGTGCGACGACCGCCGCACGCTGCTGTGGTTCGCCAACCAGCGCGCGATCGAATACCACCCCACCTTGTCCCGGGCCGACAACGTCACCCATCCCACCGCCCTCATCCTCGACATCGACCCGCCGGAGGGTGACGACCTGGCCGCGGGGTTCGCGCTGGCCGTGGCGGCGGCGAAGCTGGTCCGGCAGGCGCTGGCCGACGCCGGGCTGGCCGGCGCGGTGAAGACCAGCGGCGCCAAGGGACTGCACGTGGTCGTCCCCCTCGCGCCGGGGCAGGACGTGTGGGACGTCGCGGCGGCGACCCGGGCGCTGGCGGTGCGGGCCGAGCGGCTCGACCCGTCCGTGGCGACCACCGCGTTCATCCGTGAGGACCGGGCCGGAAAGGTGTTCCTCGACTCCACCCGCGCCGGCGGGGCCACCGTCGTCGCGGCGTACAGCCCACGGATCCGGCCCGGACTTCCGGTGTCCTACCCCGTCGGCTGGGACGCGCTCGACGACACGGCGCCCGGTGACTTCACCGTCCACACCGTGCCCGGGCTGGTCGGCGCCGGCGACCCGTGGGCCGAGCAGTTGCCGGCGCCGCAGACGCTGCCCGCCGACCTGGTGGCCGAAGGACACACGATCCCGGTGGCCCGGGTTCAGGCGATGCACGAAGGCAAGCGCCGCGCCCGCGCCCGGCGCGAGGAGTCCGGCCATGATCCGCAGGACAGACCCTAATGGGGTTCGACCGGCGTTTCGCGCCCAAGGCTAGGGCTGTTGGGCGTGAGGCTGGTCGCCGAGCCGCCGTCGG
>NZ_JBEXMJ010000001.1:600000-787670 GCF_040610475.1 Actinopolymorpha sp. NPDC004070 | reverse complement strand
GCCACCAACTCGTCGAACCCTTCCAGCGACCCGAACGCCGGGTCGACCGCGCAGTGATCGGCCACGTCATAGCCATGGTCATGACCCGGAGAGGCATAGAACGGGTTCAGCCACAACCCGTCCACACCCAGACCCGCCAGATACGGCAACTTCGCCACCACACCCGCCAGATCCCCCACACCATCACCGTCACCATCACAAAAACTCCGCACATACACCTGGTACACAACCGCCCGCCGCCACCACTCCGACCCCAGGGACGAGACCGGCGAGGGCTCCAGGAGGTCGGCAGCGGAGGAGTCGACGGTGGAGTCGAGGGTGGAGGAGCCGAACGGGGTGGCTCCGGAGGCCGGCCGGAAGGCCGAGGGTTCCAGAGCGGGCACGGTGGTCGGCAGCGGAGCCACGGACTCCCGGGCCGGCGGAAGCGTGCACCGCCGGTGGGTGGACCGGGTGACGTTCCTGTGCGCCGGGAACGTCGCGGGGGTCGTGGCCCGCACCGCGACCGCGGTGCTGGTGCGCTGGGAAGTTCCCATGTCCTCGACCTTTCGCGTCCTGATCCGAAGGTGAGCTCCGTCATCTGCAAGCATCGGCCGCGGCAGGGCCCGAGTCGTCACGGCGAGCCGCCATCCGCCGGGTGGGCCTTCTGGCAGATCGGCGTACCTGCTGGCTGGTACGCGCGAGAGAGGATCTGACCGTACGCGCGGAATGGGGGGAACGCGCCCGTCACAATTGAGCGGAATGGGAAAGTCCCCGCCGGGGCTCGCCCGGGACTTCCGGCCCCCCTGCCGGCCTCGGAGCGGTCAGGACGCGGGCTGGCCGGAATCCACCGGTAGTTCGGCGTGGATCCGGGTTCCCTCGCCCGCCGGACTGGTCACCTTGAGCACGCCGCCGAGCGCCTCCACCCGGTCCGCCAGACCCACCAGGCCGGAGCCGTCACCGGAACTCGCACCGCCGACCCCGTCGTCTCGTACGTCGACGCACACCCGGCCGCCGCGTTCGCAGGTGGTGACCTCGACGTGCGAGGCGTGCGCATGCTTCGCGGCGTTCGTCAGAGCCTCGGCGACGACGTAGTACGCCGCGACCTCGATCGGCTGCGGCAACCTCGTGTTGACACCGAGGCCCAGCTCGACAGGAACGGACGACCGTCTGGCCAGGGCCTTCAGGGCGGGTGCCAGGCCCGCCTCGGAGAGGATCGCCGGGTGGATGCCGCGGGCCATCTCGCGGAGTTCATCGACGGCGTCGGTGAGCCCGGTGGCCACCTCGGCCACCTCGGCACGCACCCGGCCGTCGGGGATGTCCGCCTCGATGCCGCGCAGGTCCAGCAGCAGGGACACCAGGCGCTGCTGGGCGCCGTCGTGCAGGTCGCGTTCGATCCGCCGGCGTGCCCGGTCGGTGGCCGCGACCACGCGTGCCCTGGACGCGGCGAGCTCCGAACGCGCCTGGGCGTTGGCGATCGCGAGCGCGATGATCTCGGTGAAGTCGGCGAACCGCGCCTCGGCGTCCCTGGGCAGTGGCCGTTCCTTGGTGGAGAACGCGGTCAGTGCTCCCCACAGTCTTCCCTCCACCTCGATCGGCGCGGCCACCGCCGAGCGCACCCCGAGCTCACGCGGACCGAGAGCCGTGCCGGTCGAGTCCGCGTAGCTGTCCCGCCGGGCATGCCGGCCGGTACGGCGTACTTGAGCAGGCACGGTCCGCGCCCCCAGCTCCGCCCGCGAACCGACGCCGGGCAAGGAGGTGTCCTGCTGTCCCCACAGCGCGACAGCGGTCGCGGTGCCGTCGGACTCGTACCGCAGCATCGCCGTGCCGTCGGCGTCGAACAGCTCGCCGATCTCCTCGGTCACCGTGGCGAACGTCGTGGCCGGCGGCACCGCGCGGGCCACGAGGGTGGACAGCCGGCGCAACGCGGTCTGCTCCTCCACCAGCTTTGCCAGCTCGTCCCGGTTGCGCTCCAGCGACTCGCCC
Organism: Actinopolymorpha sp. NPDC004070; assembly: GCF_040610475.1. Lineage (NCBI taxonomy): Bacteria > Bacillati > Actinomycetota > Actinomycetes > Propionibacteriales > Actinopolymorphaceae > Actinopolymorpha > Actinopolymorpha sp. NPDC004070. The sequence continues at coordinate 785,708 of NZ_JBEXMJ010000001.1, read as the reverse complement.
ATCCTGTTGAACGAGTGCTCGAGGGTACGGATCTCCCCCGCGCCCGTCTCCGGCAGCCGGGCGCTCAGGTCACCGGCGGCGAGCTCGCCGGCCATCATCGCCGCCCGCCGCACCGGTCGGGCGATGGCTCTGGTGAGGTACGCCGCGAGCAGGGCGACCATCAGGGCCGATCCGGCCATGCCGATGACGGCAGCGACCTCCGCCCGCCGACCGGCCGCGGCGGCACGCTCCTGCCGGGCGACAGCTGCCCCGCGGGCGGAGTCGGACAACCGGCCGATCTGGGCACGGATGGCATCGGCGCGCCGCTTGCCCTCCAGCGTCAGTGACAGGTTGCGGGCGGCCTTCGGGTCGCGGCCAGCGAGCGCGACCAGCGGTACCGAGTAGTCGCGTACGTAGGACTGCGCCGAGTCGACGATCTGGTGCGCCATCCGGTCCCGGACCGGGTTGATGGTGAGGTCGGTCAACCGCGCGCCCACCCGCGGAATCTCCGCCCGGGCGGTGTTCCACGGCTGCAGGAAACGCCTGTCGCCGGTGAGGAGGTAGCCACGTTGTCCGGTCTCAACGTCCAGGACCAGCGCCTGCATCCGGCTGGTGGTGGTGAGGATCTGCTCGGACCGCCGCGCCAGCGCGGCGGCGTCGCGCTGGTCGGAGACCGCGAGCAGCAGTGCGGCGAACACCGAGCCGAGCAACACCGCGACCACACAGCTCGCCGCCACCAGTCGGCCGGTCAACCCTCGCCGCAGATGCGCCATCAGGTCAGCTGCTCGCAGCCGCACGTAGGCTGAACGAGTGCGTCGCACCGAGGCGACCGCAGCACCCCGCTGCCTGCCCGGTCGCGGCGGCGCAACCGGCGACTGCGTACATCTTCGGAGGCACCACCACGAACTCCCCCGGCACGAGCGGACGCCCACGACGCCAGGTGACACCGGACAACCCGCCGCCGCAGCTCCCCGAGCAAGCAGCCGTTGACAGCGGTGCCGCCATGGGACGGGTGGTGCTCGCCGACGACGACCTGTTGCTGCGCGAGGGAGTGGCGAGCCTGCTCGGCCGCCAGGGCTTCGAGGTCGTCGGCCAGGCCGGTGATGCTGCTGACCTACTCACGATGGTTCGCGAAACTCTTCCTGATCTGGTGGTCGTCGACATCCGGATGCCGCCCACCCACACCAACGAGGGGCTTGATGCCGCCCGGACGATCCGCGAGGAGTTCCCGCAGATCGGGATTCTGGTGCTCTCAGCATATGTCGAGGCGGAGCACGCGACGGAACTGCTCGCCACCGGGCAAAGCATCGGCTACCTGCTGAAAACCCGGGTCACCGACGTGGGCGAGTTCACCGAGACACTGCGGCGAATCGTCAAGGGAGGTTCGGTCGTCGATCCCACCCTCGTGCACGAACTCGTCTCCGCCCGGCGCCGTGACGACCCGCTGGACGTACTCAGCAGCCGGGAACGCGAGGTTCTCGCCCTGATGGCCGAAGGGCGCTCGAACGCCGGAATCGCCCGCCACCTGTGGGTCACCGAGGGAACGGTGGAAAAGCACGTCCAGCACATCCTGACGAAGCTGCGTCTCCCCGAGACCGGTGACGACCACCGCCGGGTGCTGGCCGTCCTCACGTTCCTGGAGGGCTCGCAGGGCGGGACGTAGCGTCAAGCCGGAGTTGCCGGCGCAAGCCCGGGTTGACGCGGACCGCCGGGACGGCGCGGTCAGTCGCCGCCGGCCTCGACCAGCGAGGCGATCGCCGCGGCGCTGAGGTTCGACTTGTCCAGGAAGCCCGCGGCCGGACTGGACTCGATGAGGTCCTCGAAGTCGTCCGCGCTGTGGCTGGAGATCAGGATCACCGGGGAGTGGCGGTCGGGACGGTCGCCCGACGTCAGCCGGCGAGCCAGGTCGAACCCGCTCTCGCCGCGCAGGTTGATGTCGACCAGGGTCACGTCCGGGCGGAGTTCGGCTACCTGGGCGAGCGCCTCCTCTGCCGTCTGGACCATGCCGACGACGGCGACGCCCTCGCGTTCGAGAAGCGCACGCGCTGCCCGCAGGTAGCGCGGGCTGTCGTCGATGAGGAGGCAGCGCATGTCTTCAGGATGTCCAACAGGTGGGAGACAGACATTCCGGCTACCCAGAAGATGCCGACGCCAGCCTTCCTGACCGGAAGCGGCCCGCCGCCGTGCCATCATCGGGGTAGGCCGCGTCTACACGAGGGTGCCGTCGTCGAAGACCGACGGCGCGGGAATGCCTCAACCGCCGCGAACGTGCAGGATGGGGGCAGTAGAACCGGTTCGGCCCAACCGCCGGTCCCGCGCCCGCACCCCGATGTCATCGACAAACCGACGCACAGGACGCACGAAGGAGCCCCATGAGCAGCGAAGTCTCGCGGACGATCGCCGCACCGGCCGACCAGGTGTGGGACGTGCTCGCCGACGGGTGGACGTACGCCGCCTGGCTGGTGGGCGCCTCCCACATCCGAGCTGTGGACGCCGAATGGCCCGCGCCGGGGGCGAAGATCCACCACAGCGTCGGATCCTGGCCACTGGTCCTGCAGGACGACACCAAGGTGCTGAGCTGCGAGCCCGGGAAACTTCTGGAGCTGGAGGCCCGCATCTACCCGGCCGGTGCCGCACACGTGCGGTTCCAGCTCACCTCGCTCGGCCCGGCACGCACCGAGGTGCGGATGACCGAGGAGCTCACCCGTGGACCGGCGCAGCACCTGCCCAAGCTCGTGCAGAAGCTGCTCCTCACCCCGCGCAACAAGGAGTCACTGGCCCGGCTGGCCTCCTACGTCGAGGGCCGGGTGCGCACGGGTCGTCAGTCCACCCCGTAGACCGCGCGGTGCCCGAGCCTGATGGCGGCGGCGTACGCGCCGCCGGCCAGGCCCGCCCGGGCCAGCGCGGCCCGGGCGGCGTTGGCTCCGGGCGCGCCGTGGACGGCACCACCCGGGTGCGCGGAGGCGCCGGCCAGGTAGAGCCGGTCCACCGGGGTGTCGGCGCGGGCGAGGCCCGGCGTCGGCCGGAAGATCAGCTCCTGGTGGATGGCCGCCGTACCCGCGTTGATCGCCCCGTCGACCAGGCTCGGGTTGTGGGCCTGCAGGTCCGGTGGGCCGGCCACGTGCCGGCCGAGCACGAGGTCGCCGAAGCCGGGTGCGTGGCGTTCGATCACGGCCTGGACTCGGTCGGCGTAGCGGTCCCGCCGCGCGGCGTCCCAGGACTCACCGCGGGGTACGTGGGTGTACGCCCACACGGTTTCCGTACCGGCCGGGGACCGCGTCGGGTCGGCCACGCCCATCTGCCCGAGCAACATGAACGGCGTGCTCGGCACCCGTGACCGCGACAGGTCCGAGCCGTACTGCACCAGCGCGTCCATGTCGCCGCCGAGGTGGACCGTTCCCGCGCCGCGTACGTCCTCGGCGGTCCAGGGGACGGGCCCGGAGAGCGCCCAGTCGATCTTGACGGTCGCGTGGTCCCAGTGGAAGCGCTCCAGATCGTCGAGCAGCCGGGCCGGCAGGTGCTCCGCCCCGACGAGCTGGTGATAGAGGATCGGAGCGGGCACGTCGGCGAGCACGCCGCGGCGTGCCCGGACCAGCCCGCCGTCGGTGGTGCGTACGCCGAGGGCGCGGCCGCCGCCGACGATCACCTGGCTGACCGGGGTGTCGCAGACGATGCGGCCGCCTAGTGAGGTGAGCCGGCGGACCAGCGCCTGCGTCAGCATGCCGGCGCCGCCCTCGGGCACCGGGAACCCGACGTCCTGCCCGAGCATGCACAGCAGCCAGCCGAAGACGCCGCTGCCGGCGTGGTCGGGGCCGAGGTCGGTGTGCAGCGCGTTGCCCGCGAGCAGCACCCGCGCGCCCTCGCCCTCGAACGACTCCTCGCCGAGTGTGCGAGCGGGCAGCATCAGCATCCGAGCCATCCGTAGTGCGTCCGCCGTGCCGAGCCGGCGCAGCAGGCGGGTGCCGGCCCGCACGGGCGGGAACGGGCGCAGCAGCGCCGACAGCAGCTCGGTGCGGATCCGCTGCCAGCGTTCGTACTCGGTCAGCCAGGCCTGGCCGTCGCCCGGAGCGAACGTCGCCAGCGAGGCCGCTGTCGCCTTCGGGTCGCGGTGGAGCACCGCGGCGCGGTCGTCGGGCAGGACGTGCGCGAGCACCGCCGGAGCGTGCCGCCACCGCAGGCCGTGCAGCTCGAGGTCGAGGTCGGCCAGCACCGGAGACGCCGCGCCCAGCGGATAGAACGCGCTGCACAGATCGCTGCGGAACCCGGGGCGGACCAGCTCGGCGGTGCGGACCGCTCCCCCGGGCTCGGACGTCGCCTCCAGCACCAGGACGTTCCAGCCGGCATCGGCGAGCACGTTGGCCGCCACCAGGCCGTTCGGGCCGGCGCCGATCACGACCGCATCGACGACCTCGGTGGTCATCGGCCCGCTCCCTCCACCTGCCGGCGCGGGCCGGTGAGGCCCTCACCCCCCTCACCGGTCGTCGTCATCGATCTCCATCGCCGGGTCCGGAATCTCCGCCGCGAGGCGCTGGTCGAGGGTGTCACCGCGCTCGTCGTCATCGTCGGTCGGGCGCCGCTGGGTTTCGCGGCTGAGCCGGTCCGGCGGCTCGAACTCGGTGACGTCGGACTCCGGGCGCAGCTCGTCGGTGACCAGGGGGTCGTAGCCCGCGTCCGCGGACACGTCGCGCGCTGCCTCGACGTCGGGTTCGAGGATGACGTCCGGCTCCTCCTCGCTCAGGTCCTGCGGGACGTCGCCGGCGTCCGGCAGGTCGAGATCGGCTTCCTCGTCGGGAATCTCGGAGTCGGGCAGGTCGAGGTTGTCCTCCCCGGTGACGTCCGGGGCGGGGATTTCGTCGCCGGCCGGGGTACGGTCCGGCAGGTCCGGGCTGCTCACGTCGCGACCTCCCTGGGTGCGTCTGCCTGTCGTACGGTCGTGCCTGTCGGCATCTGCGGGTGGGCCCGAGCCCAGTGCCGGGCCGCCCCACCACTCCGACCGTAGCCGTACCCGCTGCTACCCGCACTTCGCCCCGGCCGCGGCGCGGCCCCGCCCTCTCCGCGTCCGGTGAGCGACGGGGCCGTGGCCCCGCGTCAACAGTGACTTGACGCTGAGTCGTGAGCCGTCAGCGCTCACGACAGGTCGGGATCATCACTCCGGTGAACGAGAACCTCGTCGATCAGCCCGTACGCCATCGCCTCCTCGGCGTCGAAGACACGTTCCCGGTCGGTGTCGGCCCGCAGCGCCTCCATGCTGCGGCCGGTGTGCCGGTTGAGCACCTCCAGCATGAGCGTGCGGACGCGGGCCACCTCAGCGGCCTGCAACTGCAGGTCGGACAGCGCACCCTGCCCTCTGGTCGCGGGCTGGTGCAGGGCGATACGGGAGTGGCGCAGGGCGAGCCGCTTGCCGGGCGCACCACCTGCCAACAGCACGGTCGCGGCCGAGCTCGCCTGGCCCAGGCACATCGTGGACACGTCGGGCAGCACGAACTGCATCGTGTCGTAGATGCCCATCAGCGCGCTGAACGAGCCGCCCGGTGAGTTGATGTACAACGAGATGTCCTGCGACGGACTGGCCGCCTCCAGGTGGATCAGCTGCGCCATCACGACGTTCGCCACGTCGTCGTCGATCTCGGTGCCGAGGAAGATGATCCGTTCCGACAGCAGCCGGCTGAACAGGTCGGTGGCGCGTTCGCCGGTGTGCGTACGCTCGATCACGTTGGGGATCGTGTAGTGGCCCACGGCTCACACCCCCGCCCGGTGGGAGATGCCGTGGCCGATGCGGTCGAGTGAGTCCACCACCGCGTCCACCATGCCGTACTCGCGCGCCTCCTCGGCAGAGAACCACCGGTCGCGGTCGCTGTCCTCCCGGATGCGTTCCACCTGCTGACCGGTGTTGGCGGCGAGCAGGCGTTCCATCTGGGCCTTGGAGTGCTCGAGGTTGTCGGCCTGGATGGCGATGTCGGCGGCGGTTCCGCCGATGCCTGCCGAACCCTGGTGCATCATGATCCGGGCGTGCGGCAGCGCGAACCGCTTGCCCTTCGTGCCCCCGCACAACAGGAACTGCCCCATGCTGGCGGCGAAGCCCAGCGCCAGCGTGGACACGTCGTTGGGGATCAGCCGCATCGTGTCGTAGATCGCCATCCCGGCGTACACCCCGCCACCGGGGCTGTGGATGTAGAGGCTGATGTCGGTACGCGGGTCCTCCGCGGACAGCAGCAGCAACTGGGCGCACACCCGGTTGGCGCTGACCTCGTCCACCTCCGTACCCAGCAGGACGATTCGGTGGTGAAGCAATCTCGCGGCCAACTGGTCGTCGAAACCGTGGCCGGCGGTGGCGGCGTCTTTCATGGACGGATTCACGGATGCCTCCTGGACGTGGTGCCCTCTCAGTCGCCTCCACCTTCACCGAAGAAGCAGGGGTGTGACCGTGAGTGCGCTGTGAGCGAATCCGCTCAGGGCGTACGGGAGTCCTTGACGTACGAGGTGAAGCGTGCCGCGTCGACCCGCGAGTACGCGAGCCAGGCGGAGGTGTTGCTGCCCGGCATGTAGTGCCCCGTGTCGTATCCCACGAGCGGCATGCCGCGGCCCACCGGGACGTTGCGTACGACGACCTCGGCTCCGGAGCCGACCGCCGATCGAGCCGCCTGGGCCGGCCCGGCTGGAGCGGCGGCGAGGCCTTCAGGACGTGTCCAATACTGTCCAACGCCCGGCCAACTCTTCTCCGGGGCTTGTACGCCCCCGCTCACGCGCGGAGTATCGGCTAGCACTTCCGCCGATCCGCCGAACCGACCCGAGGGGCCATCCGGTGACGAAGCGCCTGCGATATCTCCTCCTCAGCCTGCTGCTGTGCGCACCTCTCCTCGCCGCCTGCGGCATCTCCAGTGCGGACACCGGTGCACTGTCGGGCCGGTGCCCTGGCACCAAGCCGGCCAAGGACGCGGTGACGATCGAGTGGTGGGTCGCCTGGGCCAACCCGACACTCACCAGGGCGGCGCAGGAGTTCAACTGCGCCAATCCGAAGATCCTGGTGAAGATCACGCTGTATCCGAACGTCGGTGACGACCGGCAGGGGAAGCTGCTGGCCGCGACGGTCGGCAAGAGTCCGCCCAACGTCGTCATCGGGTACGACGACGTCATCGCTCGCTGGGCGTCCCAGGGAATGATCCAGCCACTCGGCGACGCGGCAGTTCGGGCATCGGGCAGCAGCGCAGAGGACTTCGTGCCGGAGGCATGGGATTCCGTGCGCTGGCAGGGCCACACGTACGGCATCCCGATCGACTGGGACCCGGACACGCTGCTGTGGTGGAACAAGGAGGTCTTCGCCGACGCCGGGCTCGATCCCGACCGCGGTCCGCGCACGTGGGCCGAGTTCGAGGACTACGCGCGCCGGATCGACCGGGTCGACGCACGCGGACGGATCACCAGGCTGGGCTTCGTGCCGTGGTCGGGCTGGGAGTTCAACGACATCGAGTTCGGCCACCTCTTCGACGCGGGGCTGGAAAGCGGCGCGAACCGCCGGGTGACGCTGAACACGCCCGGCATGCGGGCCGCACTGGAGTGGGAGGCCTCGATCGCCCGGCGCTACGGCGGCGCGTCCAAGGTGAACAGCTTCACCTACGTGGCCAACGCCACCGGGGCCGCCGCCGACCCGTTGATCTCCGGCCGCCTCGGCATGATGGCCGTCGGCGACTGGTACCTCGGCAACCGGCAGGTGGTCGGGGCCAAGGAGTTCCGGTCGAAGATCGGTGTCGGGGTGATCCCGCCACGGCCCGGTGGCCGGCCCTACCTGTGCCACAGCGGATGGGCGTTCATGATGCCGAGGGGCGCCGGGCACGTCGAGGAGACGATGAAGTTCGTCGCCTGGATGCTGGACGACCACAGGTTCGCCCGCTACTTCGGTGCCGCCCTCGGATGGGCGCCGGCGAAGAAGTCCTCGCGTACGGTGCCGTTCTACGCCGACGATCCCATGTGGCAGGCGGTGTTCGCGGCGAACGCCCGTGCAGGCGCGGAACGCCAGTGGCTGCCGCCGAGCCCGGTGCTGGCGGAGTACTACCGCGCTCTCGGCGACGCCGAGGAACAGGTTGTCAACCTGAAGATGACACCGGCGCGGGCACTGGCCGAGGCCGACTCGATCGTGCAGCAGGCGCTCGAGGTGGCCATCACCGAACGCAACTACGGTGACTGATCCGGAGGAGAACCACGTGTCCGCACGGGCATCGAGCGCGCCGAGACGTCAGCCCACCGACAGGTCCGCGAACAGGTCCACCACCGGGTCCCGCGACGAGGCCGGCACCCGGGTGCCGCAGAGGTTTGGCCTGGTCGGGCAGGAGTGGCGCAACCAGCGCAACGGCATCCTGTTCATCTCACCGTGGATCATCGGGTTCCTGGTCTTCTCCCTGGGCCCGATGCTCGCGTCGTTGTACTTCAGCTTCACGTCGTACAACGTGCTGAAGGCTCCGCGGTGGATCGGCGTGCAGAACTACGTGAACATCTTCGCCCACGATCCCTACCTGCGGACGGCCGTGGTCAACACGCTCTACCTCGCCGTGCTCGGAGTCTCCCTCGGCACGCTGCTGTCGCTGGTCCTGGCCATGCTGCTCAACCAGCGGGTGAAGGGCATCGGGATCTACCGCACGTTGTACTACCTGCCGACGATGCTGCCGATCGTGGTCAGCTCGTTCATCTTCCTGCTCGTGCTCGACCCGCAGTTCGGCGTCATCAACAACTTTCTCGCGCTGTTCGGCATCCCCGGCCCGGGGTGGCTGAGCTCGCCGGACTGGTCCAAGCCGGCCCTGATCGTGCTGGGCCTGTGGGGCGTGGGCAACAGCGTCGTCATCTATCTCGCCGGCCTGCAGGACGTGCCCCGCCATCTGATGGAGGCGGCGGAGGTCGACGGTGCCGGCTGGTGGCGGCGCCTGGTGCACGTGACGCTGCCGATGCTCAGCCCGGTGATCTTCTTCAACGTGGTGCTGGCGATCATCGCGGCGTTCCAGAACTTCGTCAGCATCTTCTTCCTCACCGACGGAACCGGCGGGCCGGCCAGGTCGACCGTCACCTGGGGTCTGCAGATCTACACCAACGCCTTCGTCAACGGCCGCATGGGTTACGCCTCGGCGATGTCCTGGATCATGTTCGTGATCGTGCTGCTGGTCACCCTGGCGCTGTTCCGGCTCGGTTCGCACATCGTCTACTACGAGGGCGCCGAGGGCAGCGCCCGCAGACGCAGGTGAGTCTCCTCCCAGGCAAGTTCGCGTTGACAGGCAGAAGGAGTCAGGCGATGGCACGATCGGCGAACCTCCCGGCGGGAGTGGCGGCACTGGGCCGGGCCGGACGGCACGCGGTCCTCGCGTTGGTGGGACTGGCGTTCGTGGTGCCCGTCCTCGCGTTGGTGTCGACGTCGCTGAAGACGCAGGAGCAGAACCTCCGGGTGCCGCCGATGTGGATCCCGGTCTCGCCGCACATCGCCAACTACGCTGCGGCGTTCCAGACCGTCCCGGTGTGGACGTTCTTCCGGAACAGCCTCTTCGTCGCCGCGGTCTCGGTGGTGGGTGTGGCGGTGTCGAGCGCGCTGGTGGCGTACGGCTTCTCCCACATCCGCTGGCGCGGGCGCAACGTGGTGTTCGTGCTCGTCATCAGCACCATGCTGTTGCCGTACGAGGTGACGATGATCTCGCAGTACATCATGTTCGCCAACCTGGGTTGGGTGAACACCTTCCTGCCGCTGACGGTGCCGAGCTTCTTCGGTGTGCCGTTCTACATCTTCATGCTCCGGCAGTTCTTCCTGCGGATCCCGGTCGAGATGACCGAGGCCGCCCGGATCGACGGCGCCTCGGAGCTGCGGATCTTCGCGAGCATCGTGCTGCCGCTGGCCGTTCCGGCGTTGTCGGTGGTGGGGTTGCTGCAGTTCGTGGCGAGCTGGAACGACTTCCTCGGCCCGCTCATCTACCTCAACGACCCCAATCTCTACACGCTGTCGCTGGGGATGCACTACTTCCGCACCAGCCTCTACCAGACCGAGCTGGGTCCCCAGGCGGCGTACGCGTTCATGATCGCGCTGCCGGTCATCGTGGTGTTCTTCCTCGCCCAGCGCAGGTTCATCCAGGGGATCGCGCTCACGGGCCTGAAGGGCTGACGGTCTCGTAGGACACGAGGAAGGCCTCCGCCGCCGCGTCCACGGCATCCCGGTCACCGGTGGCGAGCAGGTCGAACAGCAGACCGCGGGCGACGGCCAGCGCCAGCCGCGCGTGTGCCCGAGCATCGGCCTCCGAGCGGCCTGTTCGCCGGCTGAGTTCGGTGAGCGGTGGCAGCCAGGCGTCGACGATGCCGTCCAGCAGTGGCAGGGCGTGCGGGTTGCCGACCAGCGCCTGCCCGGTCAGCTCGAAGAACAGCCGCGCGGGCCAGTGGTCGGCGGCGGACAGACGGTGGTGGAACTCCCGGGCCAGGTGGGCGGCGCTGTGGTCTGAGTCCAGGTTGAGCTGTGCCATCGCCGCGCGCTGCTCTGCCTCGACCCGGCGTACCACCTCCACCAGCAGGCCGTCCTTGGAGCCGAAGTGGTAGATGAGCATGCGATGGCTGGTGCCGAGCGCGGCCGCGAGCCCGCGCAGGCTGAAGTCGCCGACGCCGTGGCGGGCGAAGTGCGCGACCACCTCGTCGAGCAGCCGATTCCTGGCCGGCCGGGACGAGGACCGCCGCTCGGATTCGTTGTCTGCTCGGCTGTCCTTCGGCATGTACCAGATGGTACATATGACGGTGTGCAGTCCCGCTGCGCCGCGGCCTCCAGGACCTGGACGGCCCGCGGCACGTGGCTCCCTTGGAGGAAGTCATGCATGACGAGGTCGAGTTCGAGGTCGCCGCTCCCGCCGAGCAGGTCTGGAAGCTGCTGGTCGACGTCGAGCGCTGGCCGGAGTGGAGCGAGTCGATGACGTCGGTACGCCGGCTCGGCACCGGCCCGCTCGCCGTCGGCGAACGCGCCGTGGTCAGGCAGCCGAAGCTGCCCGAGCTGACCTGGGAGGTGACCGAACTCGTCGAGGGTTCGTCGTTCGTGTGGGTCACCCGCTCCCCCGGCGTCCTGACCACCGGCAGCCACTCCGTCACCCCTGTGCGGTCGGCGGACGGCAGGGAGGCCGCGAAGGTCCGCCTGGCCGTCGCGCACACCGGGCCGGGTGCCTGGCTGGTCAGGTTGTTCACCAGGTCCCTCAACCGCCGCTACCTCCAGATGGAGCGCAGCGGCCTCACCGCGCGGGCGGAGTCGACGACTGCTCAGAGCTGACCGAGTTTCACCTTCACGGTCGCGTCCTTGTCCTGGCGGCGGATGGAGACGGTGACCAGTTGCCCGGGCCGGTGCTGGGCGATGACCTCGCTCAGCGCCGCGCTCGTCGGCGTCTTCACCGCGTTGACGGCGGTGATGACGTCGCCGCGCAGAATGCCGGCGTTCGCCGCGCCGCTGCCGGTGCGCACCGACACGACGCCGACGCCGATCGGCGTGCCCTGGGGATCGGTGACCGTCGTGCCGGTCACGCCGAGCGCCGCCCGGCCGGAGTTCACCACTCGCCCGTGCCTGATGATCTGCCCGGCGATCCGGGTCACGGTGTTGCTCGGGATGGCGAACCCGATGCCGGCGGCGACGCCGCCGCCCTCGACCTGTGGATCGGTGGCGGCCAGCGTGGGGATGCCGACCACCTTCCCGGTCAGGTCGACCAGGGCGCCGCCGCTGTTGCCCGGGTTGATCGGCGCCGACGTCTGGATCATGCTCGTAATCGTCGTGCCCGGCACGCCGTCACGAGACGACTCCGGGACGGTACGCCCGACCGCGGAGATGATGCCGCTGGTCACACTGCCGGACAGGCCGAGCGGGTTTCCCATGGCCAGCACGATCTGGCCCACCCGCAGCTTGCTGGAGTCGGCGAACGTCGCCGGCGCCAGCCGCGGTGCCCGGTCCAGCTTGACCACCGCGAGGTCGCTCGGCGTGTACGCCGCGACCAGATGTGCGGTCAGCGGCGCCCCGCCCGTGGCGAGCAGAACCTGCACCGTGGTGGACCGGCCCAGCACGTGCGCGTTGGTGACGATGTGGCCCTGCTTGTCGTAGACGATGCCGGACCCGAGCCCGCCACCGCTGACGTTGAGCTGTACGACGGAGATGAGGGTGTGGCGTACGACGGCCTCGTAGTCACGCTGCAGCGCCTGCGCCTCACCGCCCGGTGCGGCACCGGCCACCCTCTTCGACGCGCCGGTTCCGTTCCGGTCACTGTCGGGCGGGTTCCCGGTGCATCCGGCCGCGCCCGCGGCGAACGCGAGCAGCACGACGAACACCGCGAGCGCGGCGGACCGGGACACCGCGGGCCGAAGCTGACGGGTCGTTCCCACGGGCTGGCCCCCTCGCCCGAGACACGTCTTGGGTGTACCCGAGGAGCGGCCGACCTACTCCGCCCCGGTCCTCGACCATCGGTGATCCGGGTGACGCTCCCCGAACCCGAGCGGATTGCCCATCGCTGGTGTGATCCCCGAACGGCGATGCCCGGGCATACCCGGGACTGGGGCACAAATGCCCCCCGGGAGGGTGGACCCGCGGTGTACCCCGGCGGCCGGTGGCTTACGCTGCCGGTGCGTCGTACCCCCAATTGGCCGCCACCGGCCATCGCAGCAAGGAGCGGTGCCGGACATTCTCCGCGGAGGGACCGTGACCATCCCGACCGTCTCGTCGTTGACGTTCCGGACCGGCCGGAGCGGCTGCGGGACGGGGACGCACAGATGAACCACTCACACCACCGCCATGCCGCGTGGGACGGCGGCGAATCGGCTGCCCGACCGGATGGCCCCTCGGGCGCCGCGGCTGGTGGTGCCCACCTCGGGGCCCGGCAGATGCGCGCTCGCCCGCCCGAGCTCGCCGACGTGACCGGCCTGCTGATCCGCGCGCAGTCCGGGTCCGCCCGCGAGGTGCTGGCCGAGCTGGACGACCTGCTGGGTGACGCCCGGCGCAGGCACGCGCACGAACGTGCGCAGTGGCTGCGGTTCGTCCGCTTCGCCGCCCACCACGAACTCGGCGAGCTCGACCTCGCCGACGCCGCGGCCACGGAGATGATCCGGCTGGCCGAGCCGTTCGACGACCGGACCTGGGAAGCGTTCGGGCACGCACTGCGCGGCATGGCGCTGTTGCTGCGCAGCCGGTTCGAGCCGGCCTACGACGAGCTCGCCCGCGCGGTGGTGCTGCTGGAGGAGATCGCCGAGCCCGGCTACGCGATCGGCCACGCCATCAACGCGGCCGTGCTCGCCCTGGCCCGCCTGGACCTCTACGAGCTGGCCGTCACCTGGCTTGAGCGGCTGCGCGAGGTGTCCACCGCGTTGTCCGACGCCATGCTGGCGACCCTGTACGCCTACAACAGCGGCTGGCTGGAACTCAACTGGGCGTGCGAGCTGGAGCTCATCGGCGAGGCCGACGCCGCCCGCGCGCACTACCGCGCGACGCTGGCCGCGTTCGAGGCGGCGCCGTCGGGAGTGGACGCGATCGACCGGTCGTACTGGCCCCGCGAGGTGGTCGTGCAGGCAGGCGCGGCGCGGGCGATGCTCGGCGCGGGTGCCGAGGTGGTCCCGGAGCTGCGCGCCCACCTGGATGCCGTCGCCGCGACCGAGCGCCAGGAGCCCACCATCGTCGGCCATCTCGGCCTGGCCCGTGCGCACGCCAACGAGGGTGAGACCGACCTGGCACTGGAGTGCGCCGCGCAGGCCTGCGCCGTCGGCGACGCGCTGCCCCGGCTGAACGTCGTCGCCGTACGCGCCTACTGGGAGTACGCCGAACTGCTGCGCCGCGTGCACGGCCCCGAACACACCGGCCAGGCGTACGCCCGGCTGACGTCCCGCCTGGTCCGCGACCGATGGAACGAACGCCGGGCCCGGGTGACATCCTTCGACGAGCGGCTGTCCGCGGAGCGGTTGCGCGACGAACTGCGCCGCCGGGCCGCGGCCTACCTCACCGACCCGCTGACCGGGCTCGGCAACCGGCGGCTGATCGAGATCCGGCTGCCCGAACTGCTGGTGGAGTCCGCGGCGACCGGTCACCCGCTCGCGGTCGCGTTCGTCGACGTGGACGACTTCAAGAGTGTCAACGACGAGTTGTCACACCTGGTGGGCGACGACCTGCTGCGCGAACTGGCGCAGGAGATGCGCGCGGCGCTCTCCCCCGACGACGCGGTGGCCAGGTTCGGCGGGGAGGAGTTCGTGATCGTGCTGCCGAGCCGGAGCGCGGAGGAGGCGTTCGACGTGGTGGACACGCTCCGCCGGCGGATCGAGGAACGCGTGTGGAACTGCCTGCCGCACGACCGCCGGATCCGGATCACCGCGGGCCTCGCGCAGTCGTGGCACGGCGCCACCCGCACCCAGCTGCTGGCCGCCGCCGACGAGGCGCTGCTGCGGGCCAAGCGGCAGGGCAAGAACCGCGTCGAGGTCCGCGTGAGCCCGCTCGCCGGCGATCTGTAGGTCCGCGGCGGGGCTTGCGCGAAACTTGGGCTCCAGGCGTACGGTCGAGTGCGTGACCCGACCCACCACACTCGGCGCCCTGCGCGCCACACCGCACCAGCACCGCAGCGTCAAGGAAGAACTCCGCACCAACCTCGTCGCCGCGCTCCGCTCCGGCACCCCGGCGTTTCCCGGCATCGTGGGCTTCGACGACACGGTCCTCCCGCAGGTCGAGCGCGCCCTGCTCGCCGGCCACGACCTCGTCCTGCTCGGTGAACGCGGCCAGGGCAAGACCCGCCTGATGCGCACCCTCGTCGGCCTGCTCGACGAGTGGACCCCGGTGGTCGAGGGCTGTGAGATCAACGACCACCCGTACGCCCCCACCTGCACCCGGTGCCGGCGGCTGGCCGACGAGCTCGGCGACGAGCTGCCGGTGGCGTGGAAGCATCGGGAGGAGAGGTACGGCGAGAAGCTCGCCACCCCCGACACCAGCGTCGGCGACCTGGTGGGCGACGTGGACCCGGTGAAGGTCGCCGAGGGCCGCACGCTCGGTGACCCCGAGACCATCCACTACGGCCTGGTCCCCCGCACCAACCGCGGCATCTTCGCCCTCAACGAGCTTCCTGACCTGGCCGAACGCATCCAGGTGGCGTTGTTCAACGTGCTGGAGGAACGCGACATCCAGGTGCGCGGGTACCTCCTGCGGCTGCCGCTGGACGTGCTGCTGGTCGCCTCGGCCAACCCCGAGGACTACACCAACCGCGGCCGGATCATCACCCCGCTGAAGGACCGGTTCGGTGCCGAGATCCGTACGCACTACCCGCTGGAGGTCCGGGAGGAGCTGGTCCTGATCCGCCAGGAGGCGGAGCTGGCCGCGCCGGTGCCGGACTTCCTGCTCGAGGCGGTGGCCCGGCTGACCCGCGGCCTGCGCGAGTCGCCCTCCATCGACCAGCGGTCCGGTGTGTCCGCCCGGTTCGCGATCACCGCCGCGGAGACCGTCGGCGCCTCCGCGCTGCGGCGGTCCGCGCTGACCGGCGAGCCGGACCCGGTGGCGCGGGTGTGCGACGTCCCCGGCGTCCTGCCCACTCTCCACGGCAAGGTGGAGTTCGAGATGGGCGAGGAGGGCCGCGAGCAGGAGATCTTCGGCCACCAGCTGCGGGTGGCGCTGGCGGAGACGTTCCGCGACCGGCTGCGCGGCCTCGACCTCGGCGGGTTCAGCAACCGGTTCGCCGAGGGCACGACGGTGGAGACCGGCGAGCTCACCCGCGGCGACGAGCTGCTCGACCAGCTCGGCACCATCCCCGGCCTGGCGAAGGTCCTGGAGCGGCTCGACCTCGGTGACGCGCCGGCGCCCGGCGAGGTGGCCTCGGCGGTGGAGTTCGTGCTGGAAGGCCTGCACCTCACCCGGCGGCTGGCGAAGGAGACCGTGGACGGGGTGACCTACTACGGCGCCTGACGGACCGCTCGATCCGTTCGATCCGTTCGATCCGTTCGACTCCGTTCGGCACAGGCACTCGAGAAGGGCGGCGCGGTGAGCGCACGGAAGTTCCGCTACGGGCCGTGGGACAACGGCCCGGACCCGCTGGCCTCGCCGTACGACGTCCGCGAGGCGCTGGACCAGCTCGGCCGCGACGTCCTCGCCGGCGGCAGCCTGCGGGAGGCGCTGCGGGACCTGCTGCGGCAGGGCACGCAGGGCCGGCGCGGGCTGAACGACCTGCACGCGGCGGCCCGGCGGCGCCGGCAGGAGGCGCGCCGGCGCGGCAACCTGGCCGGCACGCTGGACCGCGTACGCCAGATGCTCGACCAGGCGCTGGCCGCGGAGAAGGACACCCTGGCCCGTGACCCCGGCGACGACGCGCGGATGCGGGAGATGGAGCTGGACACCCTCCCCGACGACGTGGCGCGCGCCGTCCGCGAGCTCTCGGCGTACGAATGGCAGTCCGAAGAAGGCCGGCAGACGTACGACCAGATCCAGCAGATGCTTCGCCGGGACATCCTGGACGCGCAGTTCGCCGGGATGAAGCAGGCGCTGTCCGGGCAGGATCCGGCCGCCAGCCAGGCAGTCCGCGACATGCTCGCCGACCTCAACCAGCTGCTGGCCGCGCACTCCCGCGGCGAGGACACCACCGACCGGTTCGCCGAGTTCATGCAGCGGCACGGTGAGTTCTTCCCCGAGAACCCCTCGGACACCGACGAGCTGATCGACCTGCTGGCCCGGCGCGCCGCTGCCGCCGAGCGCCTGATGCGGTCGCTGTCACCGCAGCAACGCGACGAGCTGGCCCAGCTGATGAGCCAGGCGCTCGGCGACCCCGACCTCGCCAGCCAGCTCGGCCAGCTGCGCGACAACCTGCACGCGCTTCGGCCCGGACTGGACTGGCAGTCCCGCGCCCAGATGCGCGGGCAGCAGCCACTCGGCTACGGCGAGGCCGTCGAGGCGCTGGCCGACCTGGCCGACCTGGAGGCCCTGACCGAACAGCTCGGCCAGGAACACCCCGGCGCCACCCTGGACGACGTGGACGTCGAGGCGCTGGAACGCCAGCTCGGGCCGGAGGCCGCGGTCGACATCCGCGCGCTCCGGGAGCTGGAACGCGAACTCGAACGCCAGGGCTACGTCTCCCGCGGCGCAGACGGGCTGCGGCTCACCCCGAAGGCGCTGCGCCGGCTGGGCGAGACGGCGCTGCGGCGGGTGTTCCAGGAGCTGTCCACCAGCGGGCGCGGCGACCACGACGACCACCGCACGGGTGCGGCGGACGAGCCGACCGGCGCCAGCCGGGAGTGGAGGTTCGGCGACGAGCACCCCATCGACGCCACCCGCACCGTCCACAACGCCGTGCTGCGCTCGGCCGCCGAACGCCGCCGCCCGCCGCTGTCGCTGTCGGTGGAGGACTTCGAGATCGCCGAGACCGAACGCCGGTCCTCCGCGGCCGTCGCGCTGTGCGTCGACCTGTCGTACTCCATGATCCAGGAGGGCCGCTGGGGCCCGATGAAACAGACCGCGCTGGCCCTGTCGCACCTGGTCGCCACGCGGTTCCGCCAGGACGCGCTGGAGATCATCGGCTTCGACCGGGTGGCCCGCCGCCTCTCCCCCGTCCAGCTCGCCGAGATCGAACCGGACTGGATCCAGGGCACCAACCTCCAGCACGCGCTGATGCTGGCCGGCCGGCACGTGCGCCGCCACCCCGACGCCGAACCGGTGATCCTCGTGGTCACCGACGGCGAGCCGACCGCCCACCTGGAGCCGGACGGGGAGCCGTTCTTCTCCTGGCCGACCACGCGCGAGACGCTGCGGGCGACGATCACCGAGGTGGACGCGCTGACGAGGTACGGCGCGACCCTCAACCTGTTCATGCTCGGCGAGGACGAGGGGCTCGCGCGGTTCATGGACGCGGTGGCCCGGCGCAACGGCGGCCGGGTTTTCACGCCCGATCTGGACAGGTTGGGCGATTTCGTGGTGGCCGACTACCTCCGGGCCCGGCGAGGCTTCCGCCGGTCGGCGTGACCGCGGCGGGACCGCCTAGGCTTGACAGTCATGTACGACCGCTTGGTGTGGATCGACTGTGAGATGACAGGGCTCGACCTCGGAGCCGACGCACTCATCGAGGTGGCCGCGCTCGTCACCGACGGGCAGCTCAACGTCCTCGGCGACGGGGTCGACCTGGTGATCAAACCGCCCCAGCCGGCACTGGACCAGATGCGGGACGTGGTGCGCACCATGCACACGTCCTCGGGGCTGCTGAACGAGCTCGCCCAGGGGGTGTCCCTCGCCGAGGCCGAGGAGCGGGTTCTGTCGTACGTCCGCACCTACGCGCCCGAGGCCAACAAGGCCCCGCTGGCCGGCAACACCGTGGCCACCGACCGGGCGTTCCTCGCCCGCGACATGCCCACGCTGGAGCAGCACCTGCACTACCGCATCGTGGACGTCTCCTCGATCAAGGAACTCGCCCGCCGCTGGTATCCCCGGGCCTACTTCGCCAGCCCCGGCAAGGTCGGCAACCACCGGGCTCTCGCCGACATCCGCGAGTCGATCGACGAGCTGCGCTACTACCGCGCCGCGGTGTTCGTGCCGCAGCCGGGGCCGGACACCGCCACCGCGAAGGCGATCGCGGACGGGATCCTCGGCCACCCGACCCAGTCCGGGCCGGCCACCGACGCGGTGTCCTGATCGGTGACCTGATCGGTGACCGGATCTCGGTGCAGGGCCCGCTGACCGGATCGCTATACTCGTGGCGCCGCGGAGGAATTCGCGGCTGTCGTTCGTAGGGGGACCACTCCGTCCGGATAGTCTCCCTGTGGCGTGGTGGGTGTAGCTCAGCTGGTAGAGCACTGGGTTGTGATCCCAGGTGTCGCGGGTTCAAGTCCCGTCACTCACCCCATCCTCGTAGGGCCGCTGCCCCGCCTCGCGCGGGCAGCGGCCCTCTCTCGTTCCTGCGTCTGCGGCACCTGACCTGGACTTTCACGTCCTGATGACTGGTGGCGGCTATGAATACCCCGGAACGAAGGGGGCGCAGAATGCTTCACCACCATCACCACCACCGGGTCCCCGGCCTCTTCCGGCAGGCGTGGGACCGCCACCAGCGCCGTCGTCTGATGCGAGCCTTTGCCCGCAGCCGGTGAGCCGGCCCTCACCAAGCGGACGGGCGTGAACGCCTGCTCGGGCGATCACGCCCCGTCCGGCTGCCCGGCCAGGGGACCTGTTCCGCCGGAGCGCGCCTGAACAACTGAGCGGCTGCCCTGCGTCCCGCGTCAGGACGCCTTGCGATCGGGCTGGTCGCGGAGCAGTTGCGACACCCGCTGGGGAGACACGTCAAGGATCTTGGCAATGTCTGTACCCGTCAGCCCTAATCTTTTGAGCCTGCGGACCAGAATCCGCGACGCGCTGGCCAGTTCGCGGCCCGCCCGGCGAAGGTCCTCGGCTCGCCGCCGAACGTCGGCCGTTTCCTTGTCCAGGTCGTCGCTCACTTCGGGGGCGATGACGATGTTGGCGCTGTCGGCGACCTGCTGCCCGTACTCCAGGTGGAGGTAGTCGCGAACCATGCCTTCGGCGTCTCCGAGTCCGTGAGACTGTGTGACCCCCACGCCTTCGATGTGCAATTCCCAGCCGCGCTCCCACCGCACGGCGCGTACGTTGTATGTCGTCACTGCAGCCACCCCTCCGGTAGGCAGGTCATCCGCTTGATGGTGTCTCCGACGACTCCGGGGCTGACCTCGATGTGGCGGGGGATGTTGGCGGTGTGCCGGCCGCACGGGCAGACCCACTTGGTGTGCGGTCCACGGCTCGGGACGATCTCACAGTCCTGTTTGCGCATGGCCCGCTCGAGGTCACGGAGCTTCATCCCCTTCGGCATGAGGGTATCTCTATCCCCCTTGATCGACAGGTAAACCCGGCTAGAGGTGTATCTAGCCGGGTCGTGCGGCAACCGCAATCGAAGAGGCAAGGCCGCGCGGGCCGCGGCTCACTCGGTCATTTCCCATCGCTAGCCGGCGTTGTGGGCTCGGCCGTTCTGGGGGACGGCGGGCGGGGTATCCGTACGGCGAGGGCGCAGCCAGCTCAGCCGGACGGGAGGCGCACAGTGCAGGTCACCATCCTCGGCGCGGGCACCATGAGCCGCGGTATCGCCACCAGGCTCCTCGCGGGCGCCCACGAGGTGCACATCCTGGACCGGGACGCCGGACACGCGGCCACCCTGGTCGACGAGCTCCGCAGCGCCAGCGACGGCCGCGCCTCCGCCGGAGCCGTCGGTGACAAGCTGATGGGTGACGTGGTGATCCTCGCCGTTCCGTACGTCGGGGCCGCCCGGATGGTCCGGACCTACGCCGACCAGCTTCCCGGGCGGATCCTCGTCGACGTCACCAACCCCGTGAACGCCGCCTACGACGGACTGAGTGTGCCGCCGGGCACCTCGGCCGCGGAGGAGATCGCGAAGCTCGCCCCTGAGGGCACGAAGGTGATCAAGGCGTTCAACACCACGTTCGCCGGCACGCTGCTGACCGGCCGGGCCGGCGGCATGCCGCTGGACGTACTGATCGCCGGGGACGACGCCGACGCCAAGGCGACGATCGCCCGCCTGGTCGAGATGGGCGACATGCGGCCGCTGGACGTCGGTCCGCTGCACCGGGCTCGCCAGCTGGAGGGGCTGGGCCTGCTGCACATCACCCTGCAGTTCACCATGGGCACCGGGTTCGGCAGCGCGGTCAAGATCGTTTCCTGACACCGCCTAGTCTTCCGGGCATGGACTCGTACGACGTCGCCGTCGTCGGAGGCGGCCACAACGCCCTGGTCGCGGCGGCCTACCTCGCCCGCGCCGGACTGTCGGTGATCGTCCTGGAGCGGCTGGACCACGTCGGCGGCGCCGCGGTGAGCGAGCGGCCGTTCGCAGGCCAGGACGCCCGGCTGTCGAGGTACTCCTACCTCGTGAGCCTGCTCCCCGACCGGATCGTCGCCGACCTGGACCTGCGGCTCGACCTACGGTCGCGCCCGGTCGCGTCGTACACCCCGGTGGTCCGCGACGGCACCCCCACCGGCCTGCTGGTGGAGCGTGAGCCCGGACCGGCGACCGAGGAGTCGTTCCGGTCGCTCACCCGGTCGGACCGGGAGTACGCCGCGTGGCGGGCGTTCTACGGCGAGCTGGAGGACGTGGCCGAGGCGTTGGCCCCGACGCTGCTGGAGCCGCTGCGGCCGGCCGCCGAGGTGCGGGACCGGCTCGGAGCGCAGGCGTGGGACCGGTTCGTGAACCGCCCGCTCGGTGAGGTCGTCGAGCAGACCTTCGCCGACGATCTCGTACGCGGTGTCGTCCTCACCGACGGCGTGATCGGGACGTTCACCCATGCGCACGACGAGTCGCTGCGGCAGAACCGCTGCTTCCTCTACCACCTGATCGGCAACGGCACCGGGGAGTGGCGCGTACCGGTGGGCGGGATGGGCGCGGTGTCCGGCGCGCTCGCGT
Organism: Actinopolymorpha sp. NPDC004070; assembly: GCF_040610475.1. Lineage (NCBI taxonomy): Bacteria > Bacillati > Actinomycetota > Actinomycetes > Propionibacteriales > Actinopolymorphaceae > Actinopolymorpha > Actinopolymorpha sp. NPDC004070. The sequence continues at coordinate 764,340 of NZ_JBEXMJ010000001.1, read as the reverse complement.
CGGCGGCCCGGCAGGCGGGCGCTACGCTGCGTACCGGTGCGGAGGTCCACTCCGTCGAGGCCGACGGCACGGCGGCGCGGGTGAGCTTCACCGACCGCGACGGCGGCGAGAAGGCCGTCGCCGCCTCGTACGTCCTGGCCGGGTGCGCGCCCGCCACACTGGACCGGCTGCGCGGGCGTACGCCCGCCGAGGTGCCCGAGGGCGCCCAGCTCAAGCTCAACCTGCTGCTCACCCGGCTGCCGAGGCTGCGCTCGGGCGCCGACCCGCGGCAGGCGTACGCCGGGACGTTCCACATCGACGAGGGGTACGCCGAACTGCAGCAGGCGTACGACGAGGCCGCCGGCGGCCGGCTGCCCACCCGCCCGCCGGGTGAGATCTACTGCCACACCCTCACCGACCCGACGATCCTGGCGCCCGAGCTCGCCGGGCGGGGCTGGCACACGCTCACGCTGTTCGGCCTGCACGCGCCGGCCCGGCTGTTCGGCGGTAGCGAGGCGGAGCACGCCGCGCTACGGGACGAGGCCGCGGCCGCCTACCTGGCCGGCCTGAACGCCCACCTCGCCGAGCCGATCGAGGACTGCCTGGCCACCGACCGGGACGGACGTCCCTGCGTGGAGGCGAAGACGCCGCTGGACGTCGAGGCATCGGTCGGCATGCCGGGCGGGCACATCTTCCACGGGGACCTCGCCTGGCCGTGGGCGGAAACGGCCGAGGAGGAAGGTACGTGGGGAGTCGAGACGGACGTACCGAATCTCCTGGTCTGCGGCAGCGGCGCGCGGCGTGGCGGCGCGGTCAGCGGGATCGGCGGCCACAACGCCGCCCAGGCGGTCCTGCAGCGCTGGGACCGAACCCGCAATTCGCCCGCCAAGACCCACACTGCTAACATCTCCGATGCCACGCGCCGCTAGCTCAACTGGCAGAGCAGCTGACTCTTAATCAGCGGGTTCGGGGTTCGAGTCCCTGGCGGCGCACAGCAGGAAACAGCAGGTCAGAGGCCCTTTCCGCCCCACAGCGGGGAGGGCCCTCTACTTTCCCGGGGCCAATGTGATCCCGGACTGGCCGAACCGGGCCCAGACGGTCCGTACTCCCTGGCCGGTCAGGCGGTGCGGCGCATCAGTTCGTCCACCGCAATACGCGCGGACGACGGGCAGCCCTTGGTGAATCCGTAGAAGGGTCCGAAGTCACGGGTCGAGGCGAACCCGATCACGTGCAGGCCCGGCAACGATGTCTCGAAACCTTCGGTCAGGTCGGGGAAGCCGTCGGTGGTGCTCACCTGGTCCGAGACGCTGCGAAGGTAGGGAATCCGGGAGAGGTCCGCTTTGTAGCCGCAGGCGAAGATCACATGGTCGGCCGTCAGCGTCGTCTGGTCCGAGAGCCGCAGTCGTACAGCTTGATCCTCGGGTGTCAGGTCGACAACCGCGGAGTTGGGATGGCTCGTGACGGCGCCCGTGGCCAGTCGTGGGACCAGCCAGGGCTCGAGGGTGAGGCGGCCCACCCGCCAGAATTCGCCGCTGATCCGCTGTCGTTCCTCCGCGGGCAGCCGCCGCCACCATCCTCGTTGCGCCAGCGTTTGCTCGATATACGGGTTCACAAAGGCCCAACTGACCTTGGCGAACTGAGGAGTGGGATGCCGATGTACGACGTGCACCTGCTCGGCCCCGTGGTCTGCCAGCAACGCCGCCCACTCGTACGCGCTCTGCCGCCCACCGATGATGACGACGCGGGCACCGGCGAGACTGTCGAAGCTGACAAGCTCGCTCGTGTGTGATCGGAGCTCCGGCGGCACCTTCGTGTGCCACTGCGGGAAGTGGGCGAAGTAGGAGACGCCCGGGACGGCTACGACCTTCTCCGCCGAAATCGTCGAGCCGTCGTCGAGGGTCGCGACGAAGGCTCCGTTCGGTTTGGTGAGGTCGGTGGCCAGCCGTTCGTCGACTTCGAGCGACGTGCGCTGGCGGAACCACTCGGCGTATCCGATGAAGACGGCGATCGGTATCGGGTCGAAGTCCTCGGGCCGCATCTTCCGGTCCTCGAAGAAGGCCTCGAAGGTGTAGTTTCCGTCCGCGTCGAGGTGCCAGTCGGGACCCGACCGCAGGAACATCTCGTCCGGCATCTGGTCCTGCCAGAACGCCATCGAACGGCCGACGATGTGAGTTTCGATTCCGTTGAAGCGCGCATGGGCGGCAGCCGAGTAGGCGTAGGGCCCTGCACCGATGACCAGCAGATCTGTCCGCTTCGGCATGGATTCCCCCGAAGGCTGGGCTCCTTCCACGCTATCTCGCGTGGGCCCGTCACCAGCTGCGCTGGTCGTCCCGTGGCACCCGCGCCGCTGATCGACACGTGGGCTCGTAGCGTGGGATCGAAGCCAGGCATCACCCGAGGTCCCCGTCGTGCGTACCACCGGGCCGATCGAGCCCATGCTCGCCAAGAGCATCGAGCGGTTACCTCCACCACGGCCAGGCGGATGGCGTTACGAACCGAAGTTCGACGGGTACCGTGCGCTGGCCACAATTGGGGACGACTCGTCGGTGTCGGTCCATTCCCGCCGCGGCACTCCCCTGGGCCGGGCGTTCCCGGAGCTCGTCGGCGCGTTGTACGCCCACCTGCCCGCCGGAACCGTCGTGGACGGGGAGATCGTCTGCTGGCGCGAGGGCCGGCTCGACTTCGCGGCACTTCAGCACCGCTACGCCGGACGCCGTCAGGCCGCCGGGCTCGCCACAGCACAGGCGTGCCATCTGGTGGTGTTCGACGTACTGGAAACGGCCCGGGACGGTGATCTTCGCCGTCGCCCGCTCTGGGAGCGCCGTACAGTTCTGGAGCGGCTGTTCGGGCGGGTTCCGGCCAGGTCGCCGCTCACACTCGCGATGCACACGTCCGACCCGGCCGTCGCGCAGGAATGGTTCGACACGATGGCCGTCGCCGGGGTCGAAGGGCTGGTGATCAAGCCCGCGGACGGCCTCTACGTGCCGGGCGCGCGGGAGTGGCTGAAGTACAAGGCCCGGCAGACCACCGAGGCCATAGTCGGCGGGGTGACCGGCAGCCTGCGGCGCCCGGAGACATTGCTGCTGGGACGGTACGCCTCCGACTCCGGTGTACTCCACTACGCCGGGCGGACGACCCGGCTGACCGACGCCCAGGCCGGCGCTGTCGCCCCGCAGCTGGCCGTCCCGAACGACGCCCACCCCTGGCCGGCACGGCTCACCGTGACCTGGCGATCCGCTCCGACCGACTACGTGCAGGTCGTCCCGCTGGTCGTGGTGGAGATCCACGCCGACACCGCCACCGACGCGGGACGGCGCTGGCGCCACGCCGTTCGCATGCTGCGGATTCGAGCGGAGTTGCGTCCAGTGGACGTTCCGACAGACCTCGACAACGATGCGGATGGCTGAACTCGGCAGTCCGGCGGAAGCGCCAGCAGGGGGACCCCGAGAACCTCGCCCCAGCCGATGTGCCGACTGACCTGGGACAGTGACGTACGCGCGGGCGTACTTTGTGCCCGTTGTGGATGTGCGCGGTCGCCTCCACCGAATTGCCGCGACACACGTGTGCCTCGGATTCGACGTCAGCCCAGCGGCCCGGCCACGCCGACGATGTTGCCCTCGGGGTCGCTGAACTGCCCCACGGCGAAGCCTCCGGACTCAGGCTCCGGACCCAACAGTCTCTTGCCGCCCAGGCTCTCGGCCCTGCGCAGCGCGTCCTCGACGTCGGGCACACCCACGTAGAACAGCACCCGGGGTGCGAAGTCCCGGCCACCGCCGACGCCGCCGTTGATGCCGTTTCCGTCGCCGGTGCCGGCGCCGTCCACGAAGTGGTAGTTGCCCGGCTCGGAGACCTTCTCCGTGGTCGCGTCCCCGGTGCTGAACTCCCAGCCGAACAGTCCGGCGTAGTAGTCGCGCAGTGTCGCGGGCGCGGCCCCGATGATCTCGAAGTGCACTACCGGCATGCCCATGTCTCTTGTCCTCCTCGTGCGTTCCTGCCGTCGGGCGCCGCTGTTCGGGCACCTCATGGCGAACGTCGGAGCCGGTGGCCGGATGTCGACACTTGCCGCCTGAGATCCGCGGCGGCGTCCTCCCTCCCCGCCCCCGACGGTCGCATCGAACCTCTGTTCGAGCCAAGATCGAGTCGTGGGGCAGCAGCGGAGATACAACAAACAGGCGGTCGACGGGTACGAAGTACCCACCGGGCAGCGGCGCCAGCAACTGGAGGATGCGGTCGACGCCATCCACACGCATGTACGCCAGACGGCATACGGCGGGATCTACTCAGGGGACGGCACCTGGCGCGCACCCGTCGACGACAAGCTGCTGGCGCCCATGCTCGACGGGCCGGACCGTGTGCGCCGCGGTGAACGCGCCGACGGCGCGGACACCATCCTCGCCGCCCACCCCGCCGAGACCCGGGAGGACGTGCAGGACCGGCTGTACCGATCGCGCCACTACGCATCTCCCCGCATGCTCACTCGCCACCGCATCGCCCAGGTCCTCTACGCCGGCATCGGCACCGGTCATCTCGAACCCGTCCCGGCCGCCCGCGTCGACGACACCGTCGACCTGATGCTGCACGCCATGGCTCGCGGGCGACTGCACGCCAGGATGCTCGCCGCCTACGGCCGGGGCCTGCGCCAGTGGCTCGGCCTGCCCGACGGTGAGTGGACCGAGGCCGACGACGAGGCGGCGCGGAAGGGACGCGCGATGTGCGCGGCGCCGGATGTCCTGCGGCGGGACGCCGAGTCCGCTTCCGGCCTTCGCCCTGGCCCGGTCGACCGGCGCGCCCTTCCCACGGACATGTGACGCAGGTCATACTCACCGCCATGAGTACGACGGGGCGCCACTCCACTGCCCGGGCCTGGGCGAGCGTCATCCTCCTCGTACTTCTCGTCTGCCTCCTCTTCTACGGCGCCTGGTACTACGCCGGCAGCGTCAGCATGTGAGCCGTTCACGTCTCGCGGGCGGACCGAGCCACCGGATCCCGCCGCGAGACGACGAACGACCAGACCGGCCACTGTCAATTAACGATTGACAGCAGCGGGACCGTGCAAAAGCAGGGCGCAAGGAGAGCCTGACAGTCGGAGGAGGCTCACCGCGGATCGGCGAGCCGGCCGTGCTCCCAGTCCCACGTACGACCGTCGAGGAGTTCGCGCGCGGCGTCCAGGTGCCCGGCGTGACAGGCCGTCTCGACCAGGACGTGCTGCAGCACCTCGAGGAAGTTGTCCATGCGCCAGTCGCCGAACACACCCTCGGGCCACCACGCGGGCGGGGTGTCCAGCGGCAGCTCACGGACAGCCGCGGTGGCCTGCGCGGTCACCTGCCGGTACGCGTCGAGGACGCTCACCGCGGGAACCGACGCGGGTACGTGGAAGTCGTCGTCGACGCCCGGCTCGACGCGTACGCCGGTCATCACCTCGACGAACCAGAACCGCGTCCCCACCATCAGGTGGTGGACCATGCCGGCGCAGGTCCAGCCCGACGGCAGGACCGGCCTGCGGAGGGCGTCGTCGGACAGTCCTTCGAGGATGCCCAGGATCCGGCGCTGCTGCGCGGCCAAGTACTGCAACAGCGTGTCGGTGGTCGTGACGGACAGGTGAGTGGTCATCGTCTTCTCCTGTGTACGAGGGGAACCGGACGGGATGTCCGTGCTGCCCGAGACGTCGGAGCCGTGCCGGCCGCCTCGACACAGTGCGCCGAACTTTTTCCTCGAGCTGATCCCGGGGTGTCGAGAACACGTCCCCGGCTCCGACGTTCCCGTCAGCAGGCAGGGGTGCGGCACCACCGCATCCGCCCGCATCGCAGAATCTCCCTACGACGGCGCAGAGCCCGAAACGAGGACTTTCCGATGAAGTACGTCATCCTGATCCACTCCAACCCTGACCCGTGGGGCCACCCGACCTCGCGCTACACCGCCGAGGGGCGCGCGCTCTCCGAAGAGCAGCACGCGCAGGGCGACAGCGCGTTCGACGCGTTGCTGGAGGAGATCTCCGCCTCCGGCGAGCTGGTCACCGCCGAGGCGCTCGCCGATCCCGCGTCCTCCACGGTGTACCGGTGGAGCCCCGAGGGCAACCTGGCCACCGACGGCCCGTACGCCGAGACGAAGGAGCAACTGGCCGGCTTCTTCCTGATCGACTGCGCAACCCGGCAGCGAGCCGAGGAGATCGCCGCCCACTTCGCCGGACCGGGCAGTCATGTCGAGCTTCGCCCGGCGATGTGGTCCGGCGGCGACGACCAGTGACCGGCTTCGAGGACGTGTGGCGCGAGTGCGCGCCGCACGTCCTCGCCGCGCTCGTCCGCCGCTACGGTGACTTCGACACCGCCGAGGACGCGGTGCAGGAGGCGTTGCTCGCGGCGGCCCGGCAGTGGCCGGCCGACGGGATGCCGGACAACCCGAGGGCCTGGCTGATCCGGGTGGCCTCCCGGCGGCTGGTCGACCACTGGCGGGCCGACCAGTCCCGGGCGGACCGGGAGGACCTGGTCGCCCGGCACACCCCGGCGCAGGCGTTGGTCGCCCCGCCGGCGGACGCGTCGGTCCACAGCGAGCGGGACGACTCGCTGACGCTCCTGCTGTTGTGCTGTCACCCTGCTCTGCCGCGGCCGTCCCAGGTGGCGTTGACGCTGCGGGCCGTCGGAGGGCTGAGTACCGCGCAGATCGCCCGCGGGTTCCTCGTACCCGAGGCGACCATGGCCCAGCGGATCACCCGGGCGAAGGCCCGGCTTCGCCAGGTCGGTGCGCGGTTCACCGTTCCCACGCCCGAGGAGTTGCCCGAGCGGGTGGCCGTGGTCGCCCACGTCCTCTACCTGATCTTCACCGAGGGCCACACCGCCACCACGGGGACCAGCCTGACCGACACCTCCCTCGCCGAGGAGGCCATCCGGCTGGCTCGTCAGCTGCATGGTCACCTGCCCGGGGCCGGCGAGGTGAGCGGGCTGCTGGCGTTGATGTTGCTCACCGACGCCCGGCGTGCGGCGCGGACCCGCCCCGACGGTTCACTCGTACCGCTGGCCGAGCAGGACCGCTCGTTGTGGGACCGGCGGCTGATCGGCGAGGGGGTTCGGCTGGTGGAGGCCGCGCTGCCGAGCGGGCCGGTGGGGCCGTACCAACTGCAGGCGGCGATCGCGGCGGTGCACGCCGAGGCGCCGACGGCGGCGGAGACCGACTGGCCGCAGATCGAGACGCTGTACGGCATGCTGCACGCGCTCACGCCCGGCCCGGTGGTCACGCTCAACCACGCGGTCGCGGTGGCGGAGGTGTCCGGGCCGGCCGCGGCCTTGCGGATGATCGAACCGCTGCTCGCCGACCGGCGGCTGCGTCACCACCATCGCCTGCACGCCGTGCACGCACACCTGCTGGAACTGGAGGGCCGCCTCGACGAGGCGCGGACCACCTACGCCACCGCGGCCCGGCTGACGACGAGCATCCCCGAGCAGCGTTACCTGAACGCCCGGGCGAACGACCTGGCCTCAGTGGCGGTCGGTGACTCCGGCCACGATCACGACGCCGACGGCGGCGAAGCCGACCTGGAAGGCGAGCTGGATCCAGTCGATGCCCGGGGTGTGCGCAACCCCCAACAATCCGGCGATCCACGTGCCGAGCAGGGCCGCGACAATTCCGATGGCGATCGTGAGTAGACAGCCCAGCTTCTGTTTTCCCGGCACTACCAGCCGGCCAAGTGCCCCGATGATGGCGCCCACGATGATCGCGGTGATGATTCCGCTGATAATCATTGATATTTCCCTTTCGCCCCGACCTGCGTGACGACCTGGCGGGGTGAACGCGAGATCGCCAGGCTACAGCCGGTGACGAGCAGGTACGACATCTCGGAGGCGGTCCGCACGGTCCTTGCGACCACACCTGTCGGACAGTCTCGATTGCCCGAAATCCCCTACCCAGCAGGCTTCTGACTGTCATGATCAGCGCATGAGCATCTACGGTCGTCGGCAGGGCGGCACGCCCTGGGGGCTGGTTCTGCTCTTCCTGCTTGCCCTCAGCCTCTCTGCCGGAGTTTTGATTTATCGCGACGGCGTCGCTGCCGCCAACGTCGTCGACACCACTTCCTCCACCAGCACCTCCACTTCCTCCACCAGCACCTCCACTTCCACGCAACGCTGACACGTGACGCACGACTGCTTTCGCCGCCGGACGTCACGTCTCGAACTCGCATCGATATCACCTGTATAACGAATTCCCGAAAACGCCGAGACGACTCGGCAGCACATTCACGTCGCAGCTCGCCGAGCACACATCACCCGGCTCCGGCCACCGCGTGGCGCCGCGTGGCGCCGCGCAGCGGCCGGGTGCCGGACCGAACGACCACCGCGCAACCGGCGAACAACTCTGACGAACGGCCGCCACGACGCCAAAACGACTGGTCTGCGGCGAGACGTGCGGCCATGCTGTGGCCTCATGGCATGGTTGCGCGAGATCGTCGTCGACTGCCGGCACGCAGCTTCGCTGGCGCGGTTCTGGGCACAGGTCCTGGACGGGTACGCCGTCCGGGCCTATGACGAGGATGAGATCCAACGCCTCGCGGGTCTCGGGTTCACTCACGAGACCGACCCGTCCGTCGCGCTGGACGGCCCGGGCCCGACCTTCTTCTTCACCGAGGTTCCCGAGCCCAAGGCGGGCAAGAACCGACTCCACGTCGACGTCGTCTCCACCGACCGGCGCAACGAGGTCGCCCGGCTGGTCGCGCTGGGCGCCTCGGCGCGCCAGGAGTACGACGGGTGGACCACGCTCGCCGACCCGGAGGGCAACGAGTTCTGCGTCACCGACCCGCGAGACGCGCCGTGAAAACCGACCGACTGATCGCCGAAGGCGTACAACTGCTGGCCGAGGCGGTCGAGGACCTCCGCCACCTGCCACTCGGACGGCAGTGACGGCGCTCAGGCCGATGGGGCTCCGCTGCCCTCCACGCGCTCGCGTACCACCCGGTGCTCACCGTCGCCCTGCTCGGTGAGGTTGCGCGCCAACGGCACCGGCCGGGGCCGCAGACTCCGGTCGAGCTGGCTCACCACCGACGCGAGCTGGGTGGCCGCCTGCTCGACGTCGTTGTGGGCGAGGTTTCGCTCGGTGGTGGTGACCGCAAGGACCAGGGCGGTGAGCGCGGTGGACCCGTCGAACGCCTGGATGGTGATCAGGTTGGAGTAGACGTCCTGCCCCTCGAACGGCCCCGACCCGTTGACGGCGCCGATGACCGCCATCGTCGACACCACCAGGATCGCCGTGGTCGCCCCGGCAAGCTGGAACCTCAGCGCCGCCCAGATCAGGAACGGGAAGACCAGGAAGAGAAGTTCGGTGCTCGTACGGGTGGCGAGGAGCATGACGAGAAGCGTTCCGGCCAGCATGACCACCGCCTCGAGAACGCGGAGCAGGCGTACGTCGCGTGGCACGTGCACCCGGCGCAGGACGAGAAGGAACGGTGTGACGACGAGGACGCCCATCGCCGAGCTGATCCAGCTCAGCAGCAGGCGGGTCCAGAAGTTGCCGGGTTGTTCGAGTCCGGCCAGCACCTGGACGCCGATGGCGATCGTCGTGCTGACGGCCGTGGCGGCCAGCGCGCCGTACACCACCAGGGAGGCGAGGTCCTTCATCCGGTCCAGCTCCAGCCGGAAACCGGCGCGACGCAGCAACCGGTAGCCGCACCACATGCCCAGGGTGACCCCCAGCGCCACCGCGGCGGCCACCAGCGGAGGGCGGCCCAGGCCGATCAGGTTGACCAGGAACGAACCGAGGGTGACGCCAGGGAGAATCCGTGCCCCGAAGATGAGCAGCGCGGCGATCGACACCCCCGTCGGCGGCCACAGCAGCCGCGCGGGCCCGGCACCGATGTGCTGGAGCAGTCCGACATTTCCGACGAGGTAATAAACCGCTGCCAGTCCGATGATCAGCGCGACGGTGGTGGCGTGATCACGCTTTCGGAAATCACTCGTCACGACACCTCATGATACGCCCGTTGGTCGTCGTTATTCAGCACCAATTCAGGCCCCTCCGTCCGAGTGGGACAGGCCGTTCGGAGTTCTTCGACACCATTCGGGAGTTGTCAATCACTGGCGCTTTTTCGGTAGTAATGCCACTGCTAGGCGGTTTTCGACTGTGGGAGGTTCGGGTCGCTGCGCTCCGAACCGGAGGCGTGGTCGGCCCGCGGGCGTACGCCTAGCCGCCGGGCGAGTTGGTGGACCACCGCGGCGAGTTGGTTGGCGACCTCCTCCACGTGCGTACGCGCCTCGTTGCGGGCGGAGACGGTCACCGAGAGGACCGACGCGGACACTGCGGTCGCCGCGGCGAAACGGGCACCATGACCGCGAACAGGGTTGTCACCTCGAGCCAGCGCGCGGGCAGGAACACCCTGGGCCAGTGGACTCTTCGCACCATGAGCAGGAACGGCGCGACCACCAGCACGCCGAGGGCGTCTCCGATCCACTCCACCAACCAGGTGGTGCCGAAGTCCGTGGCCGGCATACCGGCCACCTGCACCGAACCGACGGCCACGGTTGCCCCCACCACCGTCGAGGCGATCCCACCGAGCACCACGAGCGCGAGCACGTCGCGCAGTCTCGGCAACTCCGGCCGGAAGCCCGCGGCCTCCCGCAACAAATAGCCGAGCACTGACGTCAGCGATGCCACCACCGATCGGGCTGTACACACCAGCCGGCCACTCGCGTGACAGGCGACGGCGACGCCGAGAATGCACAAAGGCACACCGAACCGGCCGGGGTGTGCGGGGCGATTTCCACACGCCGACCGTACGTGCCGGCGCCCGGGCCCAACCACCGGACTTTTGCGGCTTCGGTGCGACCGTTTTCCGGTACGACGACCAGGGAGAAGGGAGATTCGGAGGAATGGGGCTCGATAGCGGCCCGCATGTTCAACGCTGTCAACCCGCCCTTGCTCTGACTGGTTTTCGGACCTGCCCCGGCGGGGAGGGGGCGACCATGACCGGCAGGCTGGCACGCAGGTCATGGGAGGGTACGCCCGGATTCCGCAGGCTCATCCCGGCTCGCCCACCGCGGCGCGCCGGATCCGCCGTCGCGGTCGCGGGCGGGCCGGCCCACCGCGCCCGTAGCGCCGGACCCGGCCCGTCGGGAGCGCTCCTGCCCGACCTGGTGGGCATGGGCCTGCAGTCGGCTCAGGAAGCGGCGCGTGGTGCCGGATTCGCGAACCTCATCTCCCACGACGCGCTCGGCCGCGGCCGCCGGGAGATCCTGGACCGCTCCTGGCGGGTCTGCGGCCAGTCGCCGGCGCCGGGCCGGTGGGCCAGGGACTCCCCTGTCGACCTCGGCGCCGTGCGCCTGGGGGAACGCTCCCCCGCCGACGACTGAGCACGCCCTCGCCGCCCGCGTGGCCACTTCGGCCAACTTTCCGCCGGTCGCACGAAGCCGAGCGTGCCCAGCGGTCGGCGTACGAATGGCGACCACCGCCTCGCGCACGTCCGTGCGGCCACCGCGATTCGGGCAGAAGATCCAAACCGGACAGCGCGCTCGCCCAATTCCGCAACCTTGCAGGGTCTGGCGGCAAAGGTCAGGCCGGACTGAGCGCTGTGACAGTCCTTTGCCTGGTTCCGGGGCGAGTGTTACAAGGTATGGACCCTGCGTGATCGGAAGTGGCAGCGACCCCGAAAACGAGCAGACGACACCAGGCGATCGCCGCCCGGACCCTCGGCTCAGCCTGACACCACCCGCACCGCGAGGTAGGACCCACTGACGAGGGAGCGCGCCGTGCCACGCCAACGACCCCAGTTTCGGCGACCCGGCAACTGGCGTACCCGCCGGGCAGCGTCCGCCCGGGAGCGGCTGCGGGCCGAGCTGGACGAGCAGCGGATGCGTGAGGACGCGGCGGTGCGCACCGAGGGGGTCGAGCAACGCGTACAGAAGCTCGGGTTCGTCCTGCGGGCCACGATGCCGCGCACCGTGGCGCCGCTGGACTTCGAGGCCCAGAAGGAGCGGGTTCCGTTTCTCGACCTCGGCCCGGACGCCGTGCCGGCGCAGGTGCCCACCTGGGCCGACTTCGCGCCCCGGACCGGACGGCTGCGCCGGTTGCTCACCAGGGACGCCCACCGGCAGGCCGCGCAGGCGGCGGCGGAGCAGGAGTACACGAGCGCGCTGGAGCGCTACCGCGAGGAGGAGGCCGCCCGCCTGGCCCGGATCGAGGAGCGCGGCAGGGCACACCACGAAGCCAGCGGACCCGACCGGCGCCGCGTTCTCGCCCACAACGCCGGCATCGACCGATTCCGCGACCGGGTGCTGACCGGGGACCCGGAGGCGGTCTGCGACTACTTCACCAGGATCTTCGCGCCGTTCGCGTCCCGCCCGGCCGGTTTCCCGCGCGGTCACCGGTTCGGCTACGTGCCCGAGTCCCGGCTGCTGGTGGTGGAGTGGCGGCTTCCCGGCGTCGACGTGGTGCCTCGCGAACGGGAGTACCGCTACAACCCGGCCACGAAGTCGGTGGGCGTGCACCGGTGGCGGCCGATCTCCGAGGTACGCAAGGTGTACGAGGGCGTCTGCGCACAGTTGGCGATTCGGGCCGTGCACGTCGCCCTGTCAGCCGACCCGGCCGACCTGGTGCAGACCGTGGTCTTCAACGGCGTCGTCACTCCCGGCTCCGGCCACAGCCCCGAGCACAGCCCCGAGCATGGCCACGACCATCGCCCCGGGCACGCCGCGGACGGGCCCGCGGATCCGGAGGAACCGGTCTGCCTGATCAGCCTGAGCACCTCCCGGCGGCAGTTCGCGCGGCTTCCCCTGGACGACCTCGACGATCCGCTGGGTGAGATCCGCAGCCGGTTCGGCGCGCGGGTGTCGGCCTTCCCGGACGAGCTCAGCGCCGTCTCCCCCGTCCTGCCGTACGAACTGGCCGACCCCCACCTGTTCGTGGCCTCGAGCAAGGGACCAAACCTGCTGGCCACCACGCCGGAGGAGTTCGGCCGGCTGATGGAGCGGCTGCTGGAGCGGATGGGCTACCAGCTCACGCCGCTCCCCCAGGGCTCCGGCAGCTATCTGGCCCGGCGTACCACCGGAGGGCGGACCGAGCAGACCGTCGTCCAGGTGCAGCGGCGCGGCGGGACGATGGAGACCGCGGAGGTACGAGCACTGGGCTCGGCCGTGCGCCGCCGGCACGCCACCGAGGGCCTGCTGCTCACCACGTCCGGGCTCGAACCCCAGGCCTACGACTACGCGCACGGCCGGCCGCTGCGCCTGTACGCCGGGCGGAGCCTGCTGGCGCTCTGCCGAATCCACGGGTTGCCCGCCCGGATGGACCCCCCTGCCGCCACCGCAGTCGCGGCCACCGCCGACGGCCCGACCGGGAGCCAGGCCGCGAACGGGAGGGCCCACCCGGCCGCCGGGTCCAACGGCGCCGGGCCGGGACCCTCGCACCATCCGACCCGCAGGACTGGACCGCGCGCCACCGGGGACACGCACCCCGCGCCGAAGCCCTCGCCCCGCCCGCCGTCCTGACTACTCCGGTGACTCCGCCGACCCTGCCGACCCGGTCGACTCAGCCGACTCCGGCGGCTGGCGGCGGCCGAACGCCTCGTCCACCTCGTCGGCCTCCAACCCGGCCGCGCGCATCAGGTCGTGGGCGGCCGAACGGATCTGCGCCACCATCACGTTGCCGGAGAAGCCGGTCCCGACCGAGGCTGTGGCGAGCTCCACCGCGTCCACCAGTCCGCGCTGCGTGGCCCGGGTGTCCGCGCCCTTGGCGAGTTCGTTGCGCAGTGTGCGGGTCGCCTCCGCCAGCCGGCGAACACCCGCCGGCAGGCCCGGGTCGACCGGCTCGTCCTGCTGGATCGCCACCACTGCCCGGCGGGCCAGCACCCGTACGTTGCGTACGGCGTGGTCGAGGTGGTCGACCGCGTCGACGTACTGCATCAGGTGACCCCGGGTACGCCAGCGCACCGGGGCGATGCGGGCGATCTCGCTGCCGGCACCCACCGCGTCCCGCAACTCCCCGACCGGACCCTCGATCTTCCGGGCGCGGCGCAGCGTCTCCCGGGCGTGCTCGGCATCCCGGTCGGTCAGCACCGTGGCGATCTCGTCGAGGACCGCGGCGAGTTCGTCGAGCACGCGGTTGGCGGCCCGGCGGGCCAGCAGGATGGGGTTCATCGGCAGCAAGAGCGCGTTGACGACCAGGCCGACCGTGCCGCCGACCAGCGCGTCGACGAACCGCGCCGTCGGGGCCGGCGACGTCGCGGCCGCGCTCGCGGGCACCAGCGCGACGATCAGGATGGCCGACGCCGCGCCCTGGTTGACCAGGACGGGCCCGCCACCGGCGAGCACCGCGGTGCACATCGCGAGGAACACGACCAGGGCGATCTGCCACGCACCCCGCCCGATCACGCCGATCAGGAGTTCGGCGACGAGGACGCCGAGCGCCACGCCGAGCACGAGCTCCGCCGAGCGGCGCAGCCGCTGTCCGAGCGCCACGCCGAGGGACAGGACCGCGGCGATCGGGGCGAAGAACGGCTGCTGGTGGCCGATCAGCTTGGTGGCGATGGCCCAGGCGATCCCGGCCGCGGCGGCGGACTGGATGATCGGCACGAGGGCCTGGCGCAGGCGTCCGCCCCGGGCGCGCACTGACTCCCGCGAGCGCTGCGCCATCTCGCCGACGATGGTCTCCCCGCGCCGGACCATCCGCTCAGCCGGTCGCCGGCCGGAGCGGTCGGAGTGTTCGGACTGGTGGGAGTGGCCGGGCTGGACGGGCATCGTGGTGGCCGGTGAGCGAGGCGCTCAAAGGTAGAGGCCGGTCGAGTCGTCCTCGAGGCGTTCGGAGGCGACGGCATGGATGTCGCGCTCCCGCAACAGGACGTACGCCTCGGCACGGACCTCGATCTCCGCGCGCTCCTCCGGATCGAACAGCACCCGGTCGCCGACGACGATGGTGCGTACGTGCGGACCGATCGCCACCACCCGCGCCCAGGCCAGCCGCTTGCCCATCTGGGCGGTGGCCGGGATCACGATGCCCGCCGAGGAACGGCGCTCGCCGCTGTCGGAGTCCATCGAGACGAGGACCCGGTCGTGGAGCATGCGGATGGGCAGTTTCTCGGCCTTCAGCCGCGCGGCGTGGGAGTCAGTCACGTCATGAGAGATTACGGCGCTCCCCCTCGGCGACGCCAAGGGGGACGCCGAAGGAGACACCGAAGGGGGCGTGGTCACCACGTGATCGTCAGGTGATCGTCGCCAGGTCAGCTGCGCTTGCGGACGACGTAGCGGAGCAGGGTCAGTGCACCGACCGCGCCGGCCACGCCGCCGCCGATCGTGAGGAGCCGCTCGGTGCGCGGGCTCCCGTCGGGGTTGAGGACGAGGCTCTTGGCCTTGGCGGTGACCCGGGCGGCCAGCGCCTTGGGCTGCACCCGCGAGCTCAGCAGGTCGACGGTGTTGGCCAGCGAGTCGCGGGTCGCCGCGAGGTCGGCCTCGATCTGCGCCGCGGTGCGTGGGCCCGAATGGGCACTGCGGGAGCCGTTGCTGACAGCCCGCTGGTCAGGAAGCGCCGGTCTGGTCGAGTCGCTCACTGGTGGTCCTTTCCGATCACGTCGGCCCCGCGGTGGTTCCACCTGCAGATCTCCGATCCCCTACCGGAGATCATGCCAGTCTTCCAGATGGCTACCCCGCTCGCGCGACGTTGGCACGTACCGGGTCGAACCCGAACGGAAGCTCCAGCCGGTGCGCGGCCATCAGGCCGGCGTCGGCGAGCAGGTCGACCGTCGCCCCGTCGGCGACGATCGTGCCCTCGTCAAGGATCACCGCGCGGTCGCACAGCTGCAGCGCGTACGGCAGATCATGGGTGACCATGAGCACCGTGACGTCCAGGCCGGTGAGGATCTCGGCGAGCTCGCGGCGGCTGGCCGGGTCGAGGTTGCTGGACGGCTCGTCCAGGACGAGCACCGACGGCCGCATCGCCAGCACGGTCGCCACCGCCACCCGGCGCCGCTGCCCGAACGACAGGTGGTGCGGCGGGCGGTCGGCGTGGTCACTCATCCCCACCGCGGCCAGCGCCTCCACCACCCGGGTGGTGAGCTCGGCACCGCGCAGCCCGAGATTGGCCGGGCCGAACGCCACGTCGTCGCGGACCGTCGGCATGAACAACTGGTCGTCGGGGTCCTGGAACACCACGCCGACCCGGCGGCGTACCTCGGCCAGCGTCGGCTTGCCCACCAGCAGCCCGTCGACGTGCACCGATCCCCGGCCGGCCTCGAGGATGCCGTTCAGGTGGTGCACCAGCGTGGTCTTGCCCGCGCCGTTGGGGCCGAGCAGGGCGACCCGCTCACCGGCGTGCACGGTGAGGTCGACGCCGTACAACGCCTGGTGGCCGTCGGGATAGGCGAACGCCAGTCCGCTGACCGCCAGGACCGGCTGGGCGGCCGGGTGCGTCGCCGGTTGGCTCGCCCGGGGTGTCGTCGTCACGCGGTCCACCATGCCCCAACCGCCAGGAGAAGAGCGCACAGCGGTAGCACCGCGACCGCGGCCCACGCGGCCCGCGGGGTGCGCTCCTCGGACAGGACGGGCAGGGCGCCGGCGTACCCCCGGGACAGCATCGCCAGGTGCACCCGCTCGCCGCGTTCGTAGGAACGGATGAACAGCGTGCCGGCCGACCGGGCCAGGACCGGCCAGGACCGGATCCCGCGCGGGTCGAAGCCGCGGGCCGCCCGGGCGATCCGCATCCGGCCCAGCTGACCGGTGATCACGTCGAGGTAGCGCACCATGAACGTCGCGATCTGGACCAGCTGGTTGGGCAGCCGCAGCCGCTGCAGCCCCGCCAGCAGGTCGCGCTGGTCGGTGGTGGCGGCCAGCAGGATCGAGCCGACGACGCCAAGAGTCGCCTTGGCCAGGACGTTCCACGCCGACCACAGGCCGGATTGGGAGAGTGCCAGGCCGGCCACGTCCACCCGCGGCCCCTGGGCGATGAACGGCAGGAGTACGGCGAACACGATCACCGGCGTCTCCACCACGACCCGCCGGGCCAGGAAGCCGAGCGGCACCCGGGCGACGGCGGCGACCGCGAGCAGCAGGACGGCGTATCCGGCGAACGCCCAGAAGGCGGTACGCGGCGTGGCCACCACCAGCAGGACGAAGGTCACCAGGGCGACGAGCTTGCAGTGCGCGGGCAACCGGTGCACCGGCGAGTAGCCGTGCAGGTGAAGCAGGTGGGTGTGGCCCGAGGCCACGTCACTGCCTCCTGTCGGGAGCGGCGGACGCGTCCTGCGCGGCGGCCATGGTGGCGGAGGGAGCGCCGTGGTCGTCGTTGTGGTCACCGTCATGGTCGCCGCCATGGTCGCCGCGGCGGTCGCGGCGGCGGACGGCGAGCGCGACTCCGGTGCCCAGCGCCAGCACGATGGCCACGCCGGCGACCCCGGCGACCGCGGTGGAGGCCCGGCCGTCGGTGATGCCGCGGACGCCGTAGCCGGCAAACGGGGAGTGCCGCGTCGGGCTGTCCTTCGCGGTGGAGGCGAAGCCGTGGTCCTCGGCGACCTTGTTCAGCCCGTCCGGGCTGGCCGAGGCGTAGTAGCTGACCCCACCCGCGAGGGCGAGTACGACCAGCAGCCCCACCACCACGATCACCCGGGTGCGGGGTCCCCGCCTTCCGGTCTCCCCGGCGGGAGCCCGGTCCTCTGGCCGGCCCTCGGGCCTGTCCTCGGGCCTGCTCATGCCGACCGGTCTCCCTTCGTGACGAGCGGGCGGGGTTTTCGCACGGTGAGTTCGCGGGCCGCGATCAGCGGGCGGGCGCCGTGGACCAGGTCCGGGCGCACCGCGATGACGCTGCCGACCGTGAGGGCGGTGATGGCCGCCTCACCGAGCCCGATCAGCACGTGCCAGCCCACCATGGCGGCGAAGACGGCCTTGAGCGAGATGTCGGCGGTGCCCCCCACGGCGTACAGGCCGACGAAGCACAGCGCGGCCACCGGCACCGAGACCAGCGCGGCGACGAACGCCGCCGGTGCCGCCGAGGCCGGTCGCCTCGGCAGGAACCGCAGCGTGAGCCGGAACAACGCCCAGCCGACCACCACGGTGACGACGCCCATCAGCGTGATGTTGGTGCCGAGCGCGGTGATGCCGCCGTCGGCGAAGAACAGCCCCTGGACGAGCAGGACGACGGTCATGCACAGAACCGCCGTCCACGGTCCGACGAGTATCGCGGCCAGCGCACCTCCGAGCAGGTGCCCGCTGGTGCCGGCGCCGACCGGGAAGTTGAGCATCTGGACGGCGAACACGAACGCGGCGACCAGCCCGGTGAGCGGCGCGGTCTTGTCGTCCAGCTCGCGCCGCGCGCGCCGCAGGGAGACCGCCACCGCGGTCGCGGCGACGGCGCCGGTGGCGATCGACGTCGGCGCGTCCAGAAAACCGTCGGGCACGTGCACCGGTTCCTCCTCGCGGCTGGGAGATGATGAGGCAACCTGCCGGCCCCTGAGTTGCGCCTCGTATTCTTACATGCGAATTATTTGCAACTAGCTCCGGCAGGTCGATCCGTACGCCGACCAGGAGGACCAGTGGCACCCACTCCCCGACTCAACCCCGGCGACACCGCGCCCGACTTCACCCTCGACGACACCGACGGCAAGCCGGTCACGCTGTCGGGCCTGCGCGGGCAGAAGGTGATCGTGTACGCCTACCCCGCCGCGATGACCCCCGGCTGCACCACCCAGGCCTGCGACTTCCGCGACTCCCTGCAGTCGCTCGCGGCCGCCGGCTACACCGTGCTCGGCATCTCCCCGGACTCCCCGGCCAAGCTGGCGAAGTTCGTGGCGAAAGAGGGCCTGACCTTCCCGCTGTTGTCCGATCCGGACAAGTCCATGCTGCAGGCGTGGGGGGCGTACGGCGAGAAGCAGTCGTACGGCCGCACCATCACCGGTGTGATCCGCTCGACCTTCGTCGTCGACGAGGAGGGCCGGATCGAGATCGCGCAGTACGCCGTCAAGGCGACCGGCCACGTGGCCCGGCTGCGACGCGAACTCGGAGTGTGAGGCCTGCCCGGCCCACCCGTGGCCGGCCCGTAGACTGGGCCGCCGCGGGTGGACCGGCAGGCGAGAGTGGCGGAATTGGCAGACGCGCCGGACTTAGGATCCGGTGCCTTTGGGCGTGAGGGTTCGAGTCCCTTCTCTCGCACCAGCAGGCACGGGTTCGCCCGCGGCCGCCTCACCGTCGTCCGGGTCCCCGTCGCACCAGTCGTCCCGGTCCCCGTCGTACTCGTCGTGTCCTCGTTCCGCTGTGTGCGCACGTGCGTACCGGCCCTGGCTCGCGTGGAGAAGTCCCAGTGAAGCTCTCGATCCTCGTCCCCGTGTACAACGAGGCGGCGACGTTCGACCTGGTCCGCAAGCGGATCCTCGACGTCGACTATCCCTGTGACGTCGAGGTCGTCGTGGTCGACGACGGCAGCACCGACGGCACCGCAGACCTGCTCGCCGCGGTGGACGACCCGCGGGTGGTGATCCACCGCCACGAGGTGAACCGCGGCAAGGGCGCGGCCATCGCGACCGCGGCGCAGATCGCGACCGGGACTCACCTGACGATCTGCGACGCCGACCTGGAGTACGACCCGGACGACATCCCGAAGCTGCTTCGCCCGGTGATCGACGGGGAGGCCGAGGTCGTCTACGGCACACGGACGTTCAGCAGCCACACGTCGTTCTCGTTCTGGTTCGTGCTCGGCAACCGGGCCGTGACGACGTTCGCGAACGTGTTGTTCAACTGCTACATCCGCGACCTGGAGACCTGCTTCAAGCTGATGCCGCTGGAGCTCTACCGCCGGCTCGGCATCCGCTCCGCCGGCTTCGGCATGGAGGCCGAGGTCACCGGCAAGCTGCTGCGCGCCGGCTACCGGCCGTACGAGGTGCCGATCTCCTACACCGCCCGCAGCCGCGCGGAGGGCAAGAAGCTCACCTGGCGGGACGGCGTCGAGGCGCTGTGGATCCTGCTCCGCATCCGCGCTGGTGTCGACCGCGTGGGCGACGGACGGGCCCGCCGCTAGCGTCCGGCCCCCTCACCGCCGCAGGCCGGGTCGGGCAGGTGGACCGCGAGCAGCGGGACCAGCTCGCGCAGCGCCCGGCCGCGGTGGCTCACGGCGTCCTTCTCCTCCGCCGACATCTGGGCGAACGTGCGGGTGCCGCCCTCCGGCACGAACAGCGGGTCGTAGCCGAACCCGCCGTCGGCCCGCGGCTCGGTGGCGATGGCGCCGGCGACCCGGCCCTCGACGACGTGCTCCTGGCCACCTGGCAGGACCAGCGCCACGCAGGCGACGAACGCCGCGCCCCGGCGTTCGGCCGGCACGTCGGCCAGCTGGGCCAGGAGCAACGCGTTGTTGCGGGCGTCGTCCTTGTCCACGCCCGACCACCGGGCCGACAGCACCCCCGGCATACCGTTCAGCGCGTCGACGCACAGGCCGCTGTCGTCGGCGATCGCGGGCAGCCCCGAATGCTCGAAGGCCGCACGGGCCTTCAGCAATGCGTTGCCGGCGAAGGTGGCTTCGGTCTCGGCGGGCTCGTCGTAGGAGTCCACGTCGTCCAGGCTGAGCACCTCGACGTCGGGCAGCTGCGGGCGCAGGATCCGGTCGAGCTCGGCGAGCTTCTTGCGGTTGTGCGTGGCCAGCACGACCTGCCGCCGCATGCCCGTCCCCATCGCCGTCATCGGCTCACCGGGCTGATCCGGCCGGCAGGTCGACGGCGAGCGCCTCGGACTGGGCGCGGGTGAGCTCGGCGCACCCGATGGCCGACAGCTCCAGCAGCCCGTCGAGCAGCTTGCGGTCGAACGGCTCCCGCTCGGCCGTGCCCTGCACCTCGACGTAGCGCCCGTCACCGGTCATCACGACGTTCATGTCGGTGTCGGCGCGGACGTCCTCCTCGTAACACAGGTCGAGCATCGGCACACCGCCCACGACCCCGACCGAGACCGCGCTCACCGAGTCGATCAGCGCGCGCCCCTTCAGCGCACCTTTGCGCTCCAGGTGCCGCACGGCGTCGACCAGGGCGACGTAGGCCCCGGTGATCGCGGCGGTCCGGGTGCCGCCGTCCGCCTGGAGCACGTCGCAGTCGAGCACGATGGTGTTCTCACCCAGGGCGGCGTGGTCGATCACTGCCCGCAGGGAACGCCCGACCAGGCGGGAGATCTCCATCGTGCGGCCGCCGATCTTGCCCTTGACCGACTCGCGCGCGCTGCGGGTGTTGGTCGAGCGGGGCAGCATGGCGTATTCGGCGGTGACCCAGCCCTCGCCGGAGTCGCGCCGCCAGCGCGGCACGCCCTCGGTGACGCTGGCCGCGCACAGCACCCTGGTGCGCCCGAACTCGACCAGGACCGAACCCTCGGCGTGGTCGAGCCAGCCACGGGTGATCGAGACCGGTCGTAACTGCTCGGCGGCCCGGCCGTCCACTCTCGTCATGCTCGTCATGGGCCGACCCTACCGATCCGCGCCGACACTCATCGCGGGCCGCGGTGCCGGCGCTCCCAGGTGCCCTCAGATGTCGTACACCGCGCCCGGCCTGGCCAGCTCCAGCGGGCCGGGGTAGACGGCACGGGCGTCGGCGAGCATCCGCTGCCCGTCGTACCACGGCGGGACGTGCGTCAGCACCAACCTCCCCGCGCCGGCCGCCTGGGCGTACTCCCCCGCCTGCCGCCCGGTGAGGTGAAGGTCGGGCGGATTGTCCGCACCGTGCAGGAACGTCGCCTCGCTGAGCAGGAGGTCCGCGCCGGCCGCCAGCGCTGCGAGCTCGGGGTTGGGCCCGGTGTCGCCGGTGTAGGCCAGCGACCGGCCTTCGTGGTCCAGCCGGACGGCGTAGGCCTCGACCGGATGCCGCGCCGGCGCCACCGACACCACGAACGGTCCGATCTTGGTCGGCTCGACGTCCACCCAGGCGCGGAAGTCGAAGACATCCCGCATGCCGGGGTCCAGCGGCAGGCCGTACATCGCGGCCAGCCGGTCGGCGGTGCCGTAGGGTCCGTAGACCGGAACCCGGCCGCGCCGGCCGCGCGGGTGGTAGCGGCTCGCGACGTAGTAGGAGCACAGGTCCACGCAGTGGTCCGGGTGCAGGTGGCTCACCCCCACCGCGTCCACGTCGTAGTCGGGGACGTACCGCTGCAGGGCACCGAACGCGCCGTTGCCCAGGTCCAGGACGAGCCGGAACGTACGCCCCTCGTGCGGCGCCTCGACGAGGTAACCGGACGCGGGCGAGCCCGGCCCGGGAAACGAACCCGAACACCCCAGAACGGTGAGCCTCACGCCATCTCCTCCACGAACGTGATCTCCGGCCCCAGGAAGCGCCCCCCGATCTGCATGAAGGCGTCCGGGTCGCCGGTGGTGAGGAACCGGTGCCGCGGTGGCGCCAGCGCGGGGCTGCGTTCCCCTCCGCCGCGCACCAGCCGCGCGTAGACGTCCTTCGCGGTCTCCTCCGCGCTGGACACCAGCGTGACCTCCGGTCCCATGACGTACGAGATCACGCCCGTGAGCAGGGGGTAGTGCGTGCAGCCGAGGACGAGCGTGTCGATTCCGGCCTTGGTCAGCGGGTCGAGGTAGTCGTGCGCCACGGCCAGCAGCTCCGGGCCGGCCGTGAGTCCACGTTCGACGAACTCCACGAACCGCGGGCAGGCCTGGGTGTGCAGGTTGATGTGCGGGGCGGCCGCGAACGCGTCGTCGTAGGCCAGCGACGTCGCGGTCGCCCGGGTGCAGATCACCCCCACCTCACCGGACCGGGTGGCCGCCACCGCCCGCCGGGCCGCCGGGAAGATCACCTCGACGACGGGAACGGAGTAGCGCTCGCGGGCGTCGCGGAGCACGGCGGCGCTGGCGGAGTTACAGGCGATGACGAGCAGCTTGACGCCCTGGTCGACGAGGTGGTCCAGGCACTCCAGGGCGTATTTGCGTACGTCGGCGATGCTCTTCTGGCCGTAGGGATACCGCGCGGTGTCGGCGAGATAGAGCACGGGTTCGTGCGGGAGCTGGTCGAGCAGGGCGCGGGCCACGGTGAGCCCGCCGAACCCCGAGTCGAAGATCCCGATCGGCGCATCTGACACGGCCGTCAGCCTACGGGGCCAACCCGACAGGCGTTCGAAGAGTGACCGGAGGTGTGACGTGAGTACCAGGCTGCGTACGGTGACCTGCACGGAGGTGGAGACGGGTGGGTCCGGCACCAAGGTGCGGCTCGCCCCCCGCGAGCGCGCACCCTGGTGCCGGACACACCCGACAGCACCCCACCATCAGCGTCACCGAGCACCGTCACGCCGGTCGGTCCGGCCCCCCTCCGGTCCTGCCGACGTGCTCCACCCCTGGCCTCCTGTGCTCGGCACCCCCTCCGGGTTTCCCCGCAGTCGCCGTCCCGGGCGCGTCATGTGGCAGACCCGCGAGACCGGTGGGTGGTTGCAGGCGGATTCGGGCAATTCTCGAAATTTCGGGTCCGAACGCTCTAGGGACGGCAGTCAAGCCGCATTCGCCCCGCGGTCCGGTCGCAGCCTCACGGGGCTCAGGCCCACAGCTGGCTGTCCAGGGACTCCTCGGCAGCGTCGAGCGTGCCTTCGTAGGCGCCGGTGGAGAGGTACTTCCAGCCGCCGTCGGCGATGATCACCACGATGTCGGCGCTCCGGCCGGCCTTGACCGCCTGGTGCGCCTGGGCGATCGCCGCGTGGAGTACGGCACCGGTGGAGATGCCGGCAAAGATCCCCTCCGCGTCGAGGAGTTCGCGCACCCGGCGCACCGCGTCCCGGGGCCCGACCGAGAAGCGGGAGTCGATCAGCTTCGCGTCGTACAGCTCCGGCACGAAGCCCTCGTCGATGTTGCGCAGGCCGTAGACCAGCTCGCCGTAGCGCGGCTCGGCGGCGACGATGGTGACGTCGGGCTTTCGCTCGTGGAAGAACCGGCCGACCCCCATCAGGGTCCCCGTGGTTCCGAGACCGGCCACCACGTGCGTGACGCTCGGCAGGTCGGCGAGAATCTCCGGCGCCGTCCCCTCGTAGTGGGCGAGGGCGTTGGCGGGGTTGCCGTACTGGTAGAGCATCACCCAGTCGGGGTGGTCCTCCGACAGCGCCTTGGCCACGCGGACGGCTTCGTTGGACCCGCCCGCGGCCGGGGAGGAGACGATCTCCGCGCCCCACATCCGCAGCAGTTGGCGCCGCTCCTCGGAGGTGTTCTCCGGCATCACGCAGACCAGGCGGTAGCCCTTGAGCTTGGCCGCCATCGCCAGCGAGATGCCGGTGTTGCCGGAGGTGGGTTCGAGGAGCGTGGCGCCGGGGCGGATCAGGCCGTCCTTCTCCGCCTGTTCGATCATCGCCAGGGCGGCGCGGTCCTTCACCGACCCGGTGGGGTTGCGGTCCTCGAGCTTCGCCCACAGGCGTACGTCGGGGCTCGGCGACAGGCGGGGCAACCCCACGAGCGGGGTCTGCCCGACCGAGTCCAGCAGTGACGCGAAACGCATCCGGTCTCCCGTCCGCTCAGCCGCCGGCGACCGCGGGCAGGACGGTGACGACGTCGCCGTCGGACACCGGGGCGTTCAGCCCGCCCCGGAACCGGACGTCCTCGTCGTTGACGTAGACGTTGACGAACTTGCGCAGGTCGTCGTTCTGGACCAGCCGGTCCTTCAGCCCGGAGTGGCGTGCCTCCAGGTCGTCGAACAGCTCGCTCAGGGTCGCTCCGGCGCCCTCCACGGTCTTCGCCCCACCGGTGTGGGGGCGCAGGATCGTCGGGATGCGGACCTCGATAGCCATCGGGCGTGCTCCTTCGGTCGTCTCTCGTCGCGAGGGTCTGGCTGACTGGACTGGGCTGACTGATCTGGCTGACAGGGCTGCACTACTGCTCGAGGCGAGGGCCGACCGGCGTACCGGCCGGAAATCCGCCGCCCGGATGCTCCAACACGCGCGTCGGCGCGGAGATTCCTCAGGGGTGCGAGGGAGGGAGCGCGCTTGGGGGGCTCAGGCGGGCGAACAGTCGTAGACCAGCGCCGGCGCCGAGTGGGCGAGCAGGAAGAGCTCCACGCCGCTCAGCTTACGGGCCGGACCGTGGCGCGGAGCCGCCCGGTTTCGCCCAGCGGGAACATCCGGGGCGAGCTGTCCTGAACCGGACGCCGGTCGGCCCTTCGGACGGACCCGCCGGGAGGTGGGACGACCGGGCTCCGCGGTCGGACTCAGGCGGTGCGGTCGGGCTCAGGCGGTGCGGTCGGGCTCAGGCGGTGCGGTCGGGCTCAGGCGGTGCGGTCGGGCTCAGGGTCGCGGTCGGGCTCAGGCGGTGCGGTCGGGCTCAGGCGGTGCGGTCGGGCTCAGGGTCGCGGTCGTACGCCGGAACCACCCGAACCTCCTCCTCGGTGACCTGCCCGTCCACGATGCGGTACGACCGGAACTCCACCGGGCCCGCCTCCGACCCGCACTCCCGGGTCGAGACCAGCACGTAGTGCGCCTGCGGCTCCGAGGCGTAGCCGATGTCGGTACGGGACGGGTAGGCCTCGGTGGCGGTGTGCGAGTGGTAGATCACCACCGGTTCCTCGTCCCGGTCGTCCATGTCCCGCCAGACCCGGAACTGTTCCTGCGGGTCGAACTGGAAGAACGTCGGGGAGCGCTCGGCGTTGGTCATCGCCACGTAACGCTCGGGCCGGTCGGACCCGATCGGTCCGGCGACGACGCCGCAGGCCTCGTCGGGGTGGTCGGCACGCGCATGGGCGACGATCGCGTCGCGGGTCGCCTGGTCGATCGTGAGCACGGGCCCGAGCCTACCCAGCGCCCGCCGAGGCCGGCCGGTCAGCACGGGCCGGTCGGGACAGGCCGAGCACGCGCCCGGGTCGGCCCAGGGCGGTCACCAGAGGGCGGAGACGAGGGACTCCTGCAGCCAGCCGAGCCAGACATACACGCCGTACACCTGCCGCCGGCGGTCCTCCTCCGGCAGCGACGCCCAGCGGTCCTCGTCGTCCTCCTCCACCCCGAGCCGGGTGCCGAGGGCGAGCCGCAGGTCGGTGAGAGTACGCAGCCAGCACTGCGCCTCCTCGGCGTTCAGCGAGACCGTCACCTGGTCGGAGTACTCCGGGTCGCCCAGCGACTCGAGCACCGTCTCGGCACTCTTCACCTTGCCGTCGCGCAGGCCGTACTCGGTGAACCGCCGGAAGTCGCCGGCCGCCTCCTCGTCGTCGGCGTAGGCGGTGGGGAACAGCCGGGCGAGCACCTCGTCCTCGGGCGGCTCGGTCGAGCCGAGGTGCCCGACCAGCGCCGCGAGGGAGTCCTCCGGCGGCGGCGCCGCGATGGGCGTCTCGCTGCGCACCAGTTCGACCAGCTCGCCGATCAGGCCGCGGACGAGCTGCACCTCCTCGGCCGCGAGGGTCGCGGTGATCACCCCGCGGCGGGACCGGAAGCCACTGGTCATACGTTTCCGCTCTTTCCGTCGCCGCCCTTGCCGCTCTTCTCCAGGGTGGCCCACAGGCCGTAGGAGTGCATGGCCTCGACGTCGCGTTCCATCTCCTCGCGCGTACCGCTGGACACGACGGCCTTCCCACGCTTGTGGACGTCCATCATGAGCTTCTCGGCCTTCTTGCGCGGGTAGCTGAAGTAGGTCTGGAAGACGTAGGTGACGTACGACATGAGGTTGATCGGGTCGTTCCAGACGATCGTGATCCACGGCGTGTCCGGAAGGACGACGTCGTCGGTCTCGGGGCGTTCGAGTTCCACGGGTGCGGTACCGCTCACAGGTCCCATCGTGGCATCCGGTGGCCGGACCGTTCGGCACGCACCCCCAGAAAATCGTGCAGTCCGCCACCGAACAACAGATGCCCTAGGCTTCGGCCCATGGACGCGGCGCCCGAGGCCTTTCCTCCCGCAGTGCCCACCGGGTCGGAGACCGGGTCGGACACCGGGTCGGACACAGGGCCGACCACCGCACTGCTCACCGACCAGTACGAACTCACCATGCTGCGCGCCGCGCTCGCCGACGGCACCGCGCACCGGCGGGCCGTGTTCGAGGTCTTCGCCCGCCGGCTGCCCCACGGTCGGCGTTACGGCGTGGTCGCCGGCAATGGCCGGTTGCTGGACGCGCTGGAGCGGTTCAGCTTCGACGAGGAGACGGTCGCCTTCCTGCGCGGGCGGGGGATCGTGGACGTCACCACCGCGGACTGGCTGCGCGACTATCGCTTCCGGGGAAACATCTGGGGCTACGCCGAGGGCGAGTGCTACTTCCCCGGCTCCCCGATCCTGGTGGTCGAGGGGACCTTCGCCGAGGCGGTTCTGCTGGAGACGCTCGCCCTGTCCATCTACAACCACGACAGCGCGATCGCCTCGGCGGCCTCCCGGATGACTGCCGCCGCCGGCAGCCGCCCGATCGTGGAGATGGGATCCCGGCGTACGCACGAGTACGCGGCCGTGGCCTCGGCCCGGGCGGCCTACGTCGCGGGGTTCGCCAGCACCTCCAACCTCGCCGCCGGCCGCTGCTACGACCTGCCGACCGCTGGCACCAGCGCGCACGCGTTCACGCTGCTGCACGACTCCGAGGAGGAGGCGTTCGCCGCGCAGGTCGCGGCGCTCGGCGCCGACACCACGCTGCTGGTGGACACCTACGACGTACGGGAGGCGGTGCGGACCGCGGTCGAGGTGGCCGGTCCCGGCCTGGGCGCGGTCCGGATCGACTCCGGTGACCTCGCCGTCCTCGCCCACGACGTACGCGCCGAACTCGACGCGCTCGGCGCCACCGGCACCCGCATCCTGGTCAGCGGCGACCTGGACGAGTACGCCATCGCCGGCCTGGCCGCCGCACCTGTCGACATCTACGGCGTCGGCACGGCCCTCGTCGTCGGCAGCGGCTACCCCACCGCCGAACTCATCTACAAGCTGGTCGCCCGCTCCGAAGGCACCGAGGCCGATTCGCCGATGGAGGGCGTGGCCAAGCTGTCCACGGGGAAGCCCACCCACAAGGGGCGCAAGTGGGCGCACCGCCGGCTGGAGGACGGAACCGCCGTCGCCGAGGTGGTGTGCACACACCCCGAGTGCACGGTCGACGGCGGCCGGCAACTGCTGGTCCCCCTGGTCACCGACGGGAAGATCGTCGGCCGGGAGCCGATCGCCGCGGCCCGCGAGCGCCACCTGCGGTCCCGGGCGGAGCTGCCGCCGACCGCGTTGAAGCTGTCGCGGGGCGAGCCGGTGCTGCCGACGACGTACGACGAGCACGCGGCGCGGCACGAGCGGTCCGCGAACACCGAACACACGGGGCAGCTGGAGCAGACGGGGCACACCGGGCGCGAAGGAGGAGCACGATGAGCCGTGCGCTGATCGTCGTGGACGTGCAGAACGACTTCTGCGAGGGCGGCAGCCTCGCGGTGAAGGGCGGCGCGGAAGTCGCGTTCAAGCTGGGCGAGATCCTGCACACCTGGCAGGAGGCCGACCAGCGGGACAAGGCGTACGACTACGTGGTGGCCACGCGCGACCACCACGTCGACCCCGGGGCGCACTTCTCCGCGCAGCCGGACTACCGCGACTCCTGGCCGCCGCACTGCGTCGCCGGCACCGACGGCGCGGGGTTCCATCCCAACCTCGACCCGCAGCCCTTCGACGCGGTCTTCGACAAGGGCGAGCACTCCGCGGCGTACTCCGGCTTCGAGGGCAAGGCGAAGAACGGTGCCATGCTGGCCGACTGGCTGCGCGACCACGACGTCACCGAGATCGAGGTCGCCGGGCTGACCACCGAGTACTGCGTACGCCTCACCGCGATCGACGCGACCAAGCTGGGCATGTCCGCGCGCGTGCTGCTCGACCTCACCGCCGGCTTTTCCGCCGAGACCACCCGCGCCGCCCTGGATGAGATGCGTGCCGCGGGTTGTGAACTGGTGGGTATTCCGATCGTCCGGGAGTAGGCCCACGGCTGCCCGCACCGGTGCTCAGATCCGGACCCTGGCCAGCTCGGCGTCGGTGAGTTCCTCCAGCCGGGCACGCAGCCGGGCCGGGGTGAGGGGGAGTTCGCGTACCCGGATCCCCACCGCGTCGTCGACCGCGTTGGCCAGCACGGCCGGGGTAGGCGGGGTGGACGCCTCGCCGGCGCCGAGGGGCGGCAGGCCGGGCCGGTCGAGGAGTACGACCTCCAGCTCGGGCACGTCGGCGAACCGCAGCACCGGGTACGACGTCCAGTCCAGGCTCTCCACCCCGTCGGGGCCGTGGCGCACCTGCTCGTACAACGCGCGGCTCAGCCCCTGCAGCACGCCGCCCTCCAGCTGGTTGCGCAGCCCGTCGGGATTGACCACCACGCCGGCGTCGCAGGCGACCACGACCCGGCGGACCGCGACCGCGCCGGTGGCGGCGTCGACGTCGACCTCGGCCACCTGGGCGACGTAGGCCTTGCTGCCCTTGTACCTCGTCACCGCCACGCCCTGGCCACGCCCGCTCGGCCCCACCCGTTCCCGCCAGCCGGCGTGCGCGGCGGCCGCCTCCAGCACCGCCCGGGCCCGCTCGTCACGCAGGTGGGCGAGCCGGAACGCCACCGGGTCGGCGCCCGCCGCCTCGGCCAGCTCGTCCATGAACGACTCGATGGCGAAGGTGTTGAAGTAGCCGCCGAGAGAGCGCAACGCCGACGTACGCAGCGGTCCCGGGGCGTACTCGCCCACGATGTCGCGGGCACCGAGCTCGTACAGCGGCTCGGCACTGCGTACCCCGCCCTCGCCGCCGCCCGACCACGGCCTGGGCCGGGGGTCCGCGCGCAGCCAGGACACCACCAGCCGGTCGCCGGTTCCGTGCGGGCGGGCGGTGTGCGCGTCGGTGCGGATGCGGTGCCGCCAGCCGGTGACCCGGCCGTCCGCGTCCAGACTCGCCGCCAGGTCGGCCGACATCGGCGGGCCGTACGGTTCCCAGCCGAACTCGTCCTGCACGGCGTACTGGAACCGCACCGGCCGGCCGGGCACGGCGCGCGCGGCGGCCACCGCGAACCCGGCGGCGTCGTCGGCGCCGTTGTGGCCGTAACAGCCGGGGCCGTCCACGTGCCGGACGGTCAGCGCGTCCTCGGGCAGGCCGAACGCGGCGGCGAGTTCGCGACGCAGCGGGTAGACGCCCTGGCTGTGGGTCCACACCGTGGTGCGGTCCGGCTCGACCAGCGCCACGGCACTCGACGGGGCCACGGAGGCGTGCGCCTCGTACGGCTTGGCGTAGGAGGCCCGCACCACCCGCCCCGACGTCAGTGCCTGCTCCACTCCGGGCTCCTCGACGACGGATGCGCGCACGGGTGCTTCGGTCCGGGCGGCCGGTCCGGTGCCGGGGTCGGACGGCTGTTCCCAGCGAGTCGTACGGGCGAGCCGGCGCACCGCCCTGACCGCGGCGTCCTCCCGGGTGGCCACCACGAGCAGCAGCCGGCTGTCGTGCACGACCGCCTCCACCCCGGGCAGGTCCTTCGCGGCCGAGAGGTCGACGGCGGCCGGCCGGGCGTCCTCGCGCGGCGGCAGCAGCGCGCGGGCGTACAGCATGCCGGGCAGGGTGAGGTCGTGGACGTACGCGGGTGCGCCGGTCAGCTTGGCCGGCAGGTCGCTGCGCGGTGCGGCCTCCCCCACCGGACCGCCCTCCCATCGGGGCAGGTCGTCCGGCCGGATGGGGCCGGTGGGCGGGCTGCCGTCCCCCGCGTCCTCCGCCTCGGCCGCCAGCCTGCGGTACGCCACGGCGGCCCGGGCCAGTGCCGTTCCCCCGGCCTCCAGGGAGTTGCTGCCCGCGGTGTAACCCTCGTCGGGTGTGCCGTCGGTGGCGGCCGAGCGGACGACGAGGCGTTCCAGCGGTACGCCGAGTTCGGCCGCGACGATCTGGGCCAGCGCGGTGCGTACGCCCTGACCCAGCTCGGCCCGTCCGCTGCGGACCTCGATCCGGCCGTCGGGCAGGGGGCGCAGCCAGTCCTCGACGTTCGGCGCCGTCGCCAGCGCACCGGGCAGTGGCTCGGCCGGGCGGTCATGCTCCGCGGGCACCTCCTCCGACGCAACGCCAGGAACCTCGTCCGTGCCCTCGGTGGGAACCTCCTCCGCCCGGTCCGCGCGGAGGTCGGCGGCCACCTCCGGCGCGTCCCGACCGCCCGGGCCGTCGTCCATCCGGATCGGCGGGCGCGGCGAGGGCTGCTCGTGTCCGGCGAGCTCGCGGACGGCGCGCAGGATCCGGTGGTGGGTGCCGCAGCGGCACAGGTGCTCGGCCAGTGCGACCTGGATCTCCTGCTCCGACAGGCGCGGCGAGCTGCCGGTGCCCGTGGGCGCCGCGCCGCCGGACGTCGCGCCGCCGGACGCCGCGCCGCCGGACGCCGCGCCGTCGGGCGCCGCGCCGCCGAGGAGAGCCGCGGTGGACATGATGATGCCGTTCAGGCAATAGCCACACTGCGCCGCCTGCCGGTCGAGGAACGCCTGCTGGATCGGATGCGGGCGGTCGGGAGTACCCAGTCCCTCCGGGGTGGTGACCCGCCGGCCGGCCACCGCGGACAGCGGAAGCTGACAGGAGCGTTCGGCGCGTCCGTCGACGAGGACGACGCACGCCCCGCACTCACCGATCGCGCAGCCCTGGCGTACGCCGCGCAGGCCGAGGTCGTTGCGCAGCACAGTGACCAGCGGAGTCTCCGGGTCGAGGTCGAGGTCGGTGGGCGCGTCGTTGACAACCGTCGAGATCGAGCCGGATTCGGTCACGGATGGGTTCCCTCTCCTACGTCACGCGTACGCACGGCAGCAGACCGTTCCATCCTGTCCGTCCTGCCCCGCGAACGCCACGTGCGTCCCACGCCGGCAGGAGGGCGGCGTTCAGCTCTCCCGCTCCGCGAGCGGCGCGCTGAACGCCAGCATGACCTCGGCGGTCCGTGCCGGGTCCTCCAGGATCGGCGTGTGCCCGAGACCGGACAACAGTTCGACCTTCGCCCCCGGAACGATCCGGTAGTCGGCGGCCGAGGACGAACGCCACCTGCGATCGTCCTCGCCGAAGATCACCAGCAGCGGCTTGCCGAGAACCTTCAGCCGATCGGGAAGGGTCCGTTCCATCACGTAGTCGCGCGGTGTTTGCATCAGTGCGGCGAACACCTGGAAGCTCGTACTCCGCAGTTCGGCCACGACCTCCTCCGTGACCTGCCGGCCCGAGCGGCCGAACCCGGTGCTCGCCAACTGCCGGATCTGCTCGTCGCTCGGCGGCCACTGCTCCGGTCCGAGCTCCGCGGAGGCCGGGGCGATGAAGGCGTCCATGCTCGGCCCGGTGTTGACGACCACGAGCGCGGTCACCAGGCCGGGCCGGCGCTCGGCGAGGGCGGTGGCGACCATGCCACCGCTGGAATGACCGACGACCGTGGCCCGGTCGATGCCGAGCCGGTCGAGAACCTCACCGACTCGCCGAGCCTGGTCCGGTAGCTCGTAGCTCGCGTCCTCCGGTTTGGCCGACCGGCCGCACCCGAGCAGGTCGATCCGAACGACCCGGTGGGATCGGGTCAGCAGGGGAACCAGCAGGTCCCACGAGCGCCCCGAGAAGGCAGTCCCGTGGATCAGCAGGAGTGCGGGGGCGTCACGCCGGCCGTCCTCGCACACGTGCAGGTCGCCGTCGCCCAGCGACACGGCGGTCTCGGCGGTCTCGGCGGTCTCGGCGGTCTTGGTGGTCTTGGTGGTCAGGTGCGGTTGCCCGTCAGGAAGAGTCATGAGCTCACTGTCGCCGCCGGAACGCACCGGCGGATTGAACGAATGTTCCTGCGGCGGCTCCTCGGTCGCGGCCCGATCCGCGGCAACCGGTCCTAGCATGTGGCCATGCGGTCCACCGTGCGCGGGCGCGGCGCCGTGGCCGCGCGGCACGCC
Source organism: Actinopolymorpha sp. NPDC004070 (assembly GCF_040610475.1). NCBI lineage: Bacteria > Bacillati > Actinomycetota > Actinomycetes > Propionibacteriales > Actinopolymorphaceae > Actinopolymorpha > Actinopolymorpha sp. NPDC004070. Next base: position 731,651 of record NZ_JBEXMJ010000001.1, on the reverse strand, counting down.
GTCGCCGCGTGGGACGTCGCGTCTCCGAGGCGGCCCAGCCGGCTGCCCGGGGTCACCATGGCGGGCTTCGGTGTGCCCAGCATGGCGATGCCGGTCCGGATGATCCCGCACCCCGGCCTCACCCTGGTGCTGGACTTCGGTGCCGGTCGGCCGGTCGTGGACGGCACCACCGGGCGCCAACGAGGGAGTCTCGTGGCCGGGCTCGGATTCGGGTTCGGTGGTGTGGTGCTGGCACGCGGGGAGAACGTCGAGTGCGTCCAGGTACGCCTGTCCCCGCTGATCGCCCGGGCGGTTCTGGGTGTGTCCCCCGCAGACCTGGAGGGGACGGTGGTGGCTCTGGAGGACGTGTGGGGCCAGGAGGTGGAGCGGATCCGCGAACGACTGAGCCAGGTCTCCTCGTGGGAGGCTCGCTTCGCGGTGGCGGACGCGCTGCTCACCCACCGGCTCCGGGCGGGGTCGGCCGCGGGATCGTCGATGGACCCGGAAGTAGCCTGGGCCTGGCGCAGAATCGTCGCCGGCCGCGGTCTGGTCCGGGTCGAGGACCTGGCCGCCGAAGTCGGCTGGAGCCGCAAGCGGCTGTGGGCACGGTTCCGCTCGCAGGTCGGTCTGCGACCGAAGCTCGCCGCGAAGCTGGTTCGTTTCGACCATGCCGTCCACCGTCTGGTCGCGGGTGAGGGAGTGGCCGACGTCGCGGCCGGCGGTGGCTACGCCGACCAGTCCCACCTGCACCGTGACGTCGTCGCCTTGAGCGGAGAGACGCCGGGCACCGTGGTCGGTGAGCCGTTCCTCGCGGTGGACGACGTGGCCTGGCCGCGATCGCCGTCGGCCCGCCCGCCCCGGTTGTCAACGGGTCGTTGACAGGGATCCCGTAGCCGCCGCGATGTCACCGCGGGCCGAACCCCACCTCCCACACCAGCCGGCAGTGCCGTAGGTCGACCGACCCGCCGTGGTCGGCCAGCAGCGATGTCAACGGCTGCTTGACTTCGACGTACGTACGGGACACCGGAATCCCCTACCAGCTTGCGATACAGCTGCTCGGCGTCGTCGAAGCGTTCGGCGACGTCCAGCCACCAGCAGCCGATGAGCTCCACGTCCGCCTTCGAGTAAGCCGTCGAGGCAACTGCGCCCTCTGGTTCGGCCAACGCACGAGTCACCCAGGAGCGAACAGTCGCGTAGTCTCGCGCGGCGAGCGTTCGGAACTCCACGTTGCCGACACCGCGTTCGGCGGCGAGCTCGCCGGCCAACTCCACGACTCCCGGGTCGCGGTCGACACCGACGACGTGCCGGGCACCGGCGGCAAGACGACAGCTGTACGCGCCGTGGCCGCAGCCCACGTCCAGCACCGTCGCGTCCGGACGAAGGTGGGCGTGCACGAGCGCGTCGAAGAACGTCTCGCCGTTGCCCGCGCCGACCTGCGAACGCCAGGGATGGCTGAAGCCACGCGCCACCAGCCGGTCGTCGCGTTCCCACTCGGCCAGGTCGCCCGGGTAGCCGGTGAGGAACCCCGCCGAAGGAGCGGGCGGGGATTCTGCTCCGCGGCGGGCCGTCACCGGCCCAGCTGCCGGCGCTCCCGGATGCGGGCCAGCCGCCGTCGCTGCGACGGGTCGAGCATGAGGTAACCGGCGACCGGGGCCCCGACCACGGCCAGCACGATCAGGAGCGTCGCCCACCAGGGCAGCAGCATCCAGGCCACGAAGGCGACGCCCACTCCCCCGATGATCCACCACGCGCGATTCGACATCTCGTTCCCTTCGCCCCGTTGTCCGCCCACCCCGGCCACGACGCGGACCGTGGCCACCGGCTGCAGCACAGTGTTCCTGCCACAGTCATTGTCCGCCAGTCCCGGCCGGACCGGCGACCGTCCCACGTCGGGAGCGGCCCCGGGGTCAGCCGTGATCGCACCCGGCGCTCCCACCGTCAGGGCGAAACCGCGCGGCCAGTGCGATGCCGGGCGAAAACCGGATGCCGGACATCCACAGACTGTGGGGGCTTCTACTACTGAACGGCGGCCGGGCCGGCGGACTGCTCCAGCCGGCGCAGCAGGTGTGCCCTGGCCCGGTCGTCCGAGTGCCCGGCGCGCTCAGCCAGCCCGGCGGCGATCTCCTGGCGGTGCTCGGCCTGTTTGTTCCCCGCGTACTTGAACTTCGCGCGCACCCCGGTGACGGTGAGCTCCAGCACCCGCAGCCCCGGCAGCAGCCGCCGGTCGGCCTCGGTGGGGACGGGCACGCGGCCGGACCCGGGCTCGAAGTGGTCCAGCTGCCGGTTGAGGACGGTCGCCTTCTCGTCCGGGTCGTCAACGACCCGTGCGTCGCAGGCCAGCTGGACCGAGGCGTAGAACGACGTGGGCACGCCGTGTTCGGCCGGTGTCCCCGGCGGGGCCTGCCAGCGCGCCGGCGCGTACACGTAGTCGTCGACCACGGTGAGGAGCGCGCGCGGGTGTTCGGCCAGCGGCGCCCACACCGGGTTGGGCCGGGCCAGGTGCAGCCACACCGTCCGGTCGCCGTCGAAGACGAAGTGGGTGGGTACGACCACGGGCAGGTCACGGTTGCGGCCACCGGCGACCAGCTGGCCGAAGTCGTGCTCGGCCAGGAACCCGCGCCATTCGTCCTCGCCGGCCTCGTCCCACGGGTGGATCAGCATTGCGGGGTACCTCCGGGTGTTCGGCCGCGGTCAGGTGGTCGCGGGGGTGTCGGCCGGGAACGCCGAGGGGCGCAGCCGGGCGGACAGCCGGTCGCGTACCCGCGGCCAGTCGTCGTCGGTCATCGCGAACTGCACGGTGTCGCGCCAGCTGCCGTCCCGGCGCAACCTGTGCTTGCGCAGCACGCCTTCTCGCTGGGCGCCGAGCCGGGCGATCGCCGCCTGGGATCGCTCGTTACGGATGTCGGTGTGCCACACCACCCGCACCGCCCCGAGGTCGTCGAACGCCAGGCGGAGCAGCAGCAGCTTCGCCTCGGTGTTGACGCCGGTACGCCACCAGCGCCGGCCGAGCCAGGTGTGGCCGATGGCGACCGTGCGCAGGGTGGGATCGATCTCGTAGTACGACGTGGTGCCCGCCACCTCACCGGTCACCGCGTCGAGCTGGGTCCAGGGAAGGAGCACGCGCTTGTCCCGCTGGGCGAGGACGGATCGTACGAACGCCTCACCCTCCTCGCGGGTCCTCGGCACCCGGCTGATCCGCAGGTGCTCGAACACCTCGTCGTCGGCGGCGGCCGCGAGCCCCTCGGCGTGGGCGAGGGACATGGGCTCCAGCCGTACGTGGTCGCCGGCCAGCACGGGGGCCTCGAACCACCGGTCCGCCGGGGCGGGTGCGGCGCGTGCGGCGGGTGCGGCGGCTTGGGCGGCGGCGGGTTCGGCGGTGCCGGCTTCGGCGGCGGAGGTCTCGGCCATCGCGGGGTCTCCCGTGGGACGTGTCAGGTTCGTACTGTCTGCCGTCGGCCGTCCGCCCCTCGCAGGACGCGTTTCCCGAGCGCGGCGCTTGCCGGCAGATTTGTTTTAGTACAAACTGTCGATTGTGTCCTCACGATATTGCATCGTCGGCGCGACGTCGAGCGCAATTGCCGCCAGTGTGGAGTCCGGGGTCCGCTCCGGCGACCTGAGCCCGGGCACGAAGCTGCCCGCCGTCCGCGCGCTGGCGCAGAACCTGGACGTGAGCCCGGGCACGGTCGCGGCCGCCTACCGCGCGCTGCGCCAGCGGGGCGTCATCGAGACCGACGGCCGGCGGGGTACGCGCGTCCGTCCGGTGCCCACCGTCGCCAGCCGATCCCGTACCCGGCTCCCGGTTCCACCGGGCGCGCGGGACCTCTCCGTCGGCGGGCCCGATCCGGCGCTGCTCCCGTCGCTGCGCGCGCCTCTGCGGCGGATCCCGTCCGGCCCGGTGACCTACGGCGCCGGGTCCGGCGTCCTGCCCGACCTCGCCGAGTCGGCCCGGCGCCGACTGGTGGCGGACGGGGTGCCGGCCGACGACCTCACCGTCACCAGTGGCTGCCTGGCCGGGGTCGAACGCGTCCTCGACGCTCACCTGTCCCCCGGCGACCTGGTGGCCGTGGAGGACCCCGGGTGGGCGAACCTGTTCGACCTGCTGGCCGCGATGGGGTTGCCGGTCGCGCCCGTGCCGGTCGACGACGACGGTCCCGACGCCGAGGCCGTGGAGCAGGCGCTGCGGCGGGGCGCCCGGGCGCTGGTCGTGACCAGCCGGGCGCAGAACCCGTACGGCTCCCAGGTGAGCAAGCACAGAGCGGCGCAGTTGCGCGGGATCCTCGACCGGCACCGGGAGGTGCTGGTCGTCGAGGACGACCACGCCGCCGAACTCGCCGCCGAGCCGCTTCGGACCCTGGCCGGCGCGACGACGCACTGGGCGCTGGTGCGGTCGGTCTCCAAGCCGTACGGACCGGACCTGCGCTGTGCCGTCCTCGCCGGGGACAGCGAGACGATCGGCCGGGTCGAGGGCCGGCAGGCGGTGGTGACGCGATGGGTGTCGAGGATCCTGCAGAACATCGTCGTCGCCTTGTGGGAGGACGAGTCGGTCGCCGAACAAGTGGCGCGGACCGGTCTGCTCTACGACGAACGCAGAGACGCCCTGGTCGCCGCGCTCGCCCGGCGCGGGGTGGCAGCGCACGGCCGCTCGGGCCTCAACGTGTGGGTTCCCGTCGGTGACGAGACGGGCGTGTGCGCGCGGCTGCTGGAGGAGGGGTGGGTGGTGGCCCCCGGCGCGGCCTACCGGGTGCGGAGTGCGCCCGGCGTCCGGATCACCGTCGCCGGGCTGCCGGTCGAGGACGCCGACCGGTTGGCCGACGCGATCGCCGCGGCCACCCGGCCCGCCCGCGGGGCGTATGCCGTCTGACGTCAGCCGTCCAGGAGGCAGCAGGCGTACGGCCGTTCAGCCGTACGCCGTCCGTCACGTACGCCGGAAGGTCAGCGGTGCAGCTGGCCCCGGTTGCGCAGCCGGTGCAGCCGGCGCCGCTGGGAGTCGTCCAGCATGAGGTATCCGACGACCGGTGCGGCGACCACCGCGACGATCAGCAGGGCAGCCAGCCAGTTGGGCAGCAGCCACCAACCGAGGAGGGCGACGAGAACGCCGCCGATGACGTACTTGGTGCGGTTCGACATGTGCCCATCCTCTGCCCCGGACCGCCCGCGGGCTCTCCGGCATCACCCTGGGATCTCCCGGAGAGCCCGTGCGGTTCCGCCCGGTTACGGCTGAATGATCACCGGGGTCCCGTTGGCCACCAGCTGCCAGTCACGGGAGAAGAAGACCGTCGGGTCGATCTCTCCGGCGGCGGTCACCCAGTCGATCAGCAACTGCCGGATCTCCACCTGGGCGTTGTAGAGCACCTCCGCGGTGCTCACGCCCGGGAAGTTGCCGCCGCCGGACTGGCGGTAGTTGTTGACCGCGAGTGCGAACTCCTGGTCGTCGGCCACCGGCGCGCCGGCGTAGCTGAGCCCGGTGATCCGCTGGCCCACGGGCTTGGCGATGTCGATGTCGTACGTCAACGGCGCGTCCAGGCCGGCAACCACGTCGTAGTTGTAGTCCGGCGTCCCCCTGGGGGCGTTCTCCGTCGGCGCGTTCGTCACGTCGTCCGGGGCGTAGGGACCCACGCCGTCGACCTGCCTGAAGTAGACCGCGGACTGCTCGAGGTAGGCCTTCAGCTGCGCGCCGGTGAAGCGCACCGCGAGCAGGGTGTTGTCGTAGATGTAGAGGCCCGCGACGTCGCGCACCGAGACCTGACCAGCTGGGATCTGCGCGTCCTTGTTGAACGGCGCGGCGATGGACAGCACCGGCAGGTCGGCCGCGGCCGTCCCCGCCAGCGCCTTCTTGACCGCGTCGGCCTGGACGTAGTTGACGAAGTCCAGCGCCGGGGTGTCCTCGTACCGCGCGGTCGACGCCGACATCGCCACCTTCGACGTGCCGATCGGCGAGTTGACGTAGGTGACCACGGCGTCGTGGTCGGCCTTGAGCAGCGCCACGATCTCGGGATCTTCGGGAACGGTGTTGGAGTTGAGCACCTGCGAACCGCGGCCCACCACCGACCAGCCGTTCCGGGCGGACCAGCGCAGGTCGAGCTCGATCAGGCTGAGCCGGCGACCCCAGTAGGAAGGCTCGGTGAGGACAACCTGCGAGCCGGTCTCCTTGTTGGTGACGAACCGCTCCGCGATCTCCACGTGGGCGTGCCCGACCAGGATGGCGTCGATGCCGGGCACCTGCTCGGCCACCAGCGTGGAGGCGTTCTCCGGCCAGGGCAGGGCGTCGCCGTAGGAGGAGGAGGTGTCGGCACCGGAGTGCGCGGACACGATCACGACGTCACAACCGGCCCGGCGCATCTTCGGCACCCAGACCTTCGCCTGCTCGACCAGGCCGGGGAACGTCATCCGGCCCTCGACGTTGGCCTTGTCCCAGATCGCGATGCCGGGGTTGGTCAGACCGAGGATGCCCACCCGCACCGGGCGCATGCCGCGGAAGCGCACCAGCTTGATGACGTAGGGCTGGAACGCCGGGCGGCCGCTGTGGGCGTTCAGCGCGTTGGCGCCGAGCAGCGGGAAGTCGAGCTGGTCCTCGAACATGCGCAGCAGCGGGATGCCGTAGTTGAACTCGTGGTTACCGAGCGCCGCGGCGTCGTACCCGATGGCGTTCATCGCCGCGGCCATCGGATGGACGCGGGTCTTCGAGATCGGCTCGATCCGGGCGTAGTAGTAGGCCAGTGGCGTGCCCTGGATGGTGTCGCCGGCGTCGATCAGCAGAGTGTTGCCCCGGCCGCGTTCGGTGCGTACGGCGTTGACCAGGCTGGACACCTTGGCCAGACCGATGTCGTCAGGGTTGGTGGCGCTGCCGAACTCGCGGTCGGCGAAGTAGTCCCAGTTGAAGACGTTGCCGTGCAGGTCGGTCGTGCCCATCACGGTGAGCCGGTGGCTGCCGTCGGCCGGGCGGGCCGCGTCCACGCCGGCGGCCCACGCGGGAGTGGCCCGGAATCCGGCGGCGGCCAGGATGGCGGCGGCACCGCCGGTGAGCACGCTGCGTCGGCCGACGAGAGTGCGCTCTGCGTGGGTGGTCTGGGGCACGAGGTCTCCTTCGCGGGGTGCGGCCGGCGGGCTGACGGGTGTGGCCGCCGGGCGACCGGGGACCGTCTTCGTCGGGGTCCCGAAGTGGCGAACGTAGCGTACGCGAAGGTTCGGACAAGCCGGACGAAATGCGCGCCGAACTGCGCACGTGCGGGAGGTTCTCCGGCGTACGCTTGACGGGTGGGACGAGCCTGGTCGAGCTGAAGGCGGAAAGGCGCGGAGGAGGGAGCAGGCCTGTGGCCAGCGGCGGAGTGACCCTAGAAGGCATGCGGACGGTCCGGCTGCCGTCCGGTGAGCAGGTACCCGCGCTCGGGCAGGGCACCTGGGGCTGGGCGGAGGACCTGTCGCGGCGGGAGCAGGAGATCGCCACACTGCGGCACGGCCTTGATCTCGGGCTGACCCTGGTCGACACAGCCGAGATGTACGCCGACGGCGGTGCGGAAGAACTTGTGGGCGAGGGGGTCGCCGGGCGCCGTGACGAGGTGTTCCTGGTGAGCAAGGTGCTACCCGAGCACGGCCGCCGTCGCGACACACTGCGCGCCTGCGAGGCCAGCCTGCGCCGGCTCCGGACCGACCACCTCGACCTGTACCTCCTGCACTGGCGCGGGCGCGTGCCGCTGGCGGAGACGCTGGAGGCGTTCGAGACGTTGGTCGCAGCCGGGAAGATCCGCTACTGGGGCGTGAGCAACTTCGACACCGCGGACCTGGCGGAGCTCATGGGGCTACCAGGTGGCGACGCGGTCACCACCGACCAGGTGCTGTACAACCTCACCAGGCGCGGGGTGGAGTACGACCTGCTGCCGTGGGCACAGGCGGCCGGCCTGCCGGTGATGGCGTACTCCCCCGTCGAACAGGGCCGGCTGCTCGCCGACCCCGACCTGGCGGCGATCGCCGCCGACCTCGGCACCACCTCGGCACAGCTCGCGCTGGCCTGGGTGCTGCGCCATCCCCACGTCGTCGCGATTCCTCGGGCGGGTACGCCCGCACACGTGGAGGAGAACCGCGCCGCCCTCGACCTCCGGCTCACCCCGGACGTCCTGGCGGCACTGGACCAGGTTTTCCCTCCACCGACACAGAAGGTCCCCCTCGAAGTCCTCTGAACGACCGCGACGGAAGCCAACGGAGGGCAACCGGGACGCGCGGTGGGCCGGTTACTCGGGGCGCCGGGCGCGGGCGACCAGCCCCGGCCCGTGCCCGGGATAGCCGCGCTCCAGCAGGCGGAACGGCAGCGTGGCGTACTCCGTGACCGCGCCGAGCAGCGGCGACAGCGGTTGCGGGAGGAGGCCGGTCCCGTCGACCCATCCGACGGTCGACGCATCCTGCCGCTGCCGGCGGCGGGCGGCCTGGTTGCGGGCGGCCTCCAGGAGGTAGCCGAGCGGGCCACCGAACACCCGCACCTCGACGTCTTCCAGGCCGACCTCGCGCAGCATCCGCGCCAGGACGTCGGGCTCGTAGCGGCGGAAGTGCCCGGCCGTGGCGTCCGCGTCGCCGAAGCGGTGCTGGAACGCCGGCGCACTGAGCAGCAGCCAGCCGCCCGGCCGGAGCCGACCGGCCCACTCGGCCAGCGCCTTCTCGTCGTGTTCGAGGTGCTCGAGCACCTCGAACGCACACACCAGGTCGAAGTCCTCGCCGTTCCGCAGCGCCGACAGGTCACCGTTGCGGACCTCGCCGCGGCCACCTGCGCCCGCGAGCCGGGCCCGCGCGACCGCACACGAGTCCGGGTCGGGCTCCAGGCCGAGGTAGTCGTACCGCTGGGCGAGCCGCGTTCCGAACCCGCCCTGGCCGCATCCGACCTCCAGTACGGAACGAGATTCCGACTCGGACGTGGACTCGGCCGGCAGCAGGTGCGAGACGAGATCCCACCGCAGCCAGGCGTTCGGCCCGAGTGGAGGAAGCCCGAGAGAAGGAGGCCCGGACGAACGCCGGCCGGACGGCGGAACGGGTGCGTGTACGCGGTCAGGCGCCGGAACCGGACCGACCAGGCGGTCGAGCAACGGGCGTACGACCTCTTCGGGCGCGAAGTGCTCGCGGGCAGCCCGGCCGGCCGCCGCCCGCAACGCGGCGACCTTCTCCGGGTCGCGCCGCAGCCTGCGCAGGGCCGTCGCCAGTGCCGTCGCGCTCCCGGGCGGGACGTACACGACAGCGTCGCCGAACGCCCGCCGCTGCGGCGCCGTGTCGGACGTCACCACCACGCAACCGGCGGCGGCGCCCTGGAAGACCTTGTTGGGAACGACCCGCAGGGCCTTGGGCCCGGTGCCGAAGATGCCGAGGCACACGTCGTGCTCGGCGACGAGGTTCGGCAACTCCGCCGGCGGCACCCAGTCCAGCCAGCGCACCCGCGGGTCGCCCGCCGCGGCCGCTCTGGTGCGTTCGAGGTCCTGCCCGTGACCGATCATGGTGACCTCGACCGGCTCGCTGGCCAGCAGCCCGATCGCGGTGCCGATCACCGGCGCGCCCTGCAGCGGGGTGAAGGCGCCGAAGAACACGACCCGCAGCGGGTCCGCGCGGCGCGCGCCCGCAGCGAGCACCGCACCGAACTCGTGCCGAGGGTCGCCGGGGGACCGGGCAGCCGCCGCCGAGAACCACTCCTCCCCCACTCCCACGGGCACCACGACCGCCCGGTGGCGACGGCGCTCCGGCACCAGTCCGCGGTGTTCCTCGGTGTCGACGACGATCACGTCCGCACAGGACAACGCCGCCCCGTCGAGGGCGCGGAGCAGGGCCAGCTTGACGCCGCCGGTCTCGCCGCGGTCGCGAGCGGTGTCGGCGGCGAAGACGAGATGGTCGAGCACGATCGTCGTACGCCGGAACAACGCCCGGGCCAGCAGCACGTCGAAGTGGCCGAGGTAGCCCACGAGCACCACGTCCGGTTGCGGCAGGTCCCGGGCACCCGCCACCAGGCGGCGCCAGCAGTTCAGGATGCGAGCGGCCAGGGAGACCACCAGCCACGGCCGGCGGAGGATCTCCACCCGGCCGGCGGTGTCGATGCCCAGTGGTGCGTTGCACTCGGCGATCTCGGCGCCGTGCCGGCGTAGCCCCTCGGCGAGGATGCCGACACGCGGGTGACTACGCGTGTCGTACGTCCCGAACATCACCACCCGCACGGGGACCGACACTAACAGTGAGCTGGCGCGGGCGTACTCTTCCGACCGTGCTCTCGCTCCGTGTCGTCACCAGATCAGCACTCCGGGTGATCAGCAACAGGCCGGTGCGGCTCGGCTTCGCGGTGGTCGCGGTGACCTTCGGGGTCCTCGCCGTCGCCACCCGGTGGGGCGAGGTGGCCTCGGCGCTGGCCAGGCTGCAACCGCTGCTGGTGCTCGCCGCGCTGGTGCCGGCGATCCTCGCCCTGTCCTGCGCGATGGTGATGTGGCGGCTCCTGCTCGCCGGGCTGGGCTCGCTGCTGCCGGCCCGGGTGGCCGCGCGGGTGCTGTTCGTCAGCCAGCTCGGCAAGCACCTGCCGGGTTCGGTGTGGCCGATGCTCGCGCAGATGGAGCTCGGCCGCGACCACGGCGTTCCACGGCGCCGGACCGCCTCGGCGTTCGTGCTGACGATGTTGTTCAGTCTCGCCACCGGCCTGCTGGTGGCCACCGGCACGCTGCCACTCGCGGCCGGCGCGCGGACCGGGGCCTACCGCTGGGCGTTCCTGCTCACGCCGCTCCTGCTCGCCCTGGCCCACCCGCCGGTCCTCAACCCACTGCTGTCCAACCTGTTGAGGCTCGTACGGCGGCCGGCGCTGGAACGCCCGCTCACCGGACGCACGACGGCGCTGGTGGCGCTGACCGGCATGGCCCAGTGGCTGCTGAACGGCCTGCACGCGTGGATCCTCGCCGTCGCGCTCGGCGCCGATCCGGTGGCGGCCGTTCCGCTGGCGGTGGGCGGCTTCGCACTCGCCTGGTGCGTGGGGTTCCTGGTGGTGGTCACCCCTGCCGGGCTCGGCGTCCGCGAGGCGGTCCTGGTCGCGACGCTCGCGCCCGTCCTGGCGCCGGCCGACGCGCTCGTCCTCGCACTCGTGTCCCGGGTGCTGCTGACCGCCTCCGACCTCATCCTCGCCGGGGCGAGCGTGACGTCGATGCGCGGGACGCGGCACCGGACCCGCGAACCCGTCGGCTGAGCCGAGGCTCACCCCGGGTCGGCGCCACCCTGGCAGCGGCGGGTGCCTCAGGTGCCGCGGCGACCGGCCCAGGTCCAGGCGTACACCCCGTCGTCACTGGCGATGCCGGCCTCGCCCAGCTCCAGTGGGCGGAACGTGTCGACCATGACCGCGAGCTCGTCGAAGTACTCCGCACCCAGCGCCGCCTCGATCGCACTCGGCTGCGGCCCGTGGGCGTACCCGCCGGGATGCAGGGAGATCGACCCCAGACCGATTCCCGCACCCTTGCGCGCCTCGTAGTCGCCGCCGCAGTAGAACATCACCTCGTCGCTGTCGACGTTGGAGTGGTAGTAGGGCACCGGGATCGCCAGCGGGTGGTAGTCGACCTTGCGGGGGCAGAAGTTGCAGACCACGAAGTTGGTGCCCTCGAAGACCTGGTGCACCGGCGGCGGCTGGTGCACCCGGCCGGTGATCGGCTCGAAGTCGGCGACGTTGAACGTGTAGGGGTATAGGCAGCCGTCCCAGCCCACCACGTCGAACGGGTGGGTGGCGTAGACCATCCGGGTGCCGACGATGCCCGTGGGCCCGTGGCCGCGGTGCTTCACCAGCACCTCGACGTCCTCGCCCTCGCGGACGTACGGCTCGTCGGGTCCGTGCAGGTCGCGCTCGCAGTAGGGCGAGTGCTCCAGGAACTGGCCGTACCGCGACAGGTAACGCTTGGGCGGGCTGATGTGGGAGTTGGCCTCGATGCAGTACGCCTGCAGCGGGGTGTCACCGGTCGGGATCCACCGGTGCGTGGTCGCCCGCGGCAGCAGGACGTAGTCGCCCTGCCCGGCCTCGAGTACGCCGAACACCGTCTCCACCCGCGCCGAGCCGGACTCGACGTACACGCACTCGTCGCCGATGGCGTTGCGGTAGTAGGGCGACTCCTCACCGGCCCAGACGTAGGAGAGCCGGACGTCGGCGTTGCCGAGCAGCAGCCGGCGGCCGGTGACGGCGTCCTGGGACTTCCAGTCCAGATCGGCGAACAACCCGTGCAGCTTCAGGTGCCGCGGCGTCAGCGGGTGGTTGGCCCTGGTGGCGAGGTCGGGCAGCTCCCACACCTGGGAGTCGACGATCGCAGACGGCACTCCCGCGTGGTAGAGCAGCGAGGAGTCGGAGGTGAAGCCCTCCTCACCCATCAGCTCCTCGCGGTAGAGGCCGCCGTCCGGGCGCCGGAACTGCGTGTGCCGCTTGGGCGGGACCTCGCCGACCCTGCGGTAGTACGTCATCGTCGGGCTCCTTCCGGCCGGGTGCCGCCGCGGCTGGTGGCGCGCGTGAGTCTGGCGTTCTCCCACTGGTTTGTGCCCCGACCTTAGGCCGATCACTCCCGGGTGTCTCGCCCGAACTGCTCCGGTAGGTCCTGGGTCCGACCGGCGCCGGCGGCCCCTCCGGCTCCGGCCGCCCCGCCGGTCTCGGCCGCGACCCGGGCCCGCAGCGTCTCGCGTACCTCCGCCAGGTCACGGGGGGACGTCCGCGACGCCAGCCAGTACATCGCGCCGGTGGGTACGAAGAACAGCTGGAACACCGCCAGCCCGACCGCGTAGTTCAGCGGCGGCGGGAACCCCACGGCCAGCGCCCGGAAGCTCACCCCGACCAGGCCGTTGCCGAGCGCCCGCCCGACGCCGTTGACGAGGTTGCCCGCGCTGTAGACGGTGCCGCGGTGCTCGGGCGGGTTGACGTCGGCCAGCAGCGCGAACCAGTTCGGTGAGTTGGCCGACGTCAGCGCGAGGGCGATCAACGCCATCGCGAAGCTGACCGTCACCGTCGGCTCGGTGACCACGCTGGCGAGGACCGCCGCGACGACCGTTCCCGTACCGGCGGTGTCGGGCACGTCGAGGCGCAGCGGCAGGAAGAACAGCACGACGTAGAACGGGATGCCGCCGAGGATGCCGATCGCGGCGACCATGGCCCGCCCGCGCGGGGTGCGCCGCTGCAGCCGGTCGCCGACCAGGCCGCCTACGATGGAGAGCACGCCGCCGAGCTGGAAGAGCGTGGCGAACAGGCTGCCGATGACGATGGAGATCTCCTCGGAGTGCCCGGCCGCCTGCGCCTTGGCCTGGAACAGCCGCGGCAGCCACACCAGCGAGCCGAAGACGAACTGCGCGGTGAAGCCCTGCATCACCAGCCAGACGTTGGTCCGCCGGGCGAGGATGCCGGGCACGTCGGCCCGGCTGATCCGGTGGCTGTAGTCGCCTCCCTCGGCGAAGATCGCCGCGAGCTCCGGCTCGCTCTGGCCGCGCCGGATGTCGTACGTGAAGAGGTACGCCACCGCCGCGACCAGCCCGATCACGGTGAGCACCAGGAACGGCCGGCGCCAGTCCGCGGCTCCGAGCACCCCGGCGAGCAGCGTGCCCACCAGGGTGCCGAGACCCTGCGACAGGCCCCAGAAGCTCATCACCAGGCCGCGGCGTCTGGGCGCGATCAGGTCGCTGACCACCGAGAAGCCGACCGAGGCGACCGCGCCGAGGCCGACGGCGGCGACCATCTGGGCGACGAAGAAGGCCGCGTAGTTGCCGGCCAGCGCGGTGCCGCTGGTCCCGGCCGCCCAGACCAGCGTGCCGATCATCAGCATCGGCTTGCGGCGGGTCCGGTCGCCGGCGTACGCCCAGGCCACGGCGGCGACAGCGGCGACGAGGAAGCTCACCGCGGTGACCAGGCCCACCGCGCTCTCCCGGACCTCCAGCTCACGGGCGATCGGGCTGTAGAGCGGCGGCACCAGGACGGCCGCAACGTTGTCGACCGATGCAAGCACGATGAACACGACCACGCTGTAGAGGCGGTGCGTCCTGCCTCCACGCCAGCCGGAGGTTCGCGCCGTGCTCGTGGTCACGGGCACATCAAACCAGCAAGTCCCCGGCCGGACCGCTTCCCCTCCACAAGTCAGCCGTCCCACTTCGGCACGCGCCCGACCCGGCGCGTGACCAGCAGGACATGCCCTAAAGTGCGAGGGGATGACTACTCCGCGCAGCCGCACCATCCCGGCTCTGTGCGCCGGGCTGATCGACGACGCCGCGGTGTTCCCGCCCGCCAGCGAGCCGCTCGCCGCCGCGCTGGCCGTCTATCTCACCCGTCGCGAGGAGTGGTACGCCGGACTGGTCGGGCCGTTCCTGTGCCCGGACGCCACCCTGCCGGAGCTGCTCGCCGCGCTCGACGACGGGCCGCCGCCGGAGGAGCCGCTGCCGCTGGGCCTGGTGGTCGGCGGCGGCGCCGGGGCGATCGAACCCGCCCTTCGCTGGGCCGGCCGCATCGACCGGGCCCGGGTGGTCTCGGTGGAGGTGACGCTGCGGGACGAGCCGGACCTGGCCCGCAACGTCGCCCGGATGGACCGCGCGCTGGCCGCCGCCGAACTCCCCGACGAGGTGGCCGTGGCCGTGGAGGTGCCCCGCAACGACGGCAGCTGGGACGGCGCGCTGGATGCCCTGGACGCGCTGGCGGAGTACGGCCACCGGGCGAAGCTCCGGACCGGCGGGGTGGCAGCCGAGGCGTTCCCCGGCGAGGAGGCACTGGCCCGGGTGATTCTCGCCTGCCTGGACCGGGAACTCCCGTTCAAGTGCACCGCCGGGCTGCGTCGCGCGGTCCGCGGCTCCGGCGGTGGCGCGGACCACCACGGGTTCCTCAATGTCGTCCTCGCCACCCGGCTCGCACTGGACGGCGCGGACGAGCCCGCCCTGGTCGAGGCGCTGGGCGACCGGGACGACGACCGCGTCGCCGGCCGGGTGCGTGCACTCGACGACCGGGCGGCGGCCTCGGCCCGGCGGTGGTTCAACTCGTTCGGGTCGTGCAGCGTGTCCGATCCTCTGGCCGACCTGCTGCGACTGCGCGTCCTGCAGGATTGACCTCGTGGCCACGACGGGTTGGGTGCCCGTGCCCGAGGGTTCGCCGTTCACGGTGCACAACCTGCCGTACGGCGTCTTCTCACTCCCCGACGAGGAGCCGCGGGTAGGCGTGGCCGTCGGCGACCACGTTCTCGACCTCGCCCCGCTCGCGGCCAGCGAGTACGCCGACTTCGCCGGAGTGTTCACCGCTTCGTCGCTGAACCCGTTCATGGCGCTGGGCGCCCGGGCCTGGCACGCCGTTCGGCACTGGCTGACCGAACGCCTGACCGACGAGGCCTTCCGCTCCCTGGTCGAACCCGAGCTCCTCCCGGTGGACCAGGTGCGGCTCCACCTGCCGTTCGAGGTCGCGGACTACGTCGACTTCTACGCCTCCGAACACCACGCCACCCGCCTCGGCCGGCTGCTCCGCCCCAACGAGCCGCCGCTGACCCCCAACTGGCGGCATCTGCCGATCGGCTACCACGGCCGGGCCGGCACGGTCGCGGTCTCCGGCACGCCGGTGACCCGCCCCTCCGGACAGCACCTGGCACCGGGCGAGACGGCCCCGTCGTTCGGCCCCTCGACCCGGCTGGACCTCGAGGCGGAGGTGGGTTTCGTGGTCGGGACGCCCACAGCCGCGGGGCGGCGGGTGAGTGTGGACGAGGTACGCGAGTACGTCTTCGGCGTGGTCCTCGTCAACGACTGGTCGGCCCGTGACCTGCAGGCGTGGGAGGCCCGGCCGCTGGGACCGTTCCTGGGCAAGTCGTTTCGTACGTCCGTCTCGCCGTGGGTGGTCCCGCTGGCCGCGCTGGACGCCGCCGCGGTGGCGCCGCCGGTCCAGGAGCCGGCACCGCTGCCCTACCTGCGCGGCACGCACGACTTCGGCCTCGACCTCGACCTGGAGGTGGCGATCAACGACCAGGTGGTCGCCCGTCCCCGGTACGCCCACATGTACTGGACGCCCGCGCAGATGCTCGCCCACCTCACCTCCAACGGCGCGACGCTGCGCACCGGTGACCTGCTCGCCTCCGGGACGGTCTCCGGACCGGGCGAGGGCGAGTACGGCTGCCTGATGGAGGCGACCGAGGGCGGCGCGAAGCCGCTCACCCTGGCGGACGGGTCCACCCGGGCGTTTCTGGAGGACGGGGACGTGGTGACCGTCCGGGCCACCGCTCCGGCGCCGGACGGCGGACGGCTCGGCTTCGGGGCGGTCACCGGACAGGTCCGGCCGGCCGCCCCGTAGTTCGCACCGCCCACGCCTCAGTACAGCGTGACGAAGAAGCCCACGGCGGCGGCAGTGACCACCGCCGCACCCACCCGCGCCAGCGGCGCCCGCAGGCCCAGCGGGGCCTCGAACCTCCGCGTCACCGCGACCACCGCCACCAGCACCGCCGCCATCACCGGTAGCCACGCCAGCCGGGCGAGCACCCACGACACCTGGTCCGGTGAGGTGGTCAACCCCGGCACCGCGCCGATCGCCGTCTTGCCGACGAGGGACACCAGCAGTATCGGCACCTGGTGCCAGCAGAAGATGGTCATCGCCGCCAGGTTCACCGCGGCGACGCCCGCCCACAGGCCGGGCCGGCGCATCAGCCGGCTGACCGGTCCGTGCAGGAGCAGGGCCGCGCCGGACTGGAACGCGGCCAGTGCGGGGACCAGCAGCGACGGGGGGTGCGCGTTGGACCGGGCCGCACCCGGCACGCCGACCATGCTGGCCGGGTAGTGGAACACCAACAGCAGCAGGGCGAACAGACTCGCACCGCCCACCAGCAGGAGCCACCCGGCCCGCCGCCCGAGCCGGTTCTTCGACGCACCCTTGCTGCCGAGCGGCACTGCCGAGAACGTCCCCCGGCCCCAGGAGACGCCGAGCTGGTACGCAAACAGCCAGCCCGGCACCAGGTTGACCATCCCGATCCATCCGGGCATCGCGTCGCTCCATGGGCCGTACCTCGCCAGGTCACCGGCCGCCACGACCCCCAGCAGCGGCAGCGCCGCCCAACCGCCCCACCGCCGGTCGGCCGCCACGGCGCACCGGGTGAGGACCGTCAGCACCGCGTAGACCGCGACGAACCAGAACGGCTGCACCAGCAGGACGACCCAGGTACGCAGGGTTCCCTCGGGTACGCCCACAGCGCCGAGGACGGCCAGGCAGCCGGCCGACAGCGCGGTGGCGGCGAGCACCGGCCGGGTGAGCCGGGCGAACCGGCGGCGCAGCCAGGTGGCGTACGGCTCGCCGCGTTCGGCCGACCGGGCCAGGCTCGACACGGCGGAGTGCCCGCCGACGAGGAAGAACAGCCCCAGCATCTGCAGCACCCAACTGGCCGGTGCCAGCGCGCCCAGGTCGCGCAACGGGCTGGCGATCCGCAGCGTGCCGTCGGGCTGGGCGACCAGCGCACCGACCAGCCAGTGGCCGGTCACCACGCCGAGCGTGGCGAGGGCGCGGTAGGCGTCCAGTGCCCGGTCACGGGACGCGGGCGTACGGGCGGCCACGGTCCGGACGAACGCCTGCCACGGGCCGCGGCCGGCGCGGTGCACAGCAGCCTGGGTGGAGATCGGAGCGGGGATCGGGGTGGACGTCACAGCGGTCATCGGGTCACCTCGTCCGTACGGCCGCGGACGATGCGGGCGATGTTGGCCAGCGACTCGGTTCCGCGAGTGAAGTAGTCGGCGTGCCCGCGAGCGGTGCCGACGGCGAACGTGCGGGCATCGAAGCCCGGAGCGGTGGGGTCCGCGTCGTGGCCGAAGCCACCCACCCGCAGCGGCGGCGCGAACCGGATCGGGTCGCCCGGCGCACGCGCGGCCCACACCCGCGCGCCGGTGTGCAGGGCGGCCCGGCTGCCGGCGTCCATCCCGGGGCTGCCCACGACCACGAGGTCGTCGACGTCCACCTCGGGCGCCGCCCTGCCGATCACCACCGACCCGTAGCTGTGGCCGACCAGAGTGATCCGGGTGTCCGGGGACACCAGATGGTCCAGCCGCCGGACGAACCGGACCAGGTCCCGCGCGCCGGCCTCGGCTCGTTCGGAGCGGGCCGAGGCGAGGTCGACACCTTCGGGGGCGTCGTAGCCGAGCCAGACGACCACCGCCGACCCGGTGCCGGGCGACTGCCGGCGCAGCTCGGCCAGCAGGGCCCCGCCCGCGCCGCGCGGCGTGGGCCGGGCCCTGTCGCTGAGGTAGTTGCCCAGACGGTGGCCGGCACCGGGAATGAGGACGGCCACCTGGTCGGCGGTGGCAAGGTCACCGAGCACCTCGACGACCCGGCCGTCACCGCGCTGGTCGTAGGCGAGGAAGTCGTGGCCGTCGACGGTGCGGGCGGCGTAGCGCAGCGGCGGCAGGGCCGCATGTGGGTCGGCGGCGGCGGCCGCACCTGCCCCGGGGGTGAAACCCAGCAGGACGGTCGCGGCGACCAGCGGAGGCAGCAGAGTTCGCACGTCAGTGACGCTACGAAGAGTTGCCGCCGGTCACGATGCGGCAGATACCCGTTGTGATGGTGGAGTTTCCGCACCGTCAAGGTGGGGTTGCCCCCACCCTGAGCTCTGCCCTAGGGGCACGCCCCCGAACGCGAACGTCCCGCTGTCAAGAATCACTTGACAACGGGACGTACGGGCGACGGTTGTGGCGTCAGTCCAGGATGTTCTCGTGCAGCCGGGGCACGTCGGCGAGCAGCCGCTGGGTGTACTCGTGCTGCGGGTTGAAGATCACCTCGTCGGTGGGGCCCTGCTCGACGACCTGCCCCTTGCTCATCACCAGCACCCGGTCGCTCACGTAGCAGGCCTGGCCGATGTCGTGGGTGATGAACAGGATCGTCATGTCGTAGTCGCTGCGCAGGTCGGCGAGGACGTTCAGGATGTTCGCCCGCAGCGACGCGTCCAACATCGAGGTGGCCTCGTCGGCGACCAGGATGCGTGGCTGCAACATCAGCGCCCGGGCGATCATCACCCGCTGCCGCTGGCCGCCGGAGAGCTGGTGCGGCCACTTGTCGAGCACGTCGGCGGACAGCCCCACGTGATCGAGCGCCTGGGCCATCAGCGTCTCGCCCCGCTCGGCCGACCCGGCGGCGGCCAGTCGCAGCGACCGGTTGAGCAGCCGGCGTACCGTGAAGAACTGGTTGAACGAGCTGAACGGGTCCTGGAAGACCGCCTGCACGTCGCGCCAGTACGCCTGCAGGTCACGCCCCTTCAGCGAGGTGACGTCCCGCCCGGACAGGTGCAGCGTCCCCGACGTCGGGTCCAGCAGCCGCAGCACCAGCCGGGCCAGCGTCGACTTCCCGCTGCCGCTCTCCCCCACGATGGAGACCACCTCCTGGCGGCCCAGCGTGAACGACACGTCGTCGACGGCCCGAACGACCTTGTCACCGTGGCCGAAGACGCGGGACAGCGACTTCGCCTCGATCAGCGGTCCGGCGCCGTTCTCGGGCTGTGCGCTCATCGACCCACCTCCACCGTCTGACCGGGATGCTGTTCGGTCCACCAGCACATCGAGTGCCGGCGCTCGTCACCGACCCGCGGCGGTTCCTCCGTACGGCAGATGTCCATCACCAGCGGGCACCGGGGATGGAACCGGCACGCGGGCGGAGGGCTGGCCAGACTCGGCGGAGCGCCGGGAATGCCGCGCACCCTCGTCTGCCGCATGTGGGGTTCGGGCACCAGCACCGAGGACAGCAGGGACGCGCTGTAGGGGTGGCGGGGGCGGTTGATGAGCTCGGTCGCGGGACTGACCTCGGCGATCTTCCCGGCGTACATCACCGCGATCCGGTCGGCGATCGTGTTGAGCACCGGCAGGTCGTGGGTGATGAAGATGACGCCGCCGATGATGTCCTGCTTCAGCATCTCCCGCAGCATCTCGATCAGGATCCGCTGGGAGGACACGTCGAGCGCCGACGTCGGCTCGTCGGCGATCAGCAGCCGCGGGTTGAGCAGGGTGGAGATCACCGTGACGACCCGCTGCTTCATGCCACCGCTGAGCTGGTGGGGGTAGTAGTCGAGCACGCGTGCGGGCAGATCGAGCTGTTCGAGTCGCTGCCGCGCCCGCTCGATCGCCTGGTCCCGCCGAACGCCCGGCTGGTGGGCACGAATCACGTCGTAGGCGAAGTCGCGGATCCGTACGGTCGGGCTGAGCGAGTTCATTGCGCCCTGCGGCAGCAGCGAGACCACCTCGCCCCGCCAGGAACGCGGTGGCTTGCGGTCCGGGCCGAGGTCGAGCTGCTTCCCGTCGACCTCCAGCGAACCGCTCAGCACGTAGAGCGGCGGTCGTACGGTCAGCGACAGGATCGCGCCCAGGGTGCTCTTGCCGCAGCCGGACTCACCGGCCACCCCGAGCACCTCGCCCTTGCGTACCTCGACCGACACGTCGTCGACCGCGACCACCTGGCCGCCACCGACGCTGTAGGCGGCCCGCAGCCGCTCGGCCCGCAGCAGGGCGTCGGTGGTGGTCGTCACCCCGGTCATGCGCTACCCGACCTTTCACTCGTACGGTCCGGACCGGAGCCGACGGTGCGTTCACCCGCACCGGGTTCGGGCACGGGTTCTTGTGCCGCCCCGACGTCCAGGGTCTCGGCCGCGACGGTGCCGCTGGTGACCAGGGACACCGCCGCACCGGCGCCGGCACCTGCGGCCGCACCGCGCTCCCGGCGGCCGCGCCGCAGCCGCGGGTTGAACACCTCGTCCAGGCTGGACTGCAGCATCAGCAGGGCGAACGCGATCAGCGTCAACAGGATGGTCGGCGGCAGGAACGCCCACCAGGCGCCGTTCAGCAACGACTCCCCGACCAGGGCCCAGTTGAGCATGATGCCGAGCGAGACGCTTCCGCTCGGGCCCAGTCCGAGCAGCGAGAGCCCGGCCTCGGCGAGGATCGCGCCGGACACCTGCAGCACGAACGCCATGCAGATGTAGGACATGAGGTACGGCAGGACGTCCCAGATCAGGATGTCGAACGTTCGAGCACCGGAAAGCCGTGCCACGTCGAGGTGTTCGCGCGTCCGCACACTGCTCGCCTGCGCACGCACCGCCCGCGCCGTCCACGGCCAGCTGGTGATGGCGATGACCACCGCCATCGCCACGATCGAGCGGAAGTCGATCGCGACCGACAACAGGATGAGGACGACGATCGCGGGGATCGCCAGCGCGACGTTGGTGACGCCCATCAGCGCCTCCTCCACCATCCCGCCGTGGTAGCCCGCGAGCAGACCCACGACCACGCCGATGAGCGTGGCCACCAGCCCCGCGACCAGCCCGATGATCAGCGAGGTCCGGGTACCGAGCATCAGGTTGGTGAAGACGTCGTGGCCGAGGTCGTCGGTGCCGAGCCAGGAGGTGCTCGACGGCGGGTCGTACAGACCGCCGACGTCCTTGCCGGGATTCGCGCCGAAGACGATCGGGCCCAGGACCGCGAACGCGACGACGAGGGCGAACACCACCGCCGAGACCCAGAACCGTGGTGTGAAGCGTGCCATCCGCATCAGCGCTCACCTGCCTGCGACGCCCGGATCCGCGGGTCGACGAACCCGTAGGCGATCTCGACGAGGAAGTTCGACAACAACACGGCCACCAGGATGATCAGGGTGATCGCCTGGATGACGGGATAGTCGTTCTGCCCGATCGCGGAAAACAACAGCGAACCGATCCCGGGATAGGAGAACACGATCTCGGTAATGAGGGCGCCGCCCACCAGAGTGCCGATCGACAGGGCGAGACCGGTCACCTGCGGCAGCATGGCGTTGCGGAAGATGTACCGCACGATCCGCTTGTCCGACAGGCCGAGACCCCGGCCGTAGTTCACGTAGTCGGAGTTCAGTTCGTAGATCGCCATCGACCGCATGCCGACGGCCTGTCCGCCGACGAAGATCAGCACCAGCGACAGGAACGGCAGCCAGTAGTGGCGCATCACGTCGACCATGAACGTGACACTCAGCTCCGGTGAGCTGCCCGGCTCGTAGCCGCCTCCGGGTGGCAGCAGTGGTAACGCCACCGCGCACAGGTAGAGCAGCAGGATCGCCAGGCAGTAGTACGGCATGCTGGACAGGAACAGCGAGCTCAGGAAGGCCCCTCGGTCGAACCACCCGCCCTTGAACGCCGCCAGCGCGCCGAGTGCGTTGCCGACCAGCCAGCCGATCAGGATGGCCGGAAGCTGCAGGCCGATCGTCCACGGCAGCGCCTGGCTGATCAGCCCGTCGACGTGGGCGGGGTACTGCGCGAACGACGTGCCCAGGTCGAAGTGGGCGAGGTTGCCGAGATAGGTGAAGAACTGCCCCACCATCGACTGGTCGAGGCCGAACTCCTTGACGTAGTGCTCGTGGATCCGCTGCAGCGAGTCAGCCTGCGTTCCCGAACGCCCGAGCTGCGCGACGATCGCGTCCACGGGGTTTCCGGGGACGAGCCGCGGGAGCAGGAAGTTCAGCACCAGCGCGACCAGCAGCGCGCCGAGGTACCACAGCGATTTGCCGACGAGGTACTTGCGTAGCCGCATACACTTCCCTCACGTTCCGCCGACGGTGTGCCGGCCCGGACGCCGCGTGCACGACGTCGTGCACGCGGCGTCCGGGCCAGAAGGTGTTCAGCTCTCCGACGCGCTCTTGATCTTGAACAGCCAGGACACGCCGGCGCCCTGGAACATCGGCGGAGCGTAGGCGTTCTTCTCGTTGGGGAAGTTCTTCCAGTTGGTCTCGTTGAACTCGTAGAACTCCAGCGGGCGGTACATCAACGGGATCATCGGTGCGTTCTTCATGAAGATCTCGTCGAGCTTTCCGTACGCCTGTTTGGCGGTCGCGTCGTCGGTGGCCCCGGCCGCCTGGTCGAGCAGTCCGGCGACGGCGGGGTCCTTGAACCGGCCGTAGTTCCAGAACGCCGGCTGGCCGAGCTTGGCGACACCGCGCTCGTCGAGCACGTCACGGAACCGCTGCCAGGGCGTCGCCGCACTGGTGGAGGCCACACCCCAGCAGGCCAGGTCGAAGTCGCCGGCCTGGACCGAGGTGGTCACGTTGGGCGCCTGCGGGAACTTCGTGGTGATGTCGATACCAACCGCCTTGGCGTTGGCGGCCATGATGCGCAGGGCGCTCTGCCAGTCGCTCCAGCCGGTGGGCGTCTGCGCCGTCCACGGGCCGAGCCGGGTGCCGTCGGGCAGGACGTAGATGCCGTCCGAGCCCTTCTTGGCCTTCAGTTCGCCCTCGAGAATCTTCTTGGACTGCTCGGGGTCGTACTTCCAGCCGTTGGTCGCCACCGCCTCCTTGTCGAAGTACTTCGACTCACCACCGGTGGGCAGGATGACGCTGGAGTTGGCCGGCTGGGAGTACCTCGACATGGCCTTGTCGGCGATGTCCTGGTAGTTGATGGCGAACGCCAGTGCACGGCGCACCGCGGGATTGTCCAGGCCCTTCTTGGTGGTGTTGATGACGAGCATCGGGATACCACCGGGCACGTGGTAGGGCTCCTTCTTGTACCACGTGGACACCGCGAGCTTCTTGTCCTCCCACATCTTCCAGATCTGGGGGGTGAACTGCTGCATGACGTCGACACCGCCGCGCTGGAAGCGCAGGTCGCCGTCCTGGTTGCCCTTGAAGATGGGGTGCACGATGTACTTCGGCTTCGGCAGGCCGCCGAAGGCGCTCTTGCCCCAGTAGCTGTCCTGGCGGGTGAGGCTGATCTGCTGCTGGTTGTAGGAGTCCACTTTGTAGGGGCCGGAGCCGACCGGCTTGGTGTTCTCGAACTGCCCCATCGGCTTGCCCTGCTTCTCCAGGGGTTCCCAGACGTGCTTGGGCAGGATGTAGGTGGTCGCCAGGCTGTTCTTGACCATCGCCGGGTTGAACGGCTTCTTGCCGACGGTGACCTTGACCGTCTGCGGGTCGCTCGCCTCGATCTTGTCGACGTAGTCCCAGAACGACGCGTAGGAAAGCTCGCTGTGCCGCTTGGCCAGCTCGAAGGTGAACACCACGTCGTCGGCGGTGAGCGGTTTCCCGTCCTGCCACTTGGTGCCGTCCTGCAGCGGGACGACGATCGTGGAGTCGTCAGGCGTCTGGAGCTCTTTACCCAGACCTGGTTCGAGTTTGCCGTTCAGCAGGTTGAACCGCACCAGCGTCTCGTAGACCAGCTGCATGTTGTTCTGCCCGCACGGCCAGCCGGTGTTCTGCCCCAGCGGGTTGAACTGGGTGGGCGGTCCCCACTGGAAGCCGGCAATGAAAAGCGTCTCGCCCTGCTTGCCGGAACGACCGCCGCCCTTTCCTCCCCCGCCTCCGCCGCCGGCACCACTTCCGCCCTGACCACAACCGGCCAAAGCGCCGCCACCGACTCCCACGGCCGCGGCTGCCATCGCGGCGTTGAACAAGAACTGCCGGCGCGACGAGCGCGCGGCACCGAATTCAGACATCGCTTGAATCCCTTCCTGCACGGGGAAACCAGTCCTTCGCGCAGTCAGCGGGTGACGTGTGCCCAGCAGGCTACGGGCAAGCGGGTACTGACACCAGATGGAAACGGCAACGAATGGTTCTGTTGCGTTCGCGGGAAAGACTCAGCAGCTCTGTCTGTGGCCACTATCGGATACAAATAGCGACCGACCGGTCGCAATTCGTAGACAATGGCCGATAGCGGCCGCGCTTTTCTTCGGAGGTTGAAGGCAGAAAGCGTTTCGATAAGAGCGGCTCGGAGCGGGCACCGGTCAGGCGCTGAGCACCTTTCCGGGGTTGAGGATTCCGGCCGGGTCGAAGAGCCGCTTCAGGTCGCGGTGCACCCGCTCCCCGACCGGCCCGAGCTCACGCGCCAGCCAGTCACGCTTCAGGACGCCGATGCCGTGCTCGCCGGTCACCGTGCCGCCCATCTCCAGGCCGATCCGCATGATCTCGTCGAACGCCCAGTTGGCGCGGCGCACCTGGTCGGCGTCCTTCTCGTCGAAGATCACACTGGGATGCAGGTTGCCGTCACCGGCGTGCCCGACCGTGGCGATGGTGAGGTCCGCCTCGGCGGCCACCTTCTCCACCTGGTGGATGTAGTCGGCCAGCCGGGTCAGCGGCACGCACACGTCGTCGGTCAGCCCGGTGCCCAGCGCCTCCAGGGCGTAGTGGGAGTTCCGGCGCGCGGCCAGCAGCATCTCCCCCTCGGCCAGGTCCTCGGCCTCCACCACGTCGAAACCGCCGGCCTCGGAGAAGATCGCGGAGATCGCACCGATGTCGGCGACCGCCCGGTCGGGGTCAGCGTCGGACTGCGCGATGAGCATCGCGGCGGCGTCCTCGGGCAGCCCCATGTTGAGGTGGTCGTTGGAGGCCCGCAGCGACGTCTGGTCCATGAACTCCAGCAGGCTCGGCACCAGCCCCGCGGCGACGACCCGGGCCACCGCGTCACCGGCCTGCGCGACCGTCGGGAACAGGCCGGCGACGGTGCGGGGCTCGCGCCCGGTCGGCCGCAACGCAAGCGTCACCTCGGTGACCACGCCGAGCGTTCCCTCCGAGCCGACGAACAGCCGGGTGAGGTCGTAGCCCGCCACGCCCTTGGCGGTCCGGCGCCCGGTGCGCAGCACCTCGCCGTCGGCGAGCACCACCTCCAGGCCGCGGACGAAGTCGGCGGTGACGCCGTACTTCACGCAACACAGGCCGCCGGCGTTGGTGGCCACGTTCCCGCCCAGGGTGGAGATCTCCCAGCTGGACGGGTCGGGTGGGTAGAACAGCCCGTGCTCGGCGACCGCCGCCGACAGCGTGGCGTTGAGCACGCCGGGCTCGACCACCGCGATCCGGTTCGGCGCGTCGATCTCGCGGATCGCGGCCATCTTCGAAAGCGACAACACGATGCAGCCGTCGATCGCGTTGGCGCCGCCGGACAGGCCCGTGCGGGCGCCCTGGGGTACGACGGGGACGCCGAGGCGCGACGCGACCCGCAGGACGTGCTGCACGTGCTCGGTGGACCGGGCGAGCACGCAGACCGCGGGCATGCCGTAGGGACAGAACGTCGCCATGTCGTGCTGGTACGACGCCAGCCGGTCCGGATCGGTGACGACCGCCTCGTCGGGAAGCTCGGCCCGCAGGGCGGTGATCAGGTCATCAGAGGTTTCCGCCATGCCACCTACGGTACGGCGAAGGGGTCACAGGTTGCCGCGCCGCTCCTGCTCCCGCTCGATCGCCTCGAACAGCGCCTTGAAGTTGCCCTTGCCGAACCCGAGCGACCCGTGGCGTTCGATGAGCTCGTAGAACACCGTCGGCCGGTCACCCAGCGGCGAGCAGAAGATCTGCAGCAGGTAGCCGTCCTCGTCCCGGTCGACGAGGATGCCGCGCCGCTTGAGTTCCTCCACCGGAACCCGCACCTCACCGATGCGGGCCCGCAGCTCGGGGTCCTCGTAGTAGGAGTCCGGCGTGGACAGGAACTCCACGCCGTTGGCGCGCAGGACGTCCACCGCCTGGAGAATGTCGTTGGTGGCAAGGGCGATGTGCTGGCAGCCGGCCCCGGAGTAGAACTCCAGATACTCGTCGATCTGGCTCTTCCGCTTGCCCACCGCCGGCTCGTTCAGCGGGAACTTCACCCGGTGGTTGCCGTTGGCGACGACCTTGCTCATCAGTGCCGAGTAGTCGGTGGCGATGTCGTCGCCGACGAACTCCGCCATGTTCACAAAGCCCATGACGCGGTTGTAGAAGGCGACCCACTCGTCCATCCGGCCGAGCTCGACGTTGCCGACGCAGTGGTCGACCGCCTGGAAGATCCGGCGCGGGTGCCCCTCGGGCCGGGTCACGGTGGTCTGCCGGGTGACGTAGCCGGGAAGGTAGGGGCCGGTGTAGCGGGAGCGGTCCACCAGGCTGTGCCGGGTCTCGCCGTACGTCGCGATGGCCGCCCGGCGTACCGTCCCGTGCTCGTCGGTCTCGTCGTACGGCTCGACCAGGATCGTGGCGCCCTGGGCTCGGGCGTGCGCGACGCACTTGTCCACGTCGGGGACTTCCAGGGCGAGGTCGACGACACCGTCCCCGTGGGCGCGGTGGTGGTCGAGCACCGGGCTGTCGGGGGCGGCCCCGCCCTCGAGCACGAACCGCGCCGAGCCGGACTTCAGCACGTACGACTTGCGGTCGCGCATCCCGGTCTCCGGCCCCGCGTAGGCCACCAGCTCCATCCCGAACGCCAGTTGGTAGTACGCCGCGGCCTGGGTCGCGTTGCCCACCCAGAAGACCACCGCGTCCATGCCGGTGACCGGGAACGGGTCCTTCGTCGCGTCGTAGTCGACCAGCCCGACGAGCTGGCGGAGCTGGTCGAACCTGAGGTCGGCGGCCTGCTCCTCGGGGGTCAGCGTGGTGTTCGGCTGCATGTCCGTCTCCTCGTTCGTCCCGCCGCTTTGCCGGAGCGTCGCCCAATTCGACAGTCTGTGCAAGAGCTCGCCGACGGCCTGTACAGACTGCCCAGCCGACTGGCAGAGTTCACCGGCAGAGTGTCCAGTTTGCTCAGGACTTTGGGCATACACGTGCCGGAGGTCACCCGTGGGTTCGTCACCGCAGCCAACCGACCCGCCAGGCGGCCGGCCGGCCGGTCAGGCAGCCGGCCGGTCGGCCGGTCCGCCGGCCAGTCCGTCACCCACGCCGGTGGACGAGCTGGACGCCCGGATCGTCCGGTTGTTCGCGGCCGAGCCGAGGATCGGCGTCCTGGAGGCGTCGCGCCGGCTCGGCGTGGCCCGCGGGACCGTTCAGGCGCGCCTGGACCGGCTCGCCCGCACCGGCGTCGTCCGCGGTTGGGGACCTGAGGTGGAGCCGGCCGCGCTGGGGTACGGCGTGACCGCGTTCGCCTCCCTGGAACTGCGCCAGGGCGCCGGCCACGAGGCGGTGGCCCGGCACCTCGCCGGCATACCGGAGGTGCTGGAGGCGCACACGATCACCGGGCCCGCCGACATGCTGGCCCGCCTGGTGGCGCGGTCGAACGCCGACCTGCAGCGGGTGATCGACGAGGTGCTCGCCTTCGACGGCATCGTGCGGATCTCGACGGTGATCGCGCTCGCGACGCAGGTGCGGCCACGGGTGGTGCCGCTGCTGTCCCGCGCCGCCGAGAGCGCCTCGGACTGAGGCCCCGGACGGAAGCTCAGGACCGCTTGACCGCCCATTCACGGATCATGTCGATGCGGGCCTGGAGCTGTTCGGCGGTGGCCTGCACCGCCAGTGGACCCCCACACACCCGGCGCAGCTCGGCGTGTACCGCGCCGTGCGGCTGGCCGGTCCGGTGGTGCCAGGCGGCGACCAGGCCGTTGAGCTCCCGGCGCAGCACGCCCAGCCGTTGGTACGTCGCACCGTCCGCCGCGCCGGCACGGCCCGCGGACTCCTCGACGACCGGCGGCGGCACCGCCCCGACCGAGGGCGAGGACGCCGGGTCCGACGTCGACGTCACCGAGGACGGCTCGGCCCCCGCCGTCGGCCCCCCGCCCGACCGGCGCCGGCGCAACAGCTCACGCATCTGGTCCGGCTCCAGCAGGCCCGGGATGCCGAGGAACTCCGTCTCGTCCTCCCCCAGCTCCCCGCCGAACTCGTTGCCGTCGTACACCAGCCGGTCGAACGCCGCCTCCGACCCGATCGCCTGGTAGCGCTGGTCGTCCAGCATGTCCGCCCCGGTCTCGCCGCGGGCCGCTTCGGCCAGGAGGTCCTCCTCCGCGGCGAAGATGTCGTCCTCGTCCTTCACCGCCCGGCCCAGCGCGTGGTCGCGCAGAACCTCCATCTCCGCGGCGTACTGCAGCAGGATCGGCACCGTCGGCAGGAACAGCGACGCGGTCTCACCCCGCCGCCGGGCGCGGACGAAACGACCCACCGCCTGGGCGAAGAACAGCGGAGTCTGGGTGGCGGTGGCATACACGCCGACCGCCAGGCGGGGCACGTCGACTCCCTCGCTCACCATCCGGACGGCGACCATCCACCGGCTGTCGTTCTCGGCGAACTGCCCGATCCGCTTGCTCGCCGTGGACTCGTCCGACAGCACGACGGTGGGCTTCTCACCGGCGACCTGGCCGAGAATCTTGGCGTACGCGCGGGCGGTCTCCTGGTCGGTGGCGATCACCAGGCCGCCGGCGTCGGGGACGTGCCGGCGTACCTCGGTGAGCCGGGTGTCCGCGGCCCGGAGCACGCTCTGGATCCAGTCACCGGCCGGGTCCAGCGCCGTCCGCCAGGCCTGGGCCGCGAGGTCCTTGGTGAGCGGGGTGCCGAGCCGCACGTGCATCTCGTCGCCGGCGCTGGTCCGCCAGCGCATGTCACCGGAGTACGCCAGGAAGAGCACCGGCCGGACCACGCCGTCGGCCAGGGCGCGGCCGTAGCCGTAGCCGTAGTCGGCCTCGCTGCGCGGGACCCCCTCGGTGTCGGGCACGTAGGTGACGAACGGGATGGGGTTGGCGTCGCTGCGGAACGGCGTACCGGTGAGCGACAGGCGCCGGGTGGCCGGCTCGAACGCCTCGCGGACCGCCTCGCCCCAGGTGAGCGCGTCACCGGCGTGGTGGATCTCGTCCAGGATCACCATCGTCTTGAACCGCTCGCAACGCACCCGCAGCGCCTGCGTCGCCGCCGCCACCCCGGCGTAGGTGACCACGACACCGTGGAAGTCCCGGCTGGTACGCCCGCCACGCCCGGCGAACGCCGGGTCCAGGGCGATGTCGCCGCGTGCGGCCGCGTCGGCCCACTGGCGCTTGAGGTGGTCGGTCGGGGTGACCACGATGACCTTCTCGACGATCCGCCGGGCGAGCAGGTCCGCGGCGATCGTGAGCGCGAACGCCGTCTTGCCCGCTCCGGGCGTCGCGACCGCGAGGTAGTCCCGCGGGTTGCGGGCGTTGTAGGCGTCGAACGCCTCCTGCTGCCAGGCGCGCAGCCGGCCCCAGGGTCCGACGGTGCTGGCGGCTCCGGCGCCGGCCACTCCGGGGTTTCCGGTGCCGGGGGCTACTTGACGGGTGTCGGTCGTCGAGGCGGGCGTGCTCACGTCTTCCCTTCCGCATGGACGAACTCCGACCCGCGACATTAGCTTGATCGCCGGTCGTTTCGGGCCAGGCCCACACGCATCGCGACATCGACCCAGGTGATAGGACGAATGGCGTGTCGCGGCGACCCGCTCGTCCCGGTTTCGCCGGGTAGGACGCCCTTCTCCCGTTATCGAACGGTCACCGATCCGTGAGCGTGTCTTCCACCGAGGCTTGACCAATCCGTAACCATCGGGGAACTCCAAGTGGGGAATATCGACCGCAGCGCCAGCTGCCGGCGCGCTTTCGAATCGGGGGCGCGCGCCGGCACTGTCCGCAGGGTCAGAGGGGCCGGACGGGGCCCCGACCGGTTCACGCCGGTGTCCGACCGGGTCGAACCGGGGTCGAACCAGAGTCGAAGAGGAGCAGCGATGGTCGATGGCGGCGGGTCCACTCCGGACGGTCGGCAGGTTCCGATTCCCCAGCGAGGCCTGGTGGAAACCGCCCGCAGACTCGTCGGCCAGGTGGCCTCGCGACTGCCCGGCCTGGACGCCGACCTCGGGCAGCGCAACGCCTGGGAGGCAGTGTGCGCCGACCTGCAGCGCCGCCAGCAGTGGAACGACGTCGTCGAACTCGCGGTGAACGCCGGGCGGCGACCGGCGCGGCGCCGGCACACGCCGCCCTCGCGCTCGGCTCCCCCGTCGGCAGGCGCCTCGACCTCCGCCCGGGCAGCCACCCGCGCGCCCGACCAGCCGTAGCCGGGTCAGCAGCCGTCCGGCGGCGGTTCGGCGGTGGTCCAGCGGCGGTCCAGCGGATACCGACAACCGTCGACCGGCATTGACCTGCCGGCAACCGGCCCGCAACACAGCCCGCGCATCCTCG
This sequence comes from Actinopolymorpha sp. NPDC004070, assembly GCF_040610475.1. Classification (NCBI taxonomy): domain Bacteria; kingdom Bacillati; phylum Actinomycetota; class Actinomycetes; order Propionibacteriales; family Actinopolymorphaceae; genus Actinopolymorpha; species Actinopolymorpha sp. NPDC004070. The sequence continues at coordinate 700,898 of NZ_JBEXMJ010000001.1, read as the reverse complement.
TGGGGAGAACACCCCCGGATCCGCGCCCGGCGGCCCTCGGCCGACCGGAGCAGCGAGGAGCGAGCATGAGCAGCCGGGCCGCGTCCCCCGAGCCGGACTCCGCGTACCCGCAGCCCTGGCCGCCTCCCCTGGTCCGGGGAGCACGGTCGGTGGTGGGCCGGCTCGCCGCGCTGCTCGCGGCCGACGCAGACGTCGCCAGGCGTAACGCCTGGGAGTCGGTCTGCGCCGATCGGGAACGCCGTCGCCAGTGGGCAGAGGCAGGCTGAGGCCGGTCGGACCAGCCGGTCAGCTGGTCAGTCGTCGCCCTCGCCGTCACCGCCGCCGGGCGGGAGACCTTCCCAGATCTCCTTGCACTCCGGGCAGACGGGGAACCGCTCCGGGTCACGGCTGGGCACCCAGACCTTGCCGCACAGCGCGATCACGGGCGTACCCGTGACCATGGCCTCGACAAGCTTCTCCTTGGGTACGTAATGGGAGAACCGCTCGTGATCGCCGTCGTCGCCGTGGGAGGGCACCGTGCGGGTGTCCTCGACGGTCTGCGCACCGGGGCTCAGTTGCGTATTCACCCGGCGAAGTCTAGACGTTCCTCCGCCGCGGGCACACAGTCCGGCGGCCCGCTTCCGGTCGCTGCGGGTCCGGGCTGGGGCCGTACCAGGCCCGTACCGGGCCCCGGTACCTAGTTGAGGGAGGGATCCTCGGGGAACGTCGCCACCAGGGCGAGCTCGTCCGGCTGCCTGCGCAGCACCCGCCGCCACAGCCCTTCGGGGTCGGTGGTGAACGCGTCGCCGGGCTCGGCGTCGACCACGTACCACCCGCCCTCCTTGACCTCCGCCTCCAGCTGGCCGGGCGACCAGCCCGCGTAGCCGGCGAACATCCGCATGCTGCGCACCCCGCCGGCCAGCAGCTCCGGAGGTGTGTCCAGGTCGACCAGCCCGAGGTGCCCGTGCAGCCGGCGCCAGCCGAGGGGCTCGGCGTCCCCGTCGGCGGGCACCTCCGCCAGCGCCAGCGCGGAGTCGGTGGCCACCGGGCCGCCGTGGAACAGCACGTCCGGTGGGCAGACCAGGTCGTTCCACTGGGCGAGAACGGCCGTGACGGGCAGCTCACTGGGCCGGTTGACCAGCACCCCGAGGGCCCCGTCGTGGTCGTGGTCGAGGACCAGAACGACGCCACGGGCGAAGTTGGAGTCGGTCAGTGCGGGCGTCGCGACCAGCAGCTGCCCGGTGAAGTAGTCCCCGCTCATGTCCTCATGATCCCGCGTCCGGTGCCGTCGTACGAGCGTGTCCGCCGCCCCTCGTCCGCAGATCCTTCCCGGCGGGCCGTTCCTTCCCCGCGGAACGGCCCCCCTGGCGGCGGACCCGGCGAGCGGCGACGGCGAGGGCCAGGCCGAGCGTGACGCCGGCCAGGTCGGCGAGTACGTCGAACGGGTCCCCCTCGCGGTGCGGAAGCAGGGTCCCCTGGATGATCTCGCTGCTCGCCGCGTGCAGGGCGAGGATCCCGGCCAGCCAGCGCACCGGGACGCCCACCATCGCGCCGGTGAAGGCCACCGAGGCGAAGGTCGCGAAATGCGCCACCTTGTCTGCATAGCTGAACGTCAGGTCCGGGCCGGGCTCGTTGGGTGCGTACAGCCCGTACAGGTTGAGCACACACGCCAGCGCGAACGCCGCCCACCAGGCAGCGCCGGCCACCCCGGTGAGCCGGCGCATCAGCGGCCGGAGGCGGCCACCGCGTCGCGCACCGCGGCCGCGACCGCACCGTGCACGTCCGGATGGAAGACGCTCGGGATCACGTAGTTGGCGTTGAGCTGCTCCTCGGTCACGACGTTCGCGATCGCCTGCGCGGCGGCCAGCAGCATGCTCTCGTCGACATGGTGGCTCTGGGCGTCCAGCAGACCGCGGAAGACGCCGGGGAACGCCAGCACGTTGTTGATCTGGTTGGGGTAGTCGCTGCGGCCGGTGGCCACGACGCTGGCGTGCTCGCGCGCCTCCGCCGGGTCGACCTCGGGGTCGGGGTTGGCCAGCGCGAACACGATCGCGCCCTTGTTCATGGTCGCCACGTCGGCTCCGGCCAGGACGTTGGGTGCGGAGACGCCGACGAACACGTCGGCCCCGACGACCGCCCCGTGCAGGTCGCCCACGAAACGGGCGTGGTTGGTGTTCTCCGCGATCCAGCGCAGCTCCGGCGACAGTCCCTCCCGGCCGGCGTGGATCACCCCGTCGATGTCGGCCACCAGGACGTCCTTGGCGCCGGCGGCCAGCAGCAACCGCAGGATGGCGCTCCCGGCCGCACCCGCGCCCGACATCACGATCCGCACGTGGGCCATGTCCTTGCCGACGATCCGCAGGGCGTTGGTCAGCGCTGCCAGGACGACGATCGCGGTGCCGTGCTGGTCGTCGTGGAAGACCGGGATGTCGAGCAGGTCGCGCAGCCGGCGTTCGACCTCGAAGCAGCGCGGGGCGGAGATGTCCTCCAGGTTGATCCCGGCGAACCCGGGGGCGATGCTGCGGACGACCTCGACGATCGTGTCGACGTCCTGGGTGTCCAGGCACAGCGGCCACGCGTCGATTCCGGCGAACCGCTTGAACAGCGCCGCCTTGCCCTCCATCACCGGCAGCGCGGCGTGCGGGCCGATGTTGCCCAGGCCGAGCACCGCGGACCCGTCGCTCACCACGGCGACGGAGTTGCGCTTGATCGTCAGCCGGCGGGCGTCGTCGGGGTTGGCGGCGATCGCCATCGACACCCGGGCCACGCCGGGGGTGTAGATCATCGACAGGTCGTCGCGGTTGCGGATCGGGTGCTTTGCCTGCATCTCGATCTTGCCGCCGAGGTGCATCAGGAAGGTGCGGTCGGACACCTTGTGGATCGCGACGCCGGCGACCTGGCGCAGCACCTCGACCAGGCGGTCGGCGTGCGCGGTGTCGGTGGCCGCACAGGTGACGTCGATCCGCAGCCGCTCGTGCCCGGAGGCGGTGACGTCGAGGGCGGTGATGGTGCCGCCGGCGTGCTCGACGGCGGCGGTGAGCTCGCTCACCGCCCGTCCGCCGGCCGGCACCTCGAGGCGCACGGTGATGGAGTACGAAGCACTCGGCACCGAAGTCACGTCCGCTCCTCATGATCACGAATGCCCTCCGGACGTCCCTGTCCAGATATGGCCGATCGTATTACCTTAGGCCCGGATGGCGGCCGTGCCCACGGCGAGGGCGGTTCGGTTCAGGCGTCGCGTTTGTGGAAGAGCGCCGTCGCGGCGCCGAGCACGAGAGCGACCCAGGCGGTGAAGGTGAGGCTGCTGACCAGCCGGGTCGGCTGGTCGCCCAGCTGCGGGCCGCCACCACCGCCCACCTCGTTCGGGTTCATGGTCTGCGACATGGCGTTGCCGGCCGTGAAGGGGAGGTAGTTGACGTAATCCCGGAAGGACTCCAGCGCGGGGATCATGGTGAGCGCGCCGAGCAGCGGCTCCACCACCAGCGGGACGACGAAGATCAGCACCATCGCCGCCGGCAGGCTGCGCAGCAGGCCGCCCAGGCCGAGACCGAGCAGCCCCCACAGCACGACGAAGCCGAGGTAGCCACCCAGCGCCGGGCCGACAGGCGCGTCGAACAACGGCAGCGACTGGCCCGAGAGCACCCGGGCCACCGCCCAGTTCAGTCCCACGCTGACGAGGGCCACCACCAGCGACCAGCCGATCACCACGGCGGCCTTGGCGACCACGAGCGAGCCGCGCCGGGGCACCGCGGTGAGGGTGGGCAGGATCGTTCCGTGGCGGTACTCGTGGCCGAACGCGAAGACGCCGATGATCCCCATGAAGACCGCGGTGAACGGCAGCGGGCTGAACGCCGACCCACCGGTGAGGATCACCCCGGCCATCTGGTCGTTGATCGGGTTCTCCCGTCCGAAGTACGCGATCAGGCCGGCGACGGCGGCACTCAGCACCAGGGCCAGGGCGGTGAGCCAGTACGTGGAGCGGATGGTGCGGATCCGGATCCACTCGAACCGCAGGGCGTCGATCATCGAGACTCTCCCGAAGACGGGGTGGCGGACGGTGTGGAGGACGTGCTGGCGGACGAGGAACCGGTGTCGGCGGGCCGCCCGGCTCGAGCGGCGACCACGTCCTCGGCGGTCGCCTGGCCGAGCTGGGCGACGTACTCCTCCGAACCGCCGGTCGCCTCCAGGAAGGCCTCCTCCAGCGTCGCGGTCCGGGTGCTGAGCCCGTGCAGGACCACACCGGCGGAGAACGCGAGCTCGCCCACCCTGGCCTGGTCCAGGCCGTTGACCACCAGGCTGCCGTCGCTCTGCGGCTCGGTCCGAACCTGCTGCGCGCGCAGCGCCTCGGTGAGGCGGTCGACGTGAGGCGTGCGGACGAGCACGGCGGTGTGGGAGGCCTTGCGTACGAAGTCCTGGACCTCGCCGGAGGCGATCAGCCGGCCGCGGCCGATCACCACCAGCCGGTCGGCCATCAGCCCCATCTCGGCCAGCAGGTGGCTGGAGACGAACACCGTGCGCCCGGTGGAGGCGAAGGACTTCAGGAAGTTGCGCAGCCAGGTGATGCCCTGCGGGTCCAGGCCGTTGGCCGGCTCGTCGAGGATCAGCGTGTGCGGGTCGCCGAGCAGCGCGCAGGCCAGTCCCAGCCGTTGCCCCATGCCGAGCGAGAACGACTTCGGCTTGTGGCCCGCCACCTCGGTCAGCCCGACGTGGTCGAGGACGACGTCGACCCGCTGACGAGGAATGCCGTTGGCGGCCGCCAGCATCGTCAGGTGGTTGCGGGCGGTGCGGGTCGGGTGGAACGCCTTCGCCTCCAGCACCGCGCCGACGTGCCGCATCGGGTGGGTGAGGCGGGAGTACGGCTGTCCGTCGAAGCGGGTCTGTCCCCCGCCGTGGTCCAGGCCGAGCATCAGCCGCATGGTGGTCGACTTGCCCGCGCCGTTGGGGCCGAGGAAGCCGGTCACCACGCCGGGCTCGACGGTGAACGACAGGTCGTCCACCGCGCGTTTCCCGCCGTAGGTCTTGGTGAGGTTTCTCGCCTCGATTCGTCCCACGGATGCCTCCCGACACCTTGGTTCACACACGCCTGGCCTGCTGGCCGTCCCCAACCGTAGGCGGTGGGCGACCCGCGGGCGTGGCCCGCCGGGTGGAGTTTGGCTCCTACGGTGTCCGCCCTGAGGAGGAGGTGACCCTCCTCAGGCCCTCGCGTACCGGCGCTCAAAGGCATGGCGGTAGGCGGTGCCCGGCGCGTACGGTTGTCGGCATGGGCGTACCCGGGCGGCGATTTCTCCGCCCCGGCCGGCACCGCGGTGCCGTCGGGGTGGAGTGCCGGGCATGCCCGGGTGCCGCGTTTCGTCAGTGTCTCCTCCACGGTCCGGTCGGCTGACCGACCGTCGGCTGACCGCCTGACCTTCCGAACGCGAACCACCGGGCGCCGTCGGCGGCGTTCTCCTCGGTGGATCTCTCGCGGCCGGTCGGGGTGTGCAGGTCCCTTCACCCCGTTCCACCACCGCGAACGATCTTTCGAGGAGTACTTCCATGTCCGCTCTCTTGTCCGTCCTCTCGCCCGCCCAGCTGCGGGCCTGCCTTGCGATCCGTGATCTGTCCGACCCGGCGCAGGGCGCGCATGCCCTGCAGTTGGTGGTCGACGACCTGGCCGCCGCGCTGGGTTCTTCCTGGGGCGCCGAGGTCCGCGTCGTCCGGTCCTCTCCAGTCGTCTCCCTCGCCGACAACTACGACAATCTGGGGTACGCCGCCGACGCCGTGACCCGCGAGGAGCGCTACACCCGCTACGTCGACGCCGGGCACGTGCTGCGCAGCCACAGCAGCGCGATGATCCCGGGTGCGCTCCGCCGGCTGGCCGCCGAGGCCGAGGCCCGCGAGACCGGCGAGTCCGGCGGGCCGACGGTGGACGTGCTGCTGGTCTGCCCCGGCATGTGTTACCGGCGGGACAGCATCGACTGGCAGCACACGGGGACGCCGCACCAGGTCGACCTGTGGCGGGTACGCCGCGACCGGCCCTGCACCGAGGAGGACCTCGCCGAGATGATCGGCCGGGTGGTGGAGGCGGTGCTGCCGGGCAGCCGCTGGCGTACCGAACCGAAGGTGCACCCCTACACCGACCACGGGCGCCAGATCGACGTCTGCTGGCAGGGCCGCTGGGTGGAGATCGGCGAGTGCGGGCTGGCGGCGCCCGGTGTGCTGGCCGGCGCCGGGCTGCCCGTACCTCCCTGGACCGGCCTCGCGATGGGGCTCGGGCTGGACCGGCTGCTGATGCTCGGTAAGGGCGTGCCGGACATCCGGCTGCTGCGCTCGGCCGACCCCAGGGTGGCCGCGCAGATGCAGGATCGTACGGCGTACCGGCCGGTCTCCCACCAGCCTCCGGTACGCCGCGACCTGTCCGTGGTGGTGGACGCGGACGTGGACACCTCGGCCGAACTGCTCGGCGACCGGGTGCGCGCCGCCCTCGGTGCGGACGCCGACGTCGTGGAGACCGTCGAGGTGCTGGCCGAGACGGCGTACGACGACCTGCCGGCGCCTGCGCGGGCCCGGCTGGGTATCGCCCCGGGCCAGCGGAACGTGCTGGTCCGGATGGTGGTGCGGGCGCTGGACCGCACGCTCACCGACGCCGACGCCAACCGGCTGCGGGACCAGGTCTACGCAGAACTGCACCAGGGCGCGGCCTCGCAGTGGGCGGCCGGCGCCGCGCGCTGACGACCGACGCCCGAGTCAGCCGTCGATGGTGGCCGGGCCGTGGGCGCGGGCGGCGGTTTCGCCGTCGGTCCGCGTCCCGGCCCCCTCGCCTCGGCCATCCCCGCCGTCTTCGCCGTCGGTCTCGTCACCACCGGCCGCGCCGCGCAGCAGCCCGGCCGCGACGAAGATCAGCACCACGAAGCCGAGCGGGATGATCAGCGCCCACGCGAGGCCGGTCCGGTGGGCGACGGCTCCGATCGCGACCGGGCCGAGCACCGCGCCGAGATAGCCCGCCGACACCACGGGGCCGAGGACCGACACGCGGTTCTTCGTGCCGGTGTTGCCGGCGGCGCTGAACACGACCGGCACCGCCGGCCCGATCCCGAACCCGGCGACGGCGAAGCCCACCAGCGCCACCAACGGCCCGGGCGCGAGCAGGAAGATGACGTACCCCAGCGCACCCAGCGCGGCGCCGGCACGCGCCACCACCACCGGGCCGTACTTCGCGCCCACCCGGTCCGCGACCAGCCGGGACGCCGTCATCGCACCGGAGAACACCGACAGCCCGAGTGCGGCCAGCCCCACGGAGGCGCCGAGGCTCTCGTTCAGGTAGACCGCACTCCAGTCGGCGATCGCCCCCTCGCCGAGGAACGCACCGAACCCCATCGCGGCCATCATCACCACCACGACGACGCGTACCGGCGGCCGGCGCCCGCCCGGCACCTCCACGTGGTGGCCGGTGACCGCCGCCTCCTGGTCCGGGCGCAGCAGGCGGGTGAGGAACGGCGCGCTGGCCACCGCGCACACGATCCCGGCCACGATGAAGTGCACGCGGACGTCCACGCCCTCCCGGGCGACCAGCGCCGCGATCGCCGAACCCACCATCGAGCCGAGGCTCCACAGGCCGTGGAAGCCGGACATGATCGGCCGGCCGTACAGCCGCTCGACCGCCACGGCGTGCGCGTTCATCGCGACGTCCAGCATCCCGCCGATCAGGCCGAGCACGGCCAGCGCGGCGGTCAGCGTCACCAGGTCGGTGGCGAACGCCGGGCCGACCAGCGCAACGGCCTGCACCGGGACGAGGATGCGCATCGCCAGGCCGGTGCGCCCGGCCCGCTCCATCCGTCCGGTCAGCCTAGTGCCGGCCAGGAGCCCGACCGCGAGGCCGCCGAGTGCGATGCCGAGGGCGCCGTTGTCGAGGTCGAGAGCCTGCTTGATGGACGGGATCCGAGGTGCCCAGGTCGCGAAGACGGCCGCGTGGACGAGGAACGTCACGGCCACCGCGAGGCGGGCCCGGCGTACCTCCGGCGGCGGGGCGGGTGCGCGCGTCACCCGTCGACCCTACGGGGTGGCTCCCCCTCGCTACTTGAGCAGGCGAACCGACCAGGGATAGCGCCAGCGGTTGCCGCACAGCGACGACATCCCCGCGATGCCCGACAGCAGCATCCAGGCCAGGATCAGCGGTGCGTAGGCCACCGCGGCGATTCCGAACGTGATGCCGCTCAGGATCCCCGAGCACGATGCACGCGCCGAGGAAGCTGAGCTGGAAGTTGGTCGCCTCGACGGCCTGCTCGCGTACGAACGCCGACCGCTGGCCGGCCGTCGCCGCGATGATGAGCGGCACGACGAACAGCGTGGGTACGCCGGACCAGTGGGCGAGCAGGGCAAGGGAGCGGTCCGACCCGCTCGGCACTGCACCCGGGCGACCGGTCGGCACGCGCGGAACGGTGCCCGCGGTGCTCGACGTGCCCGAGGTGCCGGTGGCCGGCAGTGGGAGCCCGCGCAGGGCGTGGGCGAGTTCGGCGCGGTCGACCGCGGCCAGCGCGCCGCCTACCCGCAGGTCGAGTTCGGTGTGGTCGATCCGGCCCTCGGCGTAGGCCGCCTGCAGCATCTCCACCGCCCGCTCGCGTTCGGCGTCACCGACCCGCAGCGATCCGGCCGGCGAGGTCTGCTGCGGCGAGCCGTACCGCGAGGTGCCGTACTGCGAAGAACCGTGCTGCGAGGAGAAGCCAGTACCAGCGTTCATGGGGTCGATGATTGCCCGCCGCGCGGCACCGTCCATCGGGGGAAGTCCCTGACCGCTCCCCCAACCGACCCTGGCTACGCGGGCGGACGCGAGTGCGGCGCCGACGTGACCTCGCCGTCGTGGCCGAGCGCGATCCGGACCAGGTTGCGCAGGGACTCGGTGTCGGGCGTGAGGTAGCCGCTGTGGCCGCGGGCGCCGGCGGTGGCGAAGACCTTGGCGCCGAACGCGGGAGCCACCGGGCTCGGGCCGTGGCCGTAGTCGCCGACGCGTACGAACGGGACGTACCTGATCGGGTCACCGGCGGCGAGTCCGGCCCAGACCCGGGCGGTGCGCGACAGCCCGGACGCGGTGCGGTGCCGCACCCCGGGGCTGCCGAACACCGCGATGTCGTCGACCTGACGGGGCAGGTGGCTGAGGCCGCAGACCACCGAGCCGTAGCTGTGGCAGAAGAGCGCGATCGGGGCAGAGGTGTACGCCGACAGGCCGGCGAGGAACCGCTGCAGCCGGGCCGCACCCACCCGGGCCAGGCTGCCCTGCATCGCGGCCGCACCGGCGTCGACGGGGGTGGCGTAGCCGGCCCAGGCGATCACCGCCAACCGGGTGCCGGGGTGCTGGCGTTCGGCTTCCGCGCGCATGGCCCGGGCGCCGGCGGCGATTCCGCCGGGCTCGTCCAGGTGGTAGAGGTCCGCGCCCGCGCCGGGCACCAGCACGGCCACCCGGTCAGCGGTCGCCAGGTCGCCGAACACCTCGACGGCGAGGCCGCGTTCGCGGGGGTCGAGCGCGAGAATCTGCCGGTCGCGCAGGTCGAGCACGCCGCGCCAGACACCCGACCTGGCCACCTCGTGCCGGTTCGCGGCGTACCGCAGGGCAGGTGGTGCGCCGTCCATGTTGCCGACCACCGCGGGATAGCGCGTGGCCAGCCCCTTCTGCTCGGCGGCGGGCAACCCGGCGAAGTACTCCGCGACCGAGGCCGGCGAAGCACCGGTGAGACTGGGTAGAGGACGTCCGTCGAAGGAGGCCTGCTGCCAGGCCGCCGTGCCCGGAAGGTCGGGCCGGACACTCGTCGCACCGGCCGGGGCGATGGCGGGCCCGGCGCCGGTCAGCGCCGTCAGCGCTGCCAGGGTGGCGAGCACGATCCGCCGGGATCGAACCATCCGTTCGTCGTTCCTTCCATTCCGACGTCATCGACGTGCCAGCCGGCGAGTATGACCTCACAGATGCGGAACGGAGCGAACGGTGGCACACCTCGCCCCCGTCTGCCGCGTCAGCCGCGACGCCTCCCCAGACTAGGCGAGCCGGCTGGGCGAGCCTGCCCGGGTACCGCGGCTCGTCCCGTACTGGCCGTCTCATGCCCACCGAAGGTGCACGTCATCCCGGATGTTCCTACTGTCCGTCGTGTCCGGACCCGGCCTGGGCGGCACCGACGGTGACCAGGCCGCTCTCGTACGCGAAGATCACCGCCTGGGCCCGGTCGCGCAGGTCGAGCTTGGTGAAGATGCGGCCGATGTGGGTCTTCACGGTCTGTTCGGCCACCACCAGCCGGGCGGCGATCTCCGCGTTGGCCAGGCCACGTGCGATCAGCGTGAGCACCTCCTGCTCGCGCATGGTGAGGGCGTGCAGGCGAGGCGAGCGGGCGCGGACCACCGGGCGGGTGCGGGCGAACTCCTCGATCAGCCGCCGGGTCACCGACGGTGCGAGCAGCGCGTCGCCCGCGGCGACCACGCGTACGGCCGCGATCAGGTCGGCCGGCGGCGCGTCCTTGAGCAGGAACCCGCTCGCCCCGGCGCGTAGTGCGTCGTAGACGTAGTCGTCGATGTCGAATGTGGTCAGCATCAGCACCTTCGGCCGGTGCTCCACCCCGCGAGGCGGGTCGAGCAGCTGCCGGGCCGCCTCCAGCCCGTCCAGCTCCGGCATCCGGACGTCCATCAGGACCACGTCCGGCCGAAGGCGACGGCCGGCTTCGACCCCGGCCCGGCCGTCGGCGGCGTCACCGACCACCTCGATGTCGGGTTGGGCGGCGAGCAGGGCGGCGAAACCGGCCCGCACCATCGCCTGGTCGTCGACCACCAGGACCCGGATCGTCATCGCTCCTCTCCCTGGCCGGGCCCCGATGGCACCGCTGGTCCGGACGCCACCAGCGGACGGCCGGCGCCGAGGGGAAGGCTCGCCCGGACCACGAACCCGCCGTCGGGTGCCGGACCGGCCGCGAGCTCACCGCCGGCCAGCCCGACCCGCTCGCGCATGCCGAGCAGGCCGTGCCCGGCGCGGGCGGTCTCGGCCAGCGCCTCGACCGGCGCCTCGACCGGCGGGCTGCCCGGGCGGCCCGGCCCTCCGGCGGCGTTGGCCACCCGGACCACGAGGTCGGAGCCCACGATGTCGACCGACACCCTGGTGGACGCTCCGCTCGCGTGCCGGACGACGTTGCTGAGCGCCTCCTGCACGATGCGGTAGGCGGTCAGTGCGAGGACGTCGGGCACCTGCTCGGGTATGGCGGTCATCGACAGGCGTACCGGCGTGCCCGCGCGCCGGGTCGACTCCACCAGCGACGGTATCCGGGCGAGCCCCGGCTGCGGGGTGCGCGGGGAACTGGGGGAACGCGTGGACCTCGTGGAACCCGTGGCGTCGCGGGTGTCCGCCGGGCTCGGTGCACCCTCGGCTGTCCCGCTCTCGGCTGGCGCGGTCTCGGCAGCGCTGTCCTCGGCGGGCCGGTCCTCCCGCAGCACCCGGAGCAGCCGGCGCATCTCCGTCAGGGACTCCCGCGCGGCCGCCGCGATCGAGCCGAACTCCTCCTTCGCCGCCGGCGGCAGGCCGGAAAGGCGGTATTCGGCGGTGGAGGCCTGCACCACGATCACCGACATGTGGTGAGCCACGATGTCGTGCATCTCCCGGGCGATGCGGGCGCGCTCCTCCAGCAGCGTCCGCCGGGCGCGCTCCTCGGCGGACAGGCGTTCCTCGGCGAGGAGCCGGGACCGCATCCGGGTCCTGATCCGCAGCCCGACACCGGCGACCAGCGCGAGCGCCGAGGTCAGCACGAACAAGGTCACGTCCGGGCCGGTGGCCAGCACATCGTCGCCCGTCTGTGCCATCACGACGAAGGCCGCGCAGGCCAGTGCCCAGGCCGCGGCCGCGACGTAGAGCGGTCGCCGCCAGGCCAGCAGGATCTGGATGACGAGGTAGGCGATCAGGGCCGGCGGCAGCAGCGGCCACGGCTCGGACGGGTCGACGGGGGTGACCAGGAGGGGCGCGACGACCAGCGTCGGCGCGTAGACACACCAGGCGACCAGCGGCCGGCGTACCGCGATCAGCAGCGGGACCACCTGCCACAGCGCGATCAGCACGCCGACCGCGCCTGGCGCGCCGACCCGGTAGTTGGTGCTGGTGAACACCGCTCCGGAAGCCCCCAGCACCGCCGCGAGCGTGAAGGCACCCAACGTCGGAGCGACCCGGGCCACGACCGACCGGCCGGCGCCCTCGTGGGCGTCGGCGCGCGGGTCCGTGGGAGTGGTCATCGCCGCTCACTTTAGATTCCCCGACCGACATCGCGGATCACACCACGGTGTGACCTGCCGACCGTCCCTCCCCCGCTGGTGCCACCGCGCGGACCGGTCTCCCGTACGACGCGACGACGGCGACCTCCGACCTAGCTTCTCGCCGTCGGCGCCCGAAGGCGGCGCCGCCGAAGCGACGGGAGATATCATGCGAACCACGTCCGACACGCTCGTGACCGAGTCCTTCGTGTCCGCCCTGTACGAGAGATACGCCGAGGGCCTGCGGAGGGTGCGCCAGGAACAGCGGGAGCTGTACGACCGGCACCGGCGCGCCGGAGGCCGGGCCCAGCTGGACGACCTCGAGGCCGAGATCAGCTACCTGCTGGTGCGCCACACCAGGCCGGCCGCCCTGGTCGAGATCGGCTGCCTGCACGGCTGGTCGACGAGCTGGTTGCTGCGGGCGCTGCGGGACAACCGGGAGGGGACGTTGTACTCCTTCGACCGGACCGGAGCGGCCCGCCGGTGGGTTCCTCCGGAGCTGTCGGAGGGCCGCTGGCTGTTCACCGAGGGCGACGTCCGCGAGCGGGTGGCCGAGCTCCCGGACGACATCGGGTACCTCTTCCTGGACGCCGCACACTCGGCGCGCTTCGCCCGGTGGTACCTCCGTACTCTGCTGCCGCGGCTCGCTCCGGGCACCGTCGTGAGCGTGCACGACGTCCATCACCGGGCCAGGCCACTGCCGGGTACGGAGGGCGCCGAGCTGCTGCGGTGGTTGTGCACGGCCGGGATCACGTCGTTCACCGTCGCCGCCGCGAAGGCGCCCGACGTCAACGCCCGGTTGCGCCGGCTGCGCGTGGAGCTGGGGCTGGCCGAGCCGGTCCACTCCGGAGCCGACGACCCGATGGTCTTCTTCACCACCCCGCACCCCGCAGGCCACTCCGGCCCCTCCCTGGCGGAACCGGCCGCGGCCCCGGGTCGCGTCGGCCACGCGGAACCGCGATGATGCGGAGGACGCCGGTTCGTGGCGTCGGTCAGGCGCCGGTCGGGCGCCGGCACCGGCTTCGGGGAGGTCTGCATGCGGGTACTCGTCATCGGCGGTTCCGGTCTGGTGGGCGGGCTGGTCCTGCCCCGGCTGGCCGAGGAGCACGACCTGCGCGTGTTCGACCTGAAGCCGCCGCGCTCCGACGTCGACGTCGAGTACGTCCCGGGTGACCTGCGGGACGTGACGGCGGTGACCCGCGCCGTCGACGGCGTGGACGCGGTGATCTTCATGGCGATGGGGCCGATGGCCGACTGGGGCAGCCTGGACAACGCCCGCATGCACCTGGAGGTCGCGGTGCCCGGCCTGCACGTCGCGCTGCGGGCCGCGCACGAGGCCGGTGTCACGCACGCGGTCTACACCAGCAGCATGTCGGTGTACGCCGAGCCGGCCGTGGACGACCCGAGGGGCGGGGACGACTCGCCGAACGACACCTCGATCAGCGCCGGCGTCCCCGGCCGCGACCGCTATCCCGACGAGTCCACCCCGCCGGACGGGACCGACTTCTACGGCCTGGCCAAGCGGCTCGGCGAGGAGGTCTGCCGCAACGCCGCGGAGGTGTACGGCATGAGTGTCGTGGCGCTGCGGCTGTGCCACCCGGTAGCCGACGCCGACTTCCCGCGTACGGACCACCCACGGGCCAGGCTGATCTGCACCTCCGCGCGCGACGTCGCCCGGGCGCTGCTGGCGGCCCTGGACCGGCGTGGCCACGGGTTCGAGCCGTTCGCGATCAGCGGCGACGCCGCCGAGCGGCTGGTCCCGATGGCCAGGGCGCGGGAGGTGCTGGGCTGGACGCCGCTGGACAACACCGACCGGCCCGACCCGCGGTAGTCCGCCTCACAGTTCCCGGAGGGCCGGCAGCAGCTCCTTGTTGGCCCAGGCGACGAACTCCTCCTGGTGGTCGCCGCCGATCTGCACCAGCGCCACGTGCGTGTAGCCCGCGTCGACGTACTCCTTGATCGCCTCCACGTGGGTGGCGACGTCCGGGCCGCAGGGGATCTGCTCGGCCACGTCGTCGGGTGTGACGAACTGCGACGCCGCAGCGAACGCCGACGGGCCGGGCAGTTCGGCGTTGACCTTCCACCCGCCTGCGAACCACCGGAACTGCTCGTGGGCGCGCTGCTTGGCGGCCTCGGTGTCGGTGTCGTAACACACCGGGATCTGGCCGATGCGCGGCTTGCCGGTGCCGCCGAACTCGTCGAACATCTCGCCGAGCTCCGGCTTGGGCTCGGTGGCGATCAGCGCGTCGCCGTAGTGGGCGGCGAGCCGCACCGACTGCGGCCCGGACGCCGCCACCCCGATCTTCGGCGGCGTCGGCGGAAGGTCCCAGAGCTTGGCGGACTCGACCTTGAAGTGCTCGCCGTCGTAGCGCAGGTAGCCGCCGTCCCACAGCTCACGGATGATCTCGATCGCCTCGGTCAGCATCTCGTGGCGTAGGTCGACCGGAGGCCAGCCACCGCCCACGACGTGCTCGTTGAGGTTCTCCCCCGCGCCGAGCCCGAGGGTGAACCGCCCCTCGCTGAGCAGCGCGACCGTGGCCGCCTTCTGCGCGACGACCGCCGGGTGGTAGCGCCTGATGGGGCAGGTGACGTACGTCATCAGCGGGATCCGCGAGGTGGCCTGGGCGACCGCGCCCAGCACCGACCAGGCGTACGCCGAGTGCCCCTGCGCGTCCAGCCAGGGGAAATAGTGGTCGCTCATCACCGCGAAGTCGAAGCCGGCCTCCTCGGCCAGGCATGCGTCGCGTACGAGCTGGGTCGGGCCGGCCTGTTCGCACATCAGCGTGTAACCGAACTCCACCATGGTCACTCCTCGTCGGTTCGGGGCGGGTGCACCGGGTCCTCGCGCCTGTGGGACCTACTTCCCGGGACGCGCCGCCGAACACGCACCGACGGCACCTGGCCACCGAAGCGACTGTCGCCGGCTGCCGCCCATGCACACAGTCACGCCGGGCCTCTGCCCCGCGCACGTACGCCCCGATCCGCCACCGCGCCCCTGCGAACGTTCGCCCGGGCTGGTAGGAAGGGCGGCAATGAAGGTAATACCGGTAAGACCACGGCCGATCCACCCACACGGCTCGCAACCCGGCCACGCCGGCTAGCCGGCCCGACGACGCGAACCGAACCACCAACAGAATCACACCGGCGCCCTCAGGCGCCCTCGCACCATCCCTGACCGGTCGCTTCGACAGCGCGCCCGTCGACCGACGTCGACCGCGGCGCCCGGCGACCCCACCGGTACACGACGACACCGGTACACGATCTCCGCGGGGGGCGGTTTTCGAGCTCCGGCGGCGCTGCCGCCTGCTCTCTACAGCTAGGAAACACCCGCATGCCCGATGTCCGCACCACTGTCCGTCGCATGACCGCCACCGCCCTGCTGATCTTCTGTGCCGCCGCGGCGCTGACCATGTCCAGGTGGCTGCACCACGGCCTGGCAAGCGTGTACGGGTTCGCCGTCTTCACCATCCTCGGCACCAAACTGCTGCTGTCCCTGCTTCCGGCCAGGCGGTGGCCGAAGCCGAACCCGCGCCGCCGGATCGGTGCGATCGTCACGATCTACAACGAGGACCCGGACCTGCTGCGCTCGTGCCTGGACTCGCTGCTGTCCCAGTCGTACCCCCTGCGCCGGATCGTGGTCGTCGACGACGCCTCCCAGGACCCGGCCGCGTTCGAGGTGGCCAGGCAGTACGCCGCGGTCCACGACCGGATCAGCGTGTTCCGCCAGCCGGAGAACCTCGGCAAGCGGCACGGGCTCGCGGTCGGCTTCCGCGCGATGGCCGGGGACGTGGACATCTTCGTGTGCGTCGACTCCGACTCGGTGCTGGAGCCCACCGCGGTGCACGAGGGCCTGCGGCCGTTCGGGCGCCGGCGGATCACCGCCACCACCGGGCTGGTCCTGCCCCTCAACCACGACCACAACGTGCTGACCCGGATGCAGGACGTGAGGTACGCGAACGCCTTCCTCGGCGAGCGGGCGGCGTACTCACGGCTCGGGTCGGTGCTGTGCGTGTGCGGGATCCTCGCCTTCTACCGGGCAGACGTCGTACTCCGGCACCTCGACGACTTCCTCACCCAGGAGTTCCTCGGCAAGCCCGCGATCACCGGCGACGACCGGCGGATGACGAACTACTGCCTGAGCGAGGGCCGGGTGGTGTTCGTCGAGTCGGCGATCGCGCACACCGCCGTACCCGAGCGCTTCAACCACTTCGTCCGCCAGCAGGCCCGGTGGGGCAGGTCCTTCTTCCGGGAGTCCCTGTGGGTCCTCGGCAACCTGTCCCCCACCAGGCCGGCGTGGTGGCTCACCCTGCTCGAGCTCGCGCAGTGGGCGGTCTTCTCCTCGATCCTGCTGTACGTGCTGGTGGTGCACACGTTGCTGACCGGCGAGGTCCTCGTCCTGCACTACCTGTGGTTCGTGGGGCTGATGTCGCTGGCGCGGTCCGTTCGCTACTTCGACGTACGCCGGGAGGGCCAGAGTGTCTGGTCGCGGTTCCTGACGTTCGCGACGTCACCGTTGTACGGCTACGTGAACCTGCTGGTGATGCTGCCGCTGCGGTTCTGGTCGCTGATCACCCTGCGCTCCACGGGATGGGGCACCCGGTCGCGGGTCGAGGTGGCCCTGCGCCCGAAGCCCGAGCCCGCGCTTCGGCAGCCCGAGCACCGGCAGCCGGTGAGCGAGCAGCCGGTGACCGAGCAGCCGCTGACCGAGCAGCCGGCGCGGGAACGGGAACGCGAGTACGTGGGTGCCGCCTGACCTCCGCTGCGTCCCGCTCCCGGTCACTGAGCCAGGTCTGCCCGACCGGCGGTTTCGCCGGCACCGTGAGGACCCTTGCCGGGTCCGGTCGCGGCGGGCGTGTCGTCGGCGGCTGCTGGTAGGAAGGTCCGGTGAAGGCGATCCTGGTGCTCTTCGACACGCTCAACCGCCGCTTCCTGCCGCCCTACGGCAACGACTGGGTGCACGCACCCAACTTCTCCCGGCTGGCACGGCGGTCCGCGACGTTCGACCGGTGCTACGGCGGCAGCATGCCGTGCATCCCGGCCCGCCGTGAGCTGCACACCGGCCGGTACAACTTCCTGCACCGCGACTGGGGTCCGCTGGAGCCGTTCGACGACTCGATGCCGCAACTGCTGAGCGAGCACGGCGTCTACACCCACCTGGCCAGCGACCACCAGCACTACTGGGAGGACGGCGGGGCGACCTACCACGGCCGCTACGACTCCTGGGAGTTCTTCCGCGGACAGGAGGGCGACGCGTGGAAGGGGCAGGTCGCCGACCCGCACGTGCCCGACAGCCCCAAGATCAACCGCGGCGCGACCTGGCGACAGGACTGGATCAACCGCGAGCACCTGCGCCAGGAGGAGGACCACCCCCAAAGCCGCACCTTCGACGCGGGCATCGAGTTCCTCGACACCAACCACGCGCAGGACAACTGGTTCCTGCACCTGGAGACGTTCGACCCGCACGAGCCGTTCTACACGTACAAGCAGTACAAGGATCTCTACCCGCACGCCTACGCCGGTCCGCACCACGACTGGCCCGACTACAAGCGGGTGACCGAGCGGCCCGAGGTTGTCGAGCACGTGCGGTTCGAGTACGCCGCCCTGCTCAGCATGTGCGACCACTCGCTGGGCCGGGTGCTGGACGCGATGGACGCCCACGACCTGTGGTCGGACACCATGCTGATCGTGGCCACCGACCACGGGTTCCTGCTCGGCGAGCACGGCTGGTGGGGCAAGAACGCCCAGCCGTGGTACGACGAGAACATCCACAACCCCTTGTTCGTATGGGATCCGCGCGCTCCGCACGCCGCCGGGCAACGCCGCTCGAGCCTGGTGCAGACGATCGACATCGCGCCCACGCTGATGGACCACTTCGGGGTGGAGCGCCCGCCGGACATGCACGGCGTACCACTCGGCGCGACGGTGGCCGACGACACGCCCGTACGCGAGGTGGGGTTGTTCGGCAGCTTCGGCGGCCACGTCAACATCACCGACGGGCGCCACGTCTACATGCGTGCGTGTGCCGAGCCGGACAACGCACCGTTGTACGCCTACACGCTGATGCCCACGCACATGCGCGAACGCTTCCGCGTGGACGAGTTACGTGACGCCCAGCTCGCTCCGCCGTTCGGGTTCACCAAGGGCTGCCCGGTGCTCCGCGTGCCCGGCGAACCCCTGGCCAACACCTATCTCCACGGCTCGATGCTGTTCGACCTCGACAACGACCCGCACCAGGACGACCCGCTGGTCGACGACGAGGTGGAGACCCGCCTGGCCGGGCTGATGGTGGAGCTGATGCGGGCCGAGGAGGCGCCGGCGGAACAGTTCACCCGGCTGGGCCTGCCCGAAACCGGCGACGTCGGGCCGGAGCACCTGTTGCTGCGCCGTCAGCGCGAGCAGGTTCGGAAGGCGACCACGCCGCTGCCGGACCCGGAGGAGTTCCCCGCCGGGCCGCAGTCGCTCACCACTCCGGTGGCCGAACTACTGGCCGACCCCGGCGCGGTGGCCTCGATGGAGTCGGCGGTGCCCGGCCTGCTGGACAACCCGCGGGTCGCCACCCTCGGCCACCTCTCGCTGCGCGAGCTCGCCGCGGTGGCGCCCGGTGTGCTCGACGGTGAACGCCTGCGGCGGCTGGCGAGCGCGCTGGCGGCGAGCTGAGTCCGCGGCCGCGGCCCCCGGCCGGCTGAGGGTCAGCGCACCGCGAGTGCGACCACCTGGGTGACCTGGCTCGGGTTGAAGTTGTCGTCGGACACGAACACCAGCGTCCGTTCGCCGGTCGCCAGTCTCGGCCCCCAGGCCATGCCCTCCAGGTTGTCCACGTGCGGGAGCCCCGCGCCGGCGAAGTCCGCGAAGTCGACCACGAGGCGCTTGCGCACCGGTCGGTAACCGCCGTCGGCGAGGCTCGCCCGACGGAGGACGTTCGTCGCGCCGCGGTCGTCGATCTCGTACAGCCGGATGCTGTTGCCGACGCCGGAGGCGAAGGAGCGTTCGAGGACGAGGTAGCGGTGGCGGTCGACGGCCAGCAGTTCGCTGACGCCGTTGTCGGCCGACGCGGTGGGCGGGTTCGGCGCCACCGGGATCGGGTCGAGCGGGTACGCCACCTGCCGGAAGGCCCGGCCGGTGCGCTTGTCGTACCACGTGAGGCGGGTGAGCGCGCCGCGGTCGACGGTCGGCGACGGACCGTCCTGGTAGAGCGGTCCCTCCATCGACGTCACCAGCCGGCGCCCGTCGGTGGTGAGGGTCATCCCCTCGAAGGTCGCGTTCGCCCGCGGCCCCACCTCGTCTGCGTGCATCGCCAGGTCTGCCGGGCCGGCGAACTGGCGTACGTACTTCCCGGCCGACGTCGCCTGGCGTACCCACGGATCGATCAGTGCGGGCGCCGACCCGTCGGTGGGCACCACCCGCTTGCCCTCGCTGGTCCAGTACAGGCTGTCGTCGCGGGGGTCCACGCGGATGGACTCGGGGTCGGCCACCTCCGGGTCCGCACTGGCGAACGGCGGGAAGGTGGAGCCGTCGGTGCGTTCGAGGGCGGTGGCGCCGGTGAACCGGATCTCCCCCACGCCTGCTTCGGACACCTCGAACCGGGCGGTGAACATGCGCACCGGGCCGTCCTCGGAGTCGTCGGACAGCAGGTACCACCGACCGGTGCGCGGGTCGCGGTCGAGGCCGGAGAGTTCACCGACGGACAGGCCGCCGACGACGAGTCCCTTCGGCACGGTTCGCACCCCGAGCAGGCGCGGCGTGCCCAGTCCCGGGTCGTGGCGTCCGGCAGCCGCGGCCGGCGGCGGTGCGGCGTTCGGAGCGGCGTCCGGTGCGGTCGCGGGAGCCGCGGCGGCGGAGCCGGTGGCCAGCGCGACGCCGAGCAGCGGCGTGACCAATGCGGCCGACAGGACGAGTGCGGTGGACCTACCCATGCGCCCCATACAACTCGATCACCCCCGGGTCCGACCATTGGCGACACAGGCGGACGGCGGAAGTTGGCCAGGAGTTCGCCGTCGGCACGCGTGCACACGACCGGGAGTCGCTCACTTCACCCGACCAGGATGAGCCGCGGACAGATCGCGGGAGACATCGTTCACCTGTACGCCCGACCGGCGTGCGCGAAGCCGAAGGCCGTCCAGGCGTGCCGCGGCACAGCCGGACCCGACCCAAGGGGTGGAGATGTCAGGCGAATCCCCAGAGACCCCCCAGCGCCCGCAGCGCGGGGCCACGGCACAGGGCGCGCAGATTCCCGAACAGGCGCCGCAAGGAACCCGAGCCGAGGACATGCCCACCAGGGAGGCCCCGATGGGTGGTGAGGCGCCGGCCATGGAGGTGGCGGAGTCGGTCAGCAAGCTGTGGTGGCTCTACCTCGCCGCCGGCGTCGTGTGGACGTTGTACGGCATGCTCATCCTGAGCCTGCGCCCGGCCGCGCTGGTGTCGCTGGCCATCCTGGCCGGCATCGCGTTCATCCTCGGCGGCATCTCGCAGTTCATGCAGGCGTCACGTGCGGACAGCTGGCGCTGGCTGTGGATAGTGGGCGGCATTCTCGGCATCGCGGCCGGAATCGTCGCGTTCGTGTGGCCGGGGCCGACGTTGTTCGTGCTCTCGGTCTTCGTGGCGTGGTACCTCGTGATAAGCGGGATCTTCACCATCGTTGCCAGCCTGGCCTCGGTCCGGCGGAACCTGTGGTGGGTGGGCCTCATCATCGGCGCGCTGGAGATCGTGCTGGGCATGTGGGCGATCAGCTCGCCCGGTCGCGAGGTGCTGCTGCTGGTCAACCTGATCGGGATCGGCATGATCCTGTACGGCGTGACCGAGATCTTCGCGGCGTTCAGCGTCCGCAAGCTCCCCGAACTCGTCGGCGAGGCTCAGGCCACCCGCGGCCGGGGACGCATTCCCGGGCAGGGCCGGTCGGCGCCTGCCTGAGCCTGGCTGGCCTGATCCCGGCCGAACGAGGAGCCTGGTCCCGCACTGGACGTCAGTGCAGGACCAGGCTCTTCACGCCGACGATGGCCAGGCCCAGCACGAGGTTGACGCACGCCGACAGCACGACCACCGAGCGGCCCGCACCGGCCTGGGCGGTGGCGACCACTGCCCAGAGCACTCCGCCGGCAACGGCGACCACGAGTGCCAGCCAGCTCACGACGTTGGCCGGCCAGCCCAGCAGGGCACCGGCGAAGGCCGGTACCGAGGGTGGGAACGCTGCGAGTACGGCGATGCCGAGGTCCAGCGGGGCGAGCGGGTGGTCACCCCCGCCTGCGCCGGCCACCACCGAACCGGCGAGCAGGGAGCCGTACACGGTGTAGTCGGCACGCGGCGTACGAGCGGGTTCTTCAGCCGCCGGCCGCGTCGCCGCGGTCGGACCGGTCGCGGTCGGCCGGCCGGTCGGGCGCCGCACCGCGGACCTGGAACGCCGCCACGATGGTCAGCACGCCGAGGACGGTCGCGTAGCCGCCGAGGACCTCGGCGACCACGGTGAGGGACGCCTCGGGGTACGACAGGACCGCGATGCTCGCCCCGATCGCCAGCAGCCCGCCCAGCATGGCCGGACCGCGCCCGGGGCGGGCCCTGCCCACGAACTCCGACAGGGCGGCGATCACCCCCGCCACCAGCCAGAACAGCCCGGCCATCAGCCCGAGCACGGCCACGGTGCCGCCGATTCCACGGACCAGCAGGACGCCCACGACCAGGGCCTCGATGCCGAGCAGCGCCACCAGGACGCGGCGGCCGCCGTCCACGTCGGGCGCCGCCATCGCGCGCAGCAGGTGGCACAGGCCGTACAGCAGGATCTGGGCGCCGAGCAGGACGCCGATCGTCCTCGTGGTGGGGCTCGGCCAGGCGGTCGTGCTCAGGTGGGGCCAGGCGACGACCGCGGCGCCGAGCAGGAGGCTCGCACACCCGAGAAACAGGATCGCGCCCCAGCTGTCCCCCAGGGCGAGCAGGACGGTGGCCACGCCACGGCTGGCTTTGCGGCTGGTCCTACGGCTGGTCCTGGGCCCGGTTGCCCTCCGCGGGGCGGGTACCTCCGGCGCCGGGGCGGGTGCCTCCGGCGGTTCCAAAGCCTGCGGAGGTTCCAAGGTCTGCGGGGGTTCCGGAGTCGGCAGCGGTTGCGGCAGGGCTTCCGGAGCCGGCGGTGAGCCGTTGGGGGCGGAGCCGGCGGCGCTCGGGTCGGACGGCATCACTGCGCTCCCCTCGGCCGGGCCCTGCCGGACCGGTCACTGGTCCCCGCATCAGCAGGCTGACCAGTGAGGTCCGCTCCGACACCACCCGCCGGGGATGAACCCGCTCCGTCCGGGTCGTGCCCTACCGGGCCGCTGACGGGACCTCCGCCCCTGTCCCGGTCGTACACGGGCGGGATCCCATGGTCGAAGGCGCCGAGGCACGAGGCTGTGCCGGGGGCGTACGGGAGTGACGTGCGGGAGGTGCATGGTGACGACGCGCGTGCTCGTGGCGTACGCGACCAGGAACCGCGCGACCGGACATCCGGTCTGGCTGTTCGGCAGTGGCCCGCTGGACCGGTCGGCGGAGGAACACGAGATCCCGCCGGTGGACACGGCCCGCGACGCGGCGGAGAAGGTGCACGCGCGTGGCCACCGGACCTTCGGCGGACGGTTACGCGAGGACGCGCGCGGCTTCTTCGGGCTGGCCCGGCGGATGGGGCGCCGGGGGACGGCCGACTACCGCGACGAGCAGGCGATTGACTCCTGGGCACACGAACCTGCCCGCGAGCTCGGCGCAGATGGGTCACCGACCGGCCGGCCGCCGTCCGGCGGTCCTTCGTCCTGACCGGCTCCGGGACTGGGGGTACGCAGCATGGCTGTGGTCCTGATGGCGTACGCGAGCAGGAACGGCTCGACCCGCGGCATCGCCGAGCGCATCGCGGCAAGTCTGGACGAGTACGGCAACCAGGTCGAGGTGCACCAGGTGGGCCGGGCGCCGGATGCCGACGGGTACGACGCGGCCGTGCTCGGGTGCGGGTTGTACGGCGGTGCCTGGCCGACCGAGGCCCAGGCGTACGTACGACGTAACCAGTCCGCGCTGGTGCTCCGGCCGGTGTGGTTGTTCAGCGTGGGTCTCGGCCCGGCCGCGGCAGAACAGGGCTTCCGGTTCGCCGGCATGCTCGCGGGTGAGGCGCCCAAGGTGGTCGGGCAGTTCAGGGATGCGATCGACCTGCGCGACCACCACGTCTTCGCCGGTGCGATCGAACCGGCGCACCTGTCGCGGGCCGGCCGGCTGCTTTACCGGGGGATCCGCGGAAAGTACGGCGACTTCCGCAACTGGAAGGACGTCGACGCCTGGTCGGACACCATCGCCCGCCAGCTCGCCAACGACTAGTGCACCTCACCTCGCCGGCATAGCGGCCCTCCGGCGCACCCGTCGAAGCCGGCGTATGTACGGGCTGACCGACACTCCGGCGACCACGTGCGCTGCCGGCCCCGCCTGCCCCGAAGCTTCCTGACCGTCAGGCGCCCTCCGGCTCCGGGCCTGGGTCTCAGGAGACCGGGCCCGGAGATCAGCCGGCCGCGCCCGCTCGCGTCCGGCTTCGCGCGGTTTGCTCGGCGAGGCGGGCGAGGTTGAGCAGTTCGGCCCGCATCATCACCAGGTCACCCCAGGAGAGCAGTGTCTGGCGTAGCCGTGCGGCGGGGTGGCGCGCTTCCGGAAGGACGAGCTTGACCAACAGCCGGGACACGTCCTGCCCCGGCGGTGCGTGCGGATCGTGCCTCACCGCGTACGTACCCGCCAGTTCACCGAACAGACGCCGGCCCGACCGGTCGGTCAACACCAACGTGATGTCGCGGTCGTAGGTGAAGTCGGCCAGCGTGAAGATCCGCGCGAACGACTGGCCGATCTCGAGGTGCTCCAGGCCCGGAGTGAGCTCACGCGGGCTGCGTCGCCCGCCGTTGTCCACCAGGTCGTAGCTGTACGGCGCAACTCTCAGTTGACACAACCAACGGAAGACCGTGGGTACGTCGGCGCGCACCGTCACCGCCCGGAACAACGACGTCGTACGACCGGTGAAGTATCCGTCACACGGGTACTCGACGGCCACCTCCTCGGGCCGGGCGCCCCACACCTGCGGCAACCTCATGTCATCTCCCCGAACATCCGAAAACCGTTTTGGAGAGCGTACTCTAAAATTACGGCCGATCTGGAGGGTTCTCTCTACAATGACGGGCTGGAGCGGGCCCTAGAACGGTGGTAGGCCGTCGCCGACCGTCCTGGTCGCGGCTGGGGTGGTTGCCGACTCGGCCAGTGTGGAGTTGCTCGGTACCGGGTCGGTGAGGGAGGGTGCTCGGCTTGCGTACTGGCGGCCGAAGGGGTCGGTGAGGGTGTGCTCTCCCGGCCCGGTCTGGTGGAGCTTCCAGTCGCGTTCGGTCTTGGCTTTGTGGTGGCGCGGGCACAGGGGTGCGATGTTGTCCACGCTCGTTTCGCCGCCGTCGGCGTGTTCGGTGTTGTGGTCCAGGTGGCAGGTCGCTGCCGGGCGTCTGCAGGTGGTCCATGCGCAGCGCTGGTCGCGGGCATGCACCAGCTCGGCTTGTAGTCCGCGCAGGAACCTGGCGGGTATCGGATGCAAATGGAGTAGGCGTCCGGTGACGGGATGGGTGATTCCGACGCTGAACCTGGCTTCGGGGTTGGTGAGATTGTTCGCCACCAGTCGTTCGGCGACCTCGGTGATCACCGGGCCCCACCCGCCGAGCTCCCCGGGCCGGGTGGACAGTCCCATCAGCGTGGTCAGCGGAATATTCAGCTGGATCTTCGAGCGCGTTCGTATCGGCCCCCAACTCGGCTGCGTAGAAGACCACGGCGGCGGTGGCGGTGTCGAGTTGTCCGGTGGCGGGCCGGTCGGCTCGCCAGGTGGAGAATCGGTCGACTCATCCGGTCGGCGGCTCTGCTGGGGGATCTGACCCGCGGCGGAACCGGTGTCGGAAGCGGTGGCGGCACCATCTGCATTCTCACCGACTGCGTGCCGGCCGGCTGCAGACTCCGCGTCGTCGTTGAAAGCGGTCGAATCACCCGCTGCCGAGTTGCACTCCGCCGCATTCTCGTCCACCGCATTCTCGTCCGCCGCACTCTGGTCCGCCACGTTCTGGCCGGCTGCGGTGCGGGCAGCCTCGTGGGCGGCGATGTCGTGAACCGGAACGCCGTTCTTCGCCCCACACACCGCGCACCTGGCGACCGAAACCGGAGCACAGTCGCCGCACTCACACCAACTGTCGTGCAGGTCGTGGTCGGGGAACCGGTGAACGGCACACTGCCCCTTCCCGTCCTGCGCATCCCCGGCCGCCACCTCCGCTGCCGTCTCCTGCTCGGTGTCGTCCTGCTCGGTCTGCTCCGGTTCCGACTCTTCCTGAGCTGCCTGGGCGGCCGAAGTCTGGTCCTGGTCGGTCTGTTCCCGGCCGGTCTGTTCCCGGCCGGTCTTGTCGGGGGGCCGGTCAGCTTGGCTTGGGGCTGAGCAGTCGGTGATGTCGGCGGTGCCGGCGAGCAGGGAGTAGGCCACGTCGGCACGCAACTGGCTGAGCCTGCGGGGGTCGCCGCTGGACTTGACCGCGCGGGCGATGGCGTCGATGTAGCCGTACGCCTCCGCGGCCTGGTCCGCGGACAACCCTCGGACGGCGAGGTCGGCGACGCCGTCGACGGCAGGCCAGATCGCGACATTGCGCCCCGACCTTGCGGCACGGTGTCGTTTGGCGGCAGCGTCGGGGTCGGCCTTGACCACCTCCGCCTCCACCTTCGCCCGCAACAACCCACCACGAAGCTCCAGCACCTTGGGAAAGATCGCGTCCTCGATCCCGCCCCACAGATGCGGTTTGGCGTCGGTGACCCGGTCCACGATCATGCGGACCTCAGCCAACTCCAACCGCCCCGACGCCAACGCCTCCCGCACCCGGGGCAGCCGGGGAAGGGTGGTGGCCAGCGTCAGATACCAGTCGGCGTGATAACCGGACCACCCCAGCAGAGCCTCCAGGACGACCTGGGTCATCGAGTCCAGCTCGGCACTGCGTTGCGCCGGCTCCTCAGGCATACCGGGGGCGGTGTGGGCCAACTCGTTCACATCGGACAGGCACTCGGCCTCAAGCCAGCCGATCAGCTTCCGACGCGCCCTGACCAGCTCTTCCAGCTCGAACCCGTTACACAAAGCCCGGTCCACCGAGGCAACCAGCACCGCAAGCCGCGGCCCAGGCAGCATCTCCGCCAACCCCGCAGGCAGCACCCGGCGACGACCCGGGCCCCCACCCGAGTCGTCGCCGAAGAACCCACTGCCGTCGCTCATGCGTTCGATTCTACCGGACAAGATCGACTGATGTGCGCCGGAAACCCCTTACCCACAAGGCGAATCGACGTCAATCTCAGCCTGCATGCACGATGGCCGGCCCGTCTTTCGTACCCCGGAACCTGTTCGTCGATGACCGTCTCGCATCGCCGGGAAGGCCGGCACTCCTACACTCGCTCGCATGGGCAGACCACCTCGCCACGACGTCGACGGATTGCTGGACGCCGCGGCCAGTCTGGTCGCCGACGCGGGACCGCGCGCCGTCACGGTGGCCGCGGTCGCCCGGGCGGCCGGAGCACCCAGCGGCTCGGTCTACCACCGCTTCCCCAGCCGCCCGGCACTGCTCGCGGCACTGTGGTTGCGTTCCCTGGAAAGGTTCCAGGCCGGCTTCCTGGTCGCGGTCGACCAGGACGAGCCCCTCGCCTCCGCACGGTCCGCCGCCCGGCACGTCGTCGCCTGGAGTCGCGCGAACCCCGCCGACGCGACGATCCTGCTGTACGCCGCCGCCGACTTCGACGCGACCGACTGGCCCGACGAGGACCGCGAGCGACACCGCCGCGGCAACCGCCAGGTGGCCCGCGCCGTCGGAGAGATCGGCCGCGGGCTCGGCCGGACCTCAGACCGCGACAAGGAGGTGGTGCGGATGGCGATCGTGGACTTGCCGTACTCCGTCGTACGCCGGCACTACCGCTCCGGACAGCGAATCCCCCGCCACGCCGAGGATCTCGCCGCGGAGTGTGCGGCCACCCTGCTCGGCGCCGGCCGGTCAGGTGTCGTCACGTAGCAGGCCGGCGGCAGTGGCTGCGGCAGTATCGTCCCAGACCGCCATCGCGGTCGTCATCGGGAGGAATCCAAGCCTCCGGTAGAAAGGCTCGGCTCCCGGGTTGGCGTACAGGATTATCTTGCGGTGCCCGGTCAACCGGCAGCCTCGGAGCTCGCGAGCGTGGGTGGCGCGGCTCTGCGGGTGTGGACGACGCCGGCCAGCAGGTGTGCCCAGAACAGCAGGAAGGCGCCCGCGCCCAGGACGAACGACGGACGCTCCAGCACCATCACCGCGGGCATGGGCCGTCCGGTGTCCGCCGCCTCGAAGCCGACCCCCCACAGCCACCACACGACGACGGAGCAGACGGCCCAGACGCCGAGGGACGCGAGCATGAGGAGTCGCCCGGGTCGCCATGCGGCCGAGAAGCGTGCGGTGAGAAGCACCGCGGCGACTGTGAGGCCGGCCACCGCAGGGAGGACGAGCCAGCCGAGCAGGAACACCGTCACCCACAAAACCACCAGCGTGGACCAGGCGAGGGCCGCGGCCCACACACCGGACCCGCCCACGAGCACTCGCTGAACCCGCCGCGCGCCGTTACCTGTGAGCATGAGCGTCCCCTTCCGCCGTGTGGGTTGGCTGGAGCGTAGCGAGTACGCGGCCGGCGGGCGAGATGACGTGAGAACCCCACAGTGTCTGGGTGCGTGATCTAGAGTCTGGATCCTGGTTGGTGCGGCGGAGGGGGCGACAGTGGTCCGCAACTCCATTCGGCTGGCCGGGCGGGTGCTCGCGGTGCTGACGCTTGCGGGCGTCCTTCTCGTTCTCGGGCTCTTCCTCGACCATGGCCGAGCCAGTACGGCAGCCGAGCTCAGGGACGTTCACCTCGGGCTCCCGTTCGACTGGATCCGCCAGGACCAGTCGTGGATGGACCCACCGGAAGGTCAGGCGTCCGGCCTGAGGTTCGGGCTACCGCAGGAGAACCCGACCCGGATCTCTGCTGGGATGCTCGCACTGGACCTCGCACTGGACCTCGCCCTGGTCTCGTCGGCCGTGGCCGTCGTCGGCGTCGGGGTCCATCGGTTCCTGTTCCGCCTGTGACGGGCGTACGTTCACCCGACGGCCTTCGCAGCACGCGTGGGCCAAGGTGTCGGGTCCTTGGTCCGGCAGGAAGGTGTCGACATGAAGGTGGGCCGGATCTGGCGGCACTCGCCCGGGTGGTTGCTCGCGGGTTACGTGCTGCTCGACGTGCTCCTGCTGACCTACACCCGCACGGTCGGGGCCGCGATGAACGCGGACTACCCGTTCGCCGAACAACTGGTGGGGACGCTGATCTTCGCCGGGCTCGCCTGGCTGGTGTGGCGCCGAGGCCGAATGGCGTGGGGACTGTCGGTACTCCTCGGCGCCTGGCTGTTGTTCGTGCTCGTCGTCGGTGGTGACATCACGACCTACATGGTCCCTTTACTACTGATCTCTGCGGCCAAGCTGGCGACGCTGCTGTCGCCTGCCGTCCGTAGACACCTGGTGCGGCCGCAGATGCAGGCACCACCCGACACTTCCCACACGGTGTGATCACGCAGCGCGGCACATCAACGGTTGTCGCCGCTCCCACCCAGGACGCCGCGATCCTGGCGGCTTGCCAGCTTGGCGAGGTTGCCGCTCGCGATGTCGTCCAGCGACAGGTCGAGGTAGTCGGCGAGCACCGCGACGTACCAGAGCACGTCCCCGAGTTCCTTGGCCACGCTGGCCCGGTCGATCCGCGACTCGTCGCTGTCCTGGTCGCGTACCCACTTCTTGAACTTCTCGGCGATCTCACCCGACTCGCCGACCAGCCCGAGCACCAGGTGCAGTAGCTCGTTCTTCTTGTCCCGCGACGCGGCGGTGCGCAGGGCGCCGCACTGGTACTCGTCCAGATCCATGGCCGACCAGTATGGACCGGCCCACCCCTGAGTTCGGGTTCGAGCCTGACCGTAAGATCGCCAAGTGGCGCTGAGGGATGCAACGCCACATCGCGCCTTAGCGTGAAGAGGAATGCTGTGGCAACCTTCACGCGGTCCAGCAACCTGCAGGGAGCAGAGTTCGCCGGCGCGGACCTGCGTGGTGCTCGATTCGTTGGGGCTGACCTGTCCGGTGTCGTGATGCGGTTCGCTTTCCGGGCGCGCCGACCGGCACGCCGCAGATCCGGACGGCCTCTACGCGGCCTGGGCCGCTCTCGAACGCACCTTGGCAGCCACCGCGGATCTTGGGAGTCGATCAGGTGATTGAGCCCGACGCCGCCTGGCGCGCGACACTGACGCTCGCTGTCGGACGTGTCCGAGGGGCGACCGCCCGTACACAAACTGGTCGTAAAGTGGTCACTGGCACGCGAAAGCCCCTGGTCAGATGGCTCTGACCAGGGGCCTTGCGGTTGGTGGAGGTGGCGGGAATCGAACCCGCGTCCTTCGTCGATGTTTCAGGGCTTCTCCGGGCGCATCCTGTTAGGCGTTCTACTCGGCCCCGGCGCTCTCACAGGCAAGTCGCCGACGGGCCCAGCCACTGTTCATTTCCCCGTACGGCCCAGTGGCCAGTCCGTACAGGTGAGCCCTCTTGATGAGATCAGGACCCGGGCCGAAGGCACTCCCGGGCTGACCCTTCGTCAGCTCGCCTCAGGCGGCGAGAGCGAAGTTAGTGCGCTTGGAATCGGCACTTATTGGTTTCCAGGGATCGTTAACGAGACGACCCTGGGTCCTCGGCCCGCTTCCCCTGAAGCGATCGCACGAAGTCGAAACCGTTCACCCCCATGTTGAGTTGTCAAGGTTGTCCTGCTCGCGCCGGATCGGGCGTACCCGACCGACCCGGACCACTGTACTGCCCAACGCCCGCGTAGGTCATCCGCATTCCGCGGCCGGCGCCGGGCGTCCGTTATGTGAGACATGTCCAGAGGCGACTCCCGGAGGCCTCATCTCCGCCGCCCGTCGGGGATGAGGCCTCCGGGAAGCGGCCGGGCACCCAGGGTGAGCAGTTACCGTGATCGCATGCCGAGCCGCTCCCGTGGAGTCACCGCGTCCTGGCTGTTCACCCTCACTCTCGGCTTCGTCGTCGCACTGGCGGCCGTGTGGTGGATCTTCATCCACACCCACCACGGCCAGCTCCTGGACTCGGTGGCGCTCGCCGGCAACGTGGTCGGCCAGACACACGTGCACACGTTGGTGACCCGGGTGCTGGACGTGGTGTCGGTGGCCTCCCTCGCGGCCGCGACCCTGCTGATCGGGTTCATCGCGCTGGCCAGACGCCGGGTGCTGCTCGCGCTGGTCGCCACGCTCGTGGTCGCCGGCTCCAACCTCACCACCCAGGTACTCAAGCACGTCGTCATCCAGCGCCCCGACCTCGGCGTCCAGGGCGAGACGGCGGCCGGCCTGAACAGCCTGCCGAGCGGGCACACCACGGTGGCCGCGTCGGTCGCCGTCGCGTTCGTCCTGGTGCTCCCACCCGCCCTGCGCGGCACGGCGGCGGTGCTCGGCGCCGGCTACTCCGCGCTGACCGCGGTGGCCACGCTGTCCGCCGGCTGGCACCGGCCCAGCGACGCCGTGGCGGCACTGCTGATCGTCGGCGGCTGGGCGGCCGGTGGCGGGTTCTGTTTGGTCCTCGCCCAGTCCCGGTTCGCCCGGGCCACCACCCGGGAGGCTCATCCGTACGCCGTCTCACTGCTCGCGGTGGCCGGCGTGGCCCTGGTGGCCGGCGGCATCCTCGCCGCGGCGGTCGCCGACCCCGGGCTGTACGCGAACATCGACGCGCTGACCCGGCGGCGGCTTTTCGTGGCGTACGCCGGAAGCGCGGCCGCCATCTCCGGCACCGCCTGCCTGGTGATGGCACTCACCCTGGCCACGGTTCATCGGGTCGTGCCCCGCATGGACCGGCGGCCCTTCCCGCCCCGGCCGCCGAGGTCACCAGACCGTGAGTGGTCGTCAACCGACGCCTGACAGGCCTGCCCGACAGGTCCGTTTCGCCTGCGTACACAGGCTTCTCGGACCGTACGCGACCGAGGCCAACCACTGTCAACGGCACCTTTCGGACCACTCGCCCAAGCTGTCGGTCCCTTTTCAGGTTCCCCTGGCACGCCTCTTACTGGCGAGTAACACTGGCCGGTAGTACCGGCGAAAGGGTGAGCCATGAGCCAGACCGGCCGCGTCACCGAAGTGGAAGCTCGCGCTGTCGCCGAGGCGGCCCGCGAGGCTTCCTGGGTCAAGCCGAGCTTCGCCAAGGACCTCTACCTCGGGCAGCTCCGCCTCGACCTGATCCATCCCGCCCCGCGTCCTCCCGCCGACAAGATCCTCCGGGGCCGGGAGTTCCTGGCCCGCCTGCGCGCGTACTGCGAGACGCTGGACGGCCAGGTCATCGAACGTGAGTCCCGCATCCCCGACGAGTACGCGAAGGGCTTCGCCGCCCTGGGCGCGTTCGGGATGAAGATCCCGGTGGAGTACGGCGGTCTCGGCCTGTCGATGGCCGACTACGGCGCCGGGCTGATGCTGGCAAGCTCGGTCCACCCGAGCATCGGCGCTCTGCTGTCGGCGCACCAGTCGATCGGCGTGCCCGAACCGGTGAAGATGTTCGGCACCGAGGAGCAGAAGCGGGAGTACCTCCCCCGCTGTGCGCGCGGCGCGATCAGCGCGTTCCTGCTCACCGAACCCGACGTCGGTTCCGACCCCGCCCGGCTGGCGATGGCCGCCGTGCCGAGCGCGGACGGCTCCGAGTACGTCCTGGACGGCGTGAAGCTGTGGACGACGAACGGCGTCGTGGCCGAACTCGTCGTGGTGATGGCCCGGGTGCCCCGCTCGGAGGGCCACCGCGGCGGCATCACCGCCTTCGTGGTCGAGGCCGACAGCCCCGGCATCACGGTCGAGAACCGCAACGCCTTCATGGGCCTGCGCGGCATCGAGAACGGCGTCACCCGCTTCCACCAGGTGCGGGTCCCCGCCGCGAACCGGCTCGCCGAGGAGGGCATGGGCCTGAAGATCGCGCTGACGACGCTGAACGCCGGCCGGCTGTCGATCCCCGCGATGTGCGCGGGCGCGGGCAAGTGGGCTCTGAAGGTCGCCCGCGAGTGGTCCGCAGAACGCGAACAGTGGGGCCGCCCGATCGGCCGGCACGCGGCCATCGCGCACAAGATCTCCTTCATCGCGGCCACGTCGTACGCGCTGGAGAGCGTCCTCGAACTGTCCGCCGGGATGGCCGACCAGGGCTCCCTCGACATCCGGCTGGAGGCGGCGCTGGCCAAGCTGTACGCCAGCGAGAAGGCCTGGCAGATGATCGACGAACTCGTGCAGATCCGGGGCGGCCGCGGCTACGAGAGCGCGGAGTCGCTGGCGGCGCGCGGTGAGCGGGCTGTGCCCGTGGAGCAGATGCTGCGGGACATGCGCATCAACCGGATCTTCGAGGGTTCGACCGAGATCATGCACCTGATGATCGCCCGCGAGGCGGTCGACACCCACCTGCAGGCCGCGGGTGCGCTGGCCGACGTGCAGGCCGACACCGGCGCGAAGGCGAAGGCGGCGGCCAGGGCGAGCGGCTTCTACGGACGGTGGCTGCCGCGGCTGGTCACCGGCAAGGGACACCGGCCCTCGTCGTACGCCGAGTTCGGTGACCTGGCCCCGCATCTGCGGTTCGTGGAGCGCGCCTCGCGCAAGCTGGCCCGCAACACCTTCTACGGCATGGCGCGCTGGCAGGCCAAACTCGAACAGCGGCAGGGATTCCTCGCCCGGGTGGTCGACATCGGCGCGGAGCTGTTCGCCATGACGGCGGCCTGTGTGCGGGCCGAGCGCCTGCGGCAGGAGGACCCCGAGCGCGGCGCCGCGGCGTACGAACTGGCGGAGGCGTTCTGCGTCCAGGCGCGGACCCGGATCCGGGAGCTGTTCCGCCGGCTGTGGGTCAACGCGGACGACAGCGACGACGCGCTGGCCAAGCAGATCATGGCCGGTCGCTACACCTGGGTGGAGGAGGGCGTACTCCACCTCTACCCCGACGGCCCGTGGATCGCCGGATCCGCTCACGGCGCCTCGGGCAAGGAGAACCTCGCCCGCCGGATGATCTGACGCGGCGGGCACGCAGACGCGGGGCGCTCTCTCCGACCGGGACGGACGAGAGCGCCCTGCTGTGTCCTACGCTGAGCCACCACCATGGCCACGATCTACGACGTCGCCCGCCGCGCGGGCGTCTCCGCGTCCACCGTCTCCCGGGTGCTCAACGGCAAGCAGACCGTCGACGCACAACTGGCCGACCGTGTCCGTGCCGCCGCGACCGAGCTCGACTACCGGCCCAACGCGCTCGCCCGCAGCCTGCGCCGCAGTCAGACCCACCTGTGGGCGGTGCTCGTCTCCGACATCAACAACCCGTTCTTCACCGCGCTGGTGCGCGGGGTCGAGGACGTCGCGCAGCAGGCGAGGTACTCGGTGGTGCTCTGCAACAGCGACGAGAGCCCGGCCAAGGAGGCCGACTACATCGCCGCGATCCTGGCCGAGCAGATGGCCGGGGTGATCGTCTCGCCGACCAACCAGCCGGGTCACCTGGCCCAGCTGGTGTCGGCCGGCGTACCGATCGTGGCCATCGACCGGCGGGCGGAGGAGGTCGAGGTGGACACGGTGACGGTGGACAACACCAGCGCCGCCGAACTCGCCACCGCCCACCTCCTCGACGAGGGCTTCACCCGGGTCGCCTGCATCACCGGGCCGCGCGACGTCAGCACCGCCGAGGAACGCCTCGAGGGCTACCGCCGCGCGCTGCGGGCGGCCGACCGGAAACCGGATCCGCGGCTGGTACGCCACACCGACTTCCGCGAGCAGGGCGGGTACGCCGCCATGGGCGAGCTCCTCGACCACACGCCTCGCCCGGACGCGGTGTTCGCCACCAACAACCTGCTCACCGTCGGCGCGCTGGAGTGCCTGGTCGACCGGGGCCTGCGGGTGCCCGCCGACGTGGGTGTCTTCGGGTTCGACGACGTGCCGTGCGCGACGCTGATCCGGCCGCCGCTGTCCACGATCACCCAACCCACGTACGAGATCGGGCGCACCGCCGCCGACCTGTTGCTGCGCCGGGTCGAGGACCCGTCCAGGCCGCCGTCGGTGACGGTGCTGCCCACCGAGTTGCACGTACGGGCGAGTTCACTGCGGTCGCGTACGCGGACAAGCGCCGGTTGACAGCGGCCCTCCGGGGCCGGCGAAACGCTCGGCCCCGCTCAGCGCTCGGACCCACCGCGGAAGGTCCGCCGGTACGCCAGCGGCGAGACCCCGACGACCGCGTGCAGGTGCTGGCGCAACGACGCGGTGGTCGCGAACCCCGCGGCCCGGGCAACCGCGTCGACCGGCAGGTCGGTGGACTCCAGCAGGTGCCGGGCATGCTCGACCCGCTGCCGGCCCAGCCAGGCGCCCGGGCTCAGGCCCGTCTCCTCCCGGAACCGCCGGGTGAACGTCCGTACGCTCATCCGCGCGTGCCCGGCCAGCGCCTGCAGGTCGAGCGGGTCGGCCAGGTGGTTCAGCATCCAGCGACGGGTTGGTTCGGTGGTGGTGCCGGCCGGAGAGGGAACCGGGCGCTCGATGTACTGCGACTGGCCGCCGTCACGCCAGGGCGGCACCACACATCGGCGGGCGGCGCCGTTGGCCACCTCGGCACCGTGGTCGCGGCGGATGATGTGCAGGCACAGATCGAGCCCTGCGCCCACGCCCGCCGAGGTGAGCACCGGACCGTCGTCGACGAACAGCACGTCCGGGTCGAGCCGCACCTTCGGGTACAACTGCCGGAACCGCTCGGCGTGCGCCCAGTGGGTCGTGGCCGGGCGGCCGTCCAGCACCCCGGCCGCGGCCAGTACGAAGGCGCCGGTGCAGATCGACACCAGTC
This sequence comes from Actinopolymorpha sp. NPDC004070, assembly GCF_040610475.1. Taxonomy (NCBI): domain Bacteria; kingdom Bacillati; phylum Actinomycetota; class Actinomycetes; order Propionibacteriales; family Actinopolymorphaceae; genus Actinopolymorpha; species Actinopolymorpha sp. NPDC004070. The sequence goes on along the minus strand of NZ_JBEXMJ010000001.1, from coordinate 665,799 downwards.
GCCGGCCGGTCGCCACCACCTCCCGCAGCGCCTGGCCGATCAGCGGGTCCAGCGTCCCGTCGGTCATCGCGGGTCCGCCGTGCACGCCGGGCACCACCACGGTGTCCGCGGCGGCGAGCAACTCCGGTCCGTGCTCGGGGGTCACGTCGAAGCCGGCGGCCGTTCGCACCGCCGCCCCGTCGGGCGTACCGACCCGAACGGCGTAGTGCCTGCGGTCGTCGCCGTCGCGGGCGGAGCAGAAGACCTGGGTCGCCGTGCCCAGGTCGAACGGCACGACGCCGGGCAGGGCCAGCACCGCGACCCGGTGCCGGGAGTCGGTGACAGGAAATGGCATGGCCCGATCCTTGCACATGTTGGCCTTCAGGCCACTCGTTCGCGCCCGGCCGGTCCCGAAGACTGGTTCCTGTGCAAACGTCCACCGCGCCAACGTCCACCCGGGCGCCCCGCCTCCACCGTGCCTGGCTCGTCGCGGGGGTCTCGATGCTCACCCTGGTCGCCGCCGCCGGATTCGGTGCCACTCCCGGTGTCCTGGTCACTCCACTGCAGGAGGAGTTCGGCTGGTCCCGCAGCACCATCTCGCTCGCGATCTCGGTCAATCTCCTCCTCTACGGCCTGACCGCGCCGTTCGCGGCCGCACTGATGGAGCGGTTCGGGATCCGCCGCGTCCTGGTCGGTGCGCTCGCGTTGATCGTGGTGGGCAGCGGCCTGACGGTGTACATGACCACCAGCTGGCAGCTGGTCCTGCTGTGGGGCGTGCTCGTCGGCCTGGGTACCGGTGCGATGGCGCTGGGCTTCGTGGCCACGATCACCGGGCGGTGGTTCGTACGGCATCGCGGCCTGGTGACCGGTGTGCTCACCTCCGGCGGCGCGGCCGGCCGGCTGGTGTTCCTGCCCGTACTCGCCACTCTCGCCGTCGGCTCGGGCTGGCGCAGCGCGTCCTGGACCGTGACGATCGCCGCCCTGGCGGTCATTCCGCTGGTCGTGGTGTTCCTGCGCGACCGGCCGAGCGACGTCGGCCTCAAGCCGTACGGCGCGAACGGTGACGAACCCGGCGAACCCGCCCAGCATCCGGCCGCCGGGCGTGCCCTGGCCACGCTGGCCGCGGCCGCCCGCACCCGGCCGTTCTGGCTGCTCGCGGCGGGCTTCGCGATCTGCGGCATGTCGACCAACGGGCTGATCCAGATCCACCTGATCCCGGCCGCCCACGACCACGGCATGGCCGAGCCGGTGGCCGCGTCGCTGCTGGCCCTGGCCGGCGTGATGGACGTGGTGGGGACGGTCGCCTCCGGCTGGCTCACCGACCGGGTTCCGGCGCCGCTGCTGCTAGGAATGTACTACGCGCTGCGCGGCGGCTCCCTCCTGCTGCTGCCGTCCCTGCTCTCGGCCGAACCGCACCCGAGCCTGCTGATCTTCATCGTGTTCTACGGACTGGACTGGGTGGCGACCGTGCCGCCGACGATCGTCTTGTGCCGTACGCATTTCGGCACCGCGGGACCGATCGTGTTCGGCTGGGTCTTCGCCTGCCACCAGATCGGCGCGGCGATCGCCGCCACCGCCGCGGGCGTGATCCGCGACGACCTGGGCAGCTACACCCTCGCGTTCACCGGCGCCGGCCTGCTCTGCTTCCTGGCGGCCGCCGCGTCCATCCGGATTCCGAACCGCCCCGCGGCCGAACGGGATGCGGACGAGGATCGGGGCGACGGCCTGGACCAGGGCGAGCTGTCCCCCGCCAGACCCTAGACACGCCCAGACAGCGACCGGGGCCGGCACCGATATGACGGCGTTGCCCCCGGATTCGCCGGAGTGCGTACCGCACCGTGGACCCGGGTGTGCCCGCTCGGGGCGAAGGGGGCACCATCTTTGCCATGGCCTCGACCGGAGACGACAAGATCAACGTCCTGCTGCTGGAGAACATCCACCCCGACGCCACCGAGCTGCTCTCCTCGGCCGGCTTCCACGTGGAGACCCACGACGGCGCACTCGGCGAGGACGAGCTGGCCGCGCGGATCGGTGACGTACACCTGCTCGGCATCCGGTCGACCACCCAGCTCACCGACAAGGTGCTCGACCAGGCCGGCAACCTCCTCGCGGTGGGTGCGTTCTGCATCGGCACCAACCAGATCGACCTCCCGGCGGCGACCCGGCGCGGGGTGGCGGTGTTCAACGCACCGTTCTCCAACACCCGCAGCGTGGTCGAGCTCGCCATCGCCGAGATCATCGCGCTCACCCGGCGGCTCACCGACAAGAGCCGGGACATGCACGCCGGCATCTGGGACAAGTCGGCCGCCGGCAGCCACGAGGTGCGCGGCCGCCGGCTCGGCATCGTGGGGTACGGCAACATCGGCAGCCAGCTGTCGGTGCTGGCCGAGACGCTCGGCATGTCGGTGTACTTCTACGACATCAACGACAAGTTGGCCCTCGGCAACGCGGTCCGATGCTCCTCCATCGAGGAGCTGCTGGAGTCGGTCGACATCGTGACCCTGCACGTCGACGGGCGGCCCGGCAACAGCGGGATGTTCGGCGAGGCGGAGTTCGCCCGGATGCGTGCCGGCTCGATCTTCCTCAACCTCTCCCGCGGCTTCCTCGTCGACCACGAGGCGCTGCGCCGCCACATCGAGTCCGGCCACCTCGCCGGCGCGGCCGTGGACGTGTTCCCACGCGAGCCGAAGCGCCGCGGCGAGGCGTTCGAGTCGGAGCTGCGCGGGCTGTCCAACGTCATCCTCACCCCGCACGTCGGCGGGTCCACCGAGGAGGCGCAGCAGGACATCGGGCGGTTCGTGGCGTCCAAGCTGCGCCACTACGCCGACGACGGCAACACGTCCCTGAGCGTGAACCTCCCCGAGCTCGCCCTGCCCGAGCGGGTCGGCGCCCACCGGCTCGCGCACGTGCACGTGAACACCCCGGGCGTCCTCGCCACCATCAACGGCGTCCTCGCCGAGCACGGCGTGAACATCGAGGGACAGTTCCTCGGGACGCGCGGCGAGGTCGGCTACGTCATCACCGACATCGGCGCGCCGGCCGCGGACAAGGTGGCCCAGGTGCTGCGGGAGATGCCGGAGACGATCCGCCTCCGGCAACTCTCCTAGAGAGTCGCAGGTCCCCGATCGGCGGTCACGGCAGGTCGGAGGCCACCCGCCAGTCCACGTCGTACGGCAGTGAGCCGGCCGGCCCGGAGTAGCGCACCTCGAGCCGGCCGTCGGCGTCGCGGCCGAGAGTGAAGCGCTCCTCCACCGGCTCGGCGTAGCCGTCGCCGGCGTCGGTGACCAGCATCCCGCCCGGGCCCTGGGCATCGCCTGTGGCCGACTCGTCGTCCGGACCGGGCGCGTAGACCTCCAGCACGATCGAACCGGCCCGCTCCACCGGAAGCACCGAACCAGCCCGGACGAGCACCGGGGTCGAGTCCAGCGGTGCCGGCACGGTCACGTGCCCGGGCCCGTCGTGGGCGATCCCGGTGCGCCGGTCGTACCACCGCCCGGCGGGCAGCCGAACGCTCCGCTCGCGGACGCCCTCGGCGAGCACCGGTGCCACCAGCAGCGAGTCGCCGAGCAGGAACTGGTCGTCCTCCCAGCGCAGGGCGGCGTCGGCCGGGTCCGCCCAGAACATCGGCCGGGCGTAGGGCGTCCCGGTGCGGTGCGCGACCCAGGCCAGGGTGTACCAGTACGGCAGCAGGGTGTATCGATCGGCCAGCGCAGGTCGCACCTGCCCCAGAACCTCCGGCCCGAACGCCCACGGCTCCCGGTGCGGCAGTGACGCGGCGCAGTGCACCCGGAAGAACGGGAGATACGAGGCGAGCTGGAACCAGCGGACGTACAACTCCGCCGACGGGTGCGCGTCGAAGCCGCCGATGTCGGGACCGGAGTACGGCATTCCCGAACAGCCCAGCCCGAGGGTGAAGCTGAGGCTGATCCGCAGGCTCTCCCACGCCGTGCCGATGTCACCGGACCAGGTGCCCGCGTAACGCTGCAGGCCCGCGAACCCCGACCGCGACAGGAGGTAGGGGCGGCGGTCCGGCCGCAGCCGCCGCACGCCGTCGAACCCGGCGTGGTTGAGCAGCAGGGCGTAGACGTTGTGCGCCTCGCGGTGGTCGCCACCGCGGCCGTCGAGGTCGTGCCGGGTGGACAGCGGAAGCGTCCCGTCCCCCCACGCCGCGAACGACGACGGCTCGTTCATGTCGTGCCAGAAACCGGCGACACCGGCGCTGACGTAGGTCTGGTAGAGCCGGCTCCACCACTCGCGGGTCCGGGACGCGGTGAAGTCGGGAAAGACCGTGGTGCCCGGCCACACCACCCCGGTCGCCAGCCCGCCGTGCTCGTCCCGGCAGAACACGTCGGCCGCGAGCCCGCCGGCGAACACGGGGTCGCGGCGGTCCGTGGCGACCCCGGGATCGGCGATGGCCACCAGGTGGATGCCGCGCTCGGCCAGGTCCGCGGTGAGGGTGGCGAGGTCGGGGTAGCGCTGCGGGTCGACGTTGAACGGCCGGTTGTCGACCAGGTGGTCGATGTCCAGCCAGATCACCGACAGCGGCAGGCCGCGTTCGGCGAACTGGCCGACGATCCGGCGGACCGCGGACTCGCTGCCGTACCCCCAGCGACTCTGGTGGTAGCCGAGTGCCCAGCGCGGCGGCAACGCCGGCCGACCGGTGAGCGCGGTGTAGGCCTCCAGCGCCCGCGCCGGACTGCCCGGGAAGACGTAGTAACGCAGGGGGCCGTCGGACAGGCGGGCGACGACCTGCTCGCCCACCTCGACGGTGCCGTCGAAGCTGGTGTCGTGGAACGCGAGGTGCGTGCCCGCGTCAGCGACGACGAGGTAGACCGGGATCGACAGCGACAGCGGGTCGTCGCCCAGCGTGTAGGTGCCGCCGGGGTCGGAGTTCCACAGCCGGTAGGTACCGCCCCTCCGGTCGACCGGTGCACTGCGGCCACCGAGGCCGAGCACGGCGGCATCGCTGTCCAGCGTGCTGCGGTGGGTCCAGGCAACGCCGTCCCAGCGGGGCGGCAGATCCTGGCGGAGCGGTGGGGCGTGCCCGTCGCCGCCGGACCGGAACGTGAGCCCGCCGGAGGGGTGGACGGTGACGCTCAGCTCGCCGGTGCCGATCGTCCAGTCGTCGCCCTCCCGGGCGAGCGTGGTGTCCTCGGCCGGGGCGGGCGGCTGCCCGGACCCGAAGTCGGCCAGCGCGTAGGACGGGGTGGGTGCGGCGCCGTCCCACCCGACGAAGACGCCGCCGGTGGCGAGGAACCGCACCTCCAGGGTGAGGTCGTCGGAGGAGGCCCCGCTCCCGGTCCCGCCGGTCGGAGCGAACGTGAACCGCGCTCCCCCGGCGACCGGCTCCGCACCGGTCAGCCGGCCCGGCACGCGCGGCGGCGTGCGCGACGGCTGTTCCAGCCGGCGGTCGAGCCAGGTGCGCCGGACGGCGTAGCGCACCGCGCGCAGGCTGTTCTGCCAGCCGATCAGCTGGAACGCGCCGGCCAGGGCCTTCGTGCGGTCGAGGACGTTTTCGCGGGAACGCGGGCGCAGGTGCCGCAACCAGCCGCCGAACATCGGCGGGGTGACCGGATCGTTCCCGGGCAGGGACCTGCTCAGCCGCATGTCCTCTCCGTTCTCCGCGAGTTCTTTCGCGAGTGGACCGTCACCCTAGGGTGTGCCACCGACATCGCCGGCGCCAGTCGACGTCGCGCCCGGTCGCTCAGCTCGGTCGTCGTCCGGTTCGCCACCCGGACCGTCGGCCCAGTACCGGAGCTGCTCCTCGCGGGCGGGCCTGGTCTGCGCCTGCACCAGCAGGAACGCCGCCTCTCTGGCCAGCCGCTGGGCCGGGTCGGTCAGCGTCATCGACCTGCCGCCGCCGGCGACGACCAGCGCCGTGGTCGCGTCCACCAGCAACGTGCCGACCTGGGCCCGGACAGCCAGCCGGACGTCGTGCTGGTCGTCCGGAGGCACCTCGTCGAAGAGCCGGTCGGTGCGCTCGCGCAGGCGTTCCAGGCGTTCGGAGAACCGGTCGGCGGCCCGGCCGGCCGGGGCCAGCCCGGTCTGGTCGGCGACCTCGCGAAGTCGGATGACGGCGGTCGCTACCAGCCCGAACGCCGCCGGGTTGGGCATCACGGTGTTGCGCCGGTCGGTGTGCAGCCAGCGGTCGACCGGAACCCGCGCCACGACGTGGGAGTCGGGTACGAGGAGGCCGTCGAACCGCAGTCGCACCGTACGCGTCGCGGTCATCGCCGCCAGCCGCAGCGGGTCGGAGGCGGCCAGCCCCTCCTGTACCCGCGCGGGCACGATCCCGAACACCACCTCACCGGCCGCGGTCGCGCCGCCGAGGGAGAAGACGTCGTTGAGCCCCCAGCCGGTGTACCACGGCGCGACGCCGCTGAACCGCCAGCCACCCGCGACGCGCTCGGCCTCCACCGGACGGTCCGGCCAGCGGCGCAGGTGCGCGAAGGCCGTGCCCGCCAGGAGTTCGCCGCGGGCCAGCCGGGGCAGTAGCTCGGCTCGGGCCGGGGCGTCGCTGTCGGCGAGCAGCCGGACGGGGCCGTGGTGCTGGGCGCCGACGAACCAGGTCGCCGCGTCGGCACCGGCCAGCACCTCCGCGATCCGGCGCTGCAGCCGGGGCGGGGCCGCGCTGCCGCCGTCGGCGACCGGCGCGGCCAGGCCGAGCAGGCCCGCCTGGCCCAGTGCGTCCAGGTGCGAGCGCGGAACAGTGCCGGTGTCCACGTCGGCGGCGTTCGGGGCGAGCAGGTCGGTGGCGAGTCGGTGGGCGGCCCGCAGCAGCGGCGAGTCCGTCGGGGAGCCTGTCGAAGAGTTTGTCGGGGCGTCGGCGGTCACGCCGCGATCCTGCCATCAACCGCCGGTTCGTTCAGCCGACGACCCGGCCCCGCCGCCGGTGTCCGGGAAACCACCGGCCGGTGGACTCGCGGTCGCCGGTCGCGCCGCGGACCGCCTGCCACCAGGTCGCCGCTCCGGCGTCACGGTCGGCGAGCTCACCGGCGTCGACCGCCCGCATCCCGGCCACCAGGCGCGCCGCCTCCTCCTCGCCGACCTCGCCGTGGTCGAACTCCAGGCGTACCCACTGGCTGCCCACCCGGGTGAGGTAGCGCGGCGAGGTGACCCCGCCGAGCCGCCGCAGCGCCGGCCGGACCGCTCCGGCGAGGACGAGGGTCCGCTCGGACTGGGCGGGTACGAGGTCGCGCTCGGGCGCATGGTCGAACGGCGTCAGCTCGACCGAGAGGGAGTTGTCGGCGGCCGCGTTGTCGTACCCCACGCTGATCGAACGCCCGTCCGGTGCCACGTAGACGTAGTCCAGGCGCCAGGACGGGTCGTCGACCAGCAGCGGGCGCAGCCCTGTGGCGCGGATCTCCTGCCGCTTCACCGCCACGTCGAGGCGTTCGGCGAACACGTGCTCGACCACCGCCACCACGCCCAGCCCGGCCAGCACCATCAGTCCGGCGACGCGGGGCGGCCACGGTCGGCCCGGAGCACCCGCCCAGCCGGCCCAGCCGCCGACGAGGGCGGCGAAGGTGGCCAGCGCGAACGCCGGTGTCAGCGCGAGCGCGTCGGCGAGGAGGTAGAAGGTACGTGCCAGGGCGACGTGCACGACCAGCACGGCGGTGCCGGCCACAAGGGGGGCGAGCACCGGGCGGTCCGTCCGCAGCGCCCACAGCACGAGGGCGGCGGCGCTGCCGCAGGCGACGGGCACCACGACGACCTGCAGCCACTCCGGGTCGATTCCGGGGGACCATCTGCCGGTGTGCACGGCGTCGGCCAGCACCGTCCGAAGGTACGGCACACAGAGGACGGCGCCGCCGCACACCGCTGCCGCCAGGACCACATCCCGCATCGGCGTCCTCCGTCTTCGTCGGAAGCCTGGTAACAACCACCCTGCACCCGCGGCGCGGTGGGCCGCCTGAGTACACGGGCCCAAACCGGCCGCGTCGGCGTACTCAACGGATGTGCCGGTTGCGGAATCGGGCCGGGCTCATAGGTTGGGAGGGTCCCCGCCCGAACGACCGGGCGACGACCAGAAGGGGTGTCTTGGGTGCGAGCAGTGCAGGTGACCCGAACCGGCGGACCGGACGTTCTCGAGGTGGCCGATCTACCGACCCCCGAGCCCGGGCCGGGTGAGGTGCTGGTCGACGTGGCCGCGGCCGGCGTCAACTTCATCGACATCTACCGGCGCTCCGGCGCGTACCCGATGTCCACGCCGTTCGTGGCCGGCAGCGAGGGCGCCGGGACGGTCGCCCGGCTCGGTCCCGGCGTGACGGAGTTGGCGGTGGGCGACCGGGTGGCCTGGAAGGAGGCGCCGGGGTCCTACGCCGAGCAGGTGTGCGTCCCGGTGGCCGAGGCCGTGCCCGTCCCCGACTCCGTCAGCGACGAGGTGGCGGCGGCGACGATGCTGCAGGGGATGACCGCGCACTACCTCGCCACCTCCACCTACCCGGTCGGCAAGGACGACTGGGCGCTCGTGCACGCCGCCGCCGGCGGGGTCGGGCTGCTGCTCACCCAGATCGTCAGGCTGCGGGCCGGACACGTCCTCGCTACCACCTCCACGGCGGAGAAGGCCGAGCTCGCCCGCGGCGCCGGCGCGGACGAGATCGCGTCCTACGACGACTTCGCCGACCGGGCCCGCGAGCTGACCGACGGCGAGGGGTTCCCTGTGGTGTACGACGGGGTGGGCAAGGCGACGTTCGAGCGTGGCCTGGACGCGTTGCGGGTGCGGGGGCTGATGGTGTTGTACGGCGCGGCCAGCGGCCCGGTCCCGCCGTTCGACCCGCAGACGCTGAATTCCAAGGGCGGGTTGTTCCTGACCAGGCCGAGCCTCGGCTACTACACCCGCGACCGCGCCGAGCTCCTCGGCCGCGCCGAGGAGCTGTTCGGCTGGATCGGGCAGGGACAGCTGCACGTACGGATCGGCGGGCGCTACTCGCTGGCGGAGGCCGGCCGGGCGCACGCGGACCTGCAGGGACGCCGGACCACCGGGAAGCTGCTGATCCTCCCCCGCTGACAGCCGATCGGCCCCGGCGGCGTGCCGCCGGGGCCTGCCAGTCGCTCAGCTGTGGCGGCGGTTGTGCTCGGCCAGCTGCCGGGCGGCGTCGCGGTCGGCCTCCCGCTTGGCCAGGGTCTGCCGCTTGTCGTACTCCCGCTTGCCTCGGGCCAGGCCGATCTCGATCTTCGCCTTGCCGTCCTTGAAGTACAGCGCCAACGGGACGATCGTGATGCCGCTCTCCCGGGTGGCCGCGCCGATCTCGGCGATCTCCTTGCGGTGCAGGAGCAGCTTGCGGGTCCGCCGGGGCGCGTGGTTGGTCCAGGTGCCCTGGGAGTACTCCGGGATGTGCACCCCCTGCAGCCACACCTCGTCGTTCATCACGACGGCGTAGCCGTCCACCAGCGAAGCGCGGCCGGCGCGGAGGGCCTTCACCTCCGTACCGGTGAGGACCAGACCCGCCTCGAACGTGTCGTCGATGTGGTAGTCGTGCCGGGCCTTGCGATTCTGCGCGATCACCCGGCGCCCGCGCTCCTTTGCCATCCCTCTATCTTCCCGGACCGGCGCAACCGCGTTTCCGCTGGGGACCCGCCGAGCCGCGGAGCGGGGTCCGGTTACAGCCAGTTCATGGGGTTCGTCGTGGATCCGTTCCGATAGACCATGAAGTGCAGGTGGCAGCCGGTGGAGTAGCCCGTGGTGCCGACGTAGCCGACGACCTCGCCGCGGCTGACCCGCTCGCCGACGTGCACGGCGTACCTCGTCATGTGGTTGTACGCGGTGACGATGGACGCACCGCGCATCCGCCCGTGCGAGACCAGTACGCGGTTGCCGTAGCCGGCGTTGTAGTAGCGGGCGATGACCTTCCCGCCGGCGGCCGCGTGGATGGGGGTGCCGCAGGACGCGCCGAAGTCGGTGCCGTCGTGCAGCTTCCACCGGTGCAGGATCGGGTGGAACCGCATGCCGTACGGCGAGGTGATCGGGGCCTGCACGGGACGGGACAACGTGCTGCCGTTGCCGCCGCCACCGCCGGAACCTCCACCGGAGCCCCCGCCGCCGTTGTCGCCACCGGAGCCGCTCTCGCCACCGGAGCCGCCGCCCCCGTTGCCGCCGGCGCCGGACCTGCCTGCGTCGTGGCCCCGGCGCTGGCGTTCCTGGCGTTGGCGTTCCTGGCGCTGACGCTCCTGCCGAGCCTCCTTGCGGGCCAGCTCCTCCAGCATCGCCTGGATGCGGTTTCGCTCGGCGACCAGCTGCTGGTAGCGCCGCAGGTCGTCGGCCTTGGTGCGCTCGGCCGCGGCCTGGGCGGACCTGCGCTCGGCGACCAGGCTGCCGATCGACGCGGCGGTCGAGGCGGCCTGGTGCTCGAGCTCGCGTACGCGGGTGAGGTTGGCGGCTGCAGCTTTGCGCTTGCGGGCGACCACCCGCTCGGCGGCAGCCAGCACGCTCCGCTTGCCGGCGAGCTGCGCCCGGGCGGCGTTCAGCCGGTTCAGGGCCCCCTGCTGGGAGTCGGACACGCTGCTGACCAGCTGCGCCCGGTCGAGCAGCTCGCCGGTCGTCTCACTGGTGAGCACCGCGGTGAGCTCGCTCACCCCCGGCTGCTGGTACGCCGCGGCCGCGAACGCCCCGATGTCGTCCCGCTGGGCCCTCACGCCGGCCTCGGTCCGGGCCAGCTCCGCCCGGCTCCGGGCGACGGCCGCACGCGCCCGGCCCAGGTCGGCGGCGAGGGCGGCGTCCTTCGCCTTGGCGGCGGCCAGCTCACCCCGGACGGTGGCCAGCCGGGTCTGCGCCGTCCGCAACCGGGCCTGCGCCTGGGTCAGGGCGAGCGTCGCCGAGCGCAACCCGGCCGAGGACTCGTCCAGGTCGCCCTTGGCGTTCTCCAGCTGGAGGTCGACTCGCCGCCTGTCGTCGTCGGGGCCGGCCTGCGCCTGCTGCAGGCCGGGCCTCAGGGTCGCGGAGGACGCGAGAACCGCCGCAAGGCAGGCCACCACGAGCGCGACGTACGCCAGGCGCCGGCGCACCCCAGGGGTCGGACGGGACACGGAGGGTCCCCTCTCTCTCGGAGGTTCCTACCGAGAGTAGGAGGTACCCATCACACCGTCAGGTATTTCCGCAGTGTCACGAACGACGCGACGATGGCCAAAAGTGCACCCAGCACCACCAACACCGGCATCGTGGCGAGAGTCTCCTCCCACCCGATCCAGGGAATGGCGCGGATGTCGGTGCGTAAGCGCGTGGTGAGCATGGGCGTCAGCGCAAGCGTCCCGCAGGCCAGCGCGGCGCCCACGAGCGCCGCGACGACGCTCTCCACGATGAACGGCAACTGGATGTAGAGGTTCGACGCGCCGACGAGCCGCATGATGCCTATCTCACGTCGTCGGCTGAAGACCGTGAGCCGGATCGTGTTGCCGATCTGCAGGACCGCCGCCACCAGCAGCCCGCCGGCCAGGCCGATCGAGATCCACTGCAAGCCGTTCAGCCCCTTGAACAGGGGTTCGAGCAGCTTGCGGGAGTCCTGGACGCTGAACACGCCGGGCAGGCCCTGCACCGACGAGACCACGCCCTGGTACTCCTGTGGGTTCTTCAGGCTCACCCGGAACGACTCCGGCAGGTCCTTCACCTGCACCACCCTGGAGGTGGCGGAGTCCTTGTAGATCTCCTGGTAGCGCTTGAAGGCCTGCTCCTGGGACTCGTGGTAGACCCTGCGGACCTCGGGACTGGAGCTGAGCGCCTGCTTGATCTCCGCCCGCTGGCCGGCGCTGACCGCGCCGTCGGCACACTGCGGCGAGGACGACACGCCGTTGCAGAGGAAGACCGCGATCTCCACCTTGTCGTACCAGAAGCCCTTGACCATGCCGACCTCTGAGCGGATGAGCATCCCCATCCCGAAGAGGACGAGAGAGATCCAGACGGTGACGACGACGGCCACGGTCATGGTGACGTTGCGGCGAAGGCCCGTGCCGAGTTCGGAGAAGGCGTACCTGATCTGCATGGTGTCCTAGCGTGTCGGGGTCGTGACGTCGGGGCGGTGGCGGGGCGGCTAGGTCTGGTAGCCGTAGACGCCGCGGGTCTGGTCGCGGACCAGCTTGCCGCCGTCGAGTTCGATGACGCGCTTGCGCATCTGGTCCACGATCGAGGCGTCGTGGGTGGCCATGATGACCGTGGTGCCGGTGCGGTTGATCCGGTCCAGCAGCTTCATGATGCCGACCGACGTCGACGGGTCGAGGTTTCCGGTCGGCTCGTCGGCGATCAGGATCTTCGGCCGGTTGACGAACGCCCGGGCGATCGCGACCCGCTGCTGCTCGCCGCCGGACAGCTCGTCCGGCATGCGGTTCTCCTTGCCGTCCAGCCCGACCAGCTCCAGGACGACCGGGACCTCCTTGACGATCTGCGACCGCGAGCCCCCGATGACCTGCAGCGCGAACGCGACGTTGTCGAAGATCGTCTTGTTGGGCAGCAGCCGGAAGTCCTGGAAGACCGTGCCGATCTGGCGGCGCAGCCGCGGGACCTTCCACGACGACAGCCGGTTGAGCTCCTTGCCGGCCACGAAGACCCGGCCCCGGGAGGGCCGCAGCTCACGCAGGGCGAGCCGGAGGAACGTCGACTTGCCCGAGCCCGACTGCCCCACCAGGAACACGAACTCGCCCTTGTCGACCTCCAGGGACAGGTCGGCGAGCGCGGGCCGGGTCTGTCCGTCGTAGATCTTGCTGACGTTCTCGAAGCGGATCACGGCATGCTTCCTGACCTGGGTCGGGGGCCGGTGCCCTCGCTCGGGCTCCGGTACGGATCGGGGGCATGGGGTCTGGGGTCGGTCTGGCCTCGGTCTGATGACCGGCCCTGGGCGGTCTTGGTCGGCCAGTCGTCGAGTGTACGACCCGAATCCTGCCCAATCGCCAGACTCCCCAGCAAGCCGCAAATGTCACGCTCCGCGGGCATTCGCGGACGCGTACGACGTATCGCCCCAGGACGGGCGTGCGGGTGTGAGCTGCCGGCTACCCCGCGTCAAAGGTGCGGGCGTTCGGCGTCAGGACATCCGGCGGGACGACCGGGCCGGGACAGGGGCAGCGGCAGCCGGCAAGCGGTCCGCGTCGCGGCCCGTCGTCAGGGGTGGTTCAGGCCGGGGCGGTTCAGGCGGTGGCGGCTGCACCGCTGGTGCGGCGCCAGCGGATGCCGGCCTCGATGAAATCGTCGAGTTCGCCGTCGAAGACCGCCTGCGGGTTGCCGGTCTCCTGCTCGGTCCGCAGGTCCTTCACCATTTGGTACGGGTGCAGGACGTAGTTGCGCATCTGGTCGCCCCAGGAGCTGGTGACGTTGCCCCGCATCTCGTCGATCTTGGCCCGCTCCTCGGCCTTGCGCAGGGCGAGCAGCTTCGCCTTGAGGATCGTCATCGCGGTGGCGCGGTTCTGGATCTGGCTCTTCTCGTTCTGGCAGGACACGACGAGCCCGGTCGGGAGGTGGGTGATGCGCACCGCGGAGTCGGTGGTGTTGACGCTCTGGCCGCCCGGACCAGACGAGCGGTAGACGTCGATGCGGATCTCCTCCTCGGGGATGTCCACCTCGTCGGTCTGCTCGAGAACCGGGACGACCTCGACGCCCGCGAACGAGGTCTGCCGGCGACCCTGGTTGTCGAACGGTGAGATCCGGACCAGCCGGTGCGTGCCCTGCTCGACCGAGAGCGTGCCGTAGGCGTAGGGGGCCTTCACCGCGAAGGTGGCCGACTTGATACCGGCCTCCTCGGCGTAGGAGGTGTCGTAGACCTCGCTGGGGTACTTGTGCCGCTCGGCCCAGCGGATGTACATCCGCATCAGCATCTCGGCGAAGTCGGCGGCGTCCACTCCGCCGGCGCCGGACCGGATGGTCACCAGCGCCTCGCGGGAGTCGTACTCACCGGAGAGGAGGGTGCGGACCTCCAGCGCGTCGATGGCGCGGCGGAGGTCGGTGAGCTCCCTGTCGGCCTCGGCGCGGGTGGCCGAGTCGTCCTCGGCGTCGGCCAGCTCGACCAGCACGGCGAGGTCGTCCAGCCGCTGCCGCTGGCTGGTCACCCGGTCCAGGTCGGCCTGGCGGGCGGCGAGCCGGGTGGTGACCCGCTGGGCGTTGGCCTGGTCGTCCCACAGGTTGGGAGCGGACGCCTGCTCGCTCAGCTCGGCGATCTCCCGCCGCAGCTGGTCCAGGTCGAGCACCGCCTCGATGCTGCGCAGCGTCGAGTCGAGTGCCTTGAGTTCTGCTTCGAAGTCGGGTCCGGCCACGATCCCCAAGCCTACGCGCCCGGCGGCGGCGCCGGTTTCGGGCATCGCGTACCCGATCGGGCACCGTGATCGGGCCGCTCTGGAGGATCGGCCGAAGGACACGCGGAGCACCGGTCCGTCCCGGTTTCCGGTGATGTGTGCAGCGTCGCGCGGCCGGCGCCGTGCAGGCCGGTCGCGGCGCCCGCTACGGCGTGGCGAAGGTCTCGGCGTTGGCGCGTACGGTGATGTCGACCCGACCCTGCCCGCCGGTCACGGAGTTGGTGATCGGCAGGACCACGGTCCCGCCACAGGTGACGGTGACCTCGGCGGCGTTCATCGCGCTCACGCCGCAGTCGACGGAGCGGTATCCGCCCTCGGAGACGTACCTGTCGACTTCCTCCTGCGCCAGCTGGCGGCTGAGCACCACCCGGTCCCCCACCCCGCCGCGGTAGATGGCCGCCTTGTCGACGCCGTTGGTCGCGGCCAGCGCCGCACCGTCGGCGATTCCGCTGAGGGCCCGGCGGTAGACGAAGGCCTGGGCGGCGTCGAAGACCACGGCGCACAGCAGCATCACGATGATGCCGAATCCGATGATCAACGGGATCAGCGAGCCGCGCTCGTCGGGCCGGTTCCTGGACGCGCGAGGCCCACCCGGTGGTCGGGCCATCCGGGTCACCCCTTCGACTCGCGGTAGTCGCCGTAGGGCGTGCGGTGCGTGCTGCTGACGGGTATCGACGCGAGCGGGCCGCCGATGGCATCCGGAACGAAGGGCAGCGGGACGGTGTAGCTCACCCGGACGGTCACCGCGGAGCCGGCCGTCAGGCAGCCGCCGTCGCACTGGTAGGAGAAACCCGAACCGAGATCGAGTCCCTGGTCCGCCATCGCGAACTGCGCGGCCTGCCGGGCCCTGGCCTGGGCGGAGCCGACGTCGGGGGCCAGCACGAACGCGCGACCGGCGTCGCGAGCCGCGGCCGAGGCGCCGTACATCGCCCGCTGCAGGTCGAACACCGCGAGCATGACGTAGACCAGTGGGACCAGGAACAGGATCCCCATCATGCAGAACTCCACGATGGCGTTCCCGCCCTCGCCACGTGCCCGCCGCCGGGCCAGAGCAGCGGGGGTGGAGGTGACACCACGCACGGCGCGGAGCAGCCGCCAGGTCATGGCGTCGGCTCCTTCACCGCGTGCCCGGCGACCGTGAAGCCGAACGTCGGGCCCCACAGCCCCATCGCGGGCATCCGGGCACGCACCCGCATCTGCACCACCTCCTGGCCGCCGGCACTGGTCGTGCCCGGCGTCACCGCGCCCGCCATCCCGGCCGACAGCGCACCGGAGATGCAGTCGCGCGTCACCGCCACACCCTCCGTCGGCGTCCCGTCGTAGTTGGCGGCCTGGCGGGCACCGTCGTGCGCGCAGGCGGTGAGGGTGTTGCGGACGTGCAGGAACAGACCGAGCTGGAGCACGCCGAGGAACAGCGGCAACAACACGATCAGCACCAGCACGAACTCCACCGGCGCGGCTCCGCGTTCTGCGCCGAGGGCCCACCGAAGGCCGAGGCCACGCCGGCGGCCCTCCTGGGTACTCATCCGGGGATGGAACCCCGCGCCTTGTTGATGGCGTCCTGCAGCATCGACTGCAGCTGTGGGCCGAGAAACGCCCAGAGCACGGCGACCAGAGCGGCGGTCATGACGGTGATGAGAGCAAAGCCCACCAAGTCCCCGCGCTCACGTCCCCCGGTCAGCAGGCGGGCGTGCATGCGCACGAGCACCGCTGCGAGCTGTTCCTTGACGGTGATCATTACTGATCCTCTCTCATGGGGACACCATCTGAAGGCTGATGGCGCCCGGGAAAAATGCGAACAGTACGGTCACGGGCAGGACGAGGAAGACGATCGGCACCATCATGCCGATCTCCTTGCGCCCGCCCGACTCGATCAGCTCCCGCTTGCCGGCCTCGCGGACGTCGGCTGCCTGCGCGCGCAGAACGTCCGCCAGCGGGGTGCCGCGTTCGACCGCGATGGCGATGCCGTCGACGAACCTCGCCAGGATGGAGACGTTGGTCCGGTCGCCCACCGCCTCCAGCGCCTGCACCAGGGTGGCGCCGGTGCGCGCCTCGGACAGCGCGAACCGGAACTCCCTGGCCAGCTCACCCTTGCTGACGTTCGCCACCCGCTCCAGCGCGGCGACCGGGCCTTCGCCCGCCGTCACCGACAGGGCCAGCATGTCGGCCACCGTCGGGAACTCCGCCATCATCCGGACCTCGCGCTTCTTCACCTGCTCGACCAGGCGACGGTCGCGCAGCAGGATGCCGATGACGAACGCGGCGACGCACAGGATCAGCAGCGGGATCGGGTTGGTCCCCCGGCTCACCAGGAGCAGCAGCGACAGCGCCAGGGCGGCGGCGAACCCGGCCGCACCCCAGATCAGCTGCTCCACCCGGAAGTCCTCCACCCGCATCTCCAGCCCGGCCTGCTGGAGCCGGCGACGGATCACCGCGCCGCCGCCGAGGACGCGTTCGAGCAGGCCCGCACCCCTGCGGAAATAGGGCCGCAGGATGCGTTCCAGGGTGGGGAACGGCGTGAAGACCCGGTCGGAGAAGTCGTAGGCCGCAGGTCCGGCCGCGTCGCGGATGTAGGGCGCCAGCCGGTCGTCGAGCTTCGGCCGGCGGAACACCGGCAGCCGGAAGATCGCCAGCACCAGGCCGAAGCCCGCGAACAGGCCGAGCAGCGCGCCGTACCAACTGATCGTCATCGCAGCACCCGCTGTTCTTCGGGCAGCCGGCCGATCCGCAACATGAGCCGGTAGGCGACCGCGCACAACGCGGCGCCCACCAGCAGGATGAAGAAGCCGAGCGGGGAGTTGTAACGGGCGATGACGTCGCGCTGGAACGACATGAAGCCCAGCACCAGCCAGGGTGCGGCGACCGCGAGCCGAGCGCTGTTGACGGTCATCGACTGCCGCGACTCCAGCTCGCCCCGGGTGCGGACGTCCTCGCGCAGGAACGACGAGAGCGTGCGGAGCAGCCGGCCCAGGTCACTGCCGCCGACCTCGCGGGCGATCCGCAGCGACTCCACGATGCGGTCGCCCACCGGGTCGGCGAGGTTGCGCTTGAGCTGGTCGAGGCACTCGTTGAAGCGGCCGGTCGCGCGATAGTCCTCGGCGAACCGCTGGAACGGCCGGCGCAACGCCTCCGGCCCGCGGATGCCGATCTGGGTGAGCGCCTCCGCCAGCGACAGGCCGGCCCGGACGCTGGAGGCGAGGTTGTCCACGACGTCGGGCCACAGCTCGCGCAGCTCCTGCCGGCGGGACCGGGCCCGGTAGCGCACCAGTGCCAGCGGGCCGTAGCCGGCGAACGACGCGAACGCGAGCGCCACCGGGAACGCGCCGGAGATGACGAACATGACCAGGAAGACGAAGATCCCCACGCCAAGGCAGGCGCCGAGCAGCTGACCCGGGGACACCGCCTCGATCCCGGCCTGGGCGAGCAGGTCCTCCAGGCGCTCGCGGACCGACGGCCCGGACCTGGCGGCCTTCGGTGTCGGCTTGAGGAACGACCTGATGATCAGCACCAGGCCGAGCCCCAGCATCAGGCCGAGGAGGATTCCCATCAGGCGACTCCCTCGAAGCGAGGCGCCAGCAGGCGGGACAGGTCGTAGCCGATGCGCTCGAAGCGGTCCGGGTGCGGTGGGTAACCGTCGGCGCGGACCAGCCGGTCGCCGCGCAGGACGAAGATCGGCTCCAGCTCCACGACGTCGCCCTCGACCCGGCCCGGCACCGCGCAGATCTCGCGTACGCGCCGGCGGCCGCTCTCGATCAGCTGGGTGTGCACCACGATGTCGACCGCACCGGCCACGGTCGGAACGACGAACCGCGAGCCGATGTTCTCCCCCGCGAGCAGCGGGAGTGTGCACATCTTGGTGATCGCCTCACGGGCGGAGTTGGCGTGGATGGTGCACATGCCCGGCAGCCCGGAGTTGAGCGCGATCAGCAGGTCGAGGCACTCCTCGGCGCGGACCTCGCCGACGATGATCCGGCTGGGCCGCATCCGCAGGGCTTCCTTGACGAGGTTGCGGAGCCGGATCTCGCCGGTGCCCTCGAGGTTGGACTGCCGGGTCTGCATCGGCACCCAGTCGGGCAGCGGGATCTTCAGCTCGAAGACCTCCTCGCAACTGACGATCCGCTCCCGGGGCGGCACCGCCGCGCCCAGGCAGTTGAGCAACGTGGTCTTGCCGGCCTGGGTACCGCCCGCGACCAGGACGTTGAGTCCCGCGACGACGCAGGCCTCCAGGAAGTGTGCACCCTGCGTGCTGAGCGTGCCGAGCGCGACCAGGTCCTCCAGGTGGGTCGCGCGCACCACGAACTTGCGGATATTGACCGCCCAGTGCGTGCGGGTGATGTCGGGGATCACGACGTGCAGCCGGCTGCCGTCGGGCAGCATCGCGTCGACGAACGGCGTGGAGAAGTCGATCCGGCGCCCGGTGGTCTTGAGCATCCGCTCGACCAGGTCACGCACCTCGTCTGCGGTGAGCACCGTGGTGGTGAGCTCGGAGCGGCCGTTGCGGGCGATGAACACCTTCGAGGGCTGGTTGATCCAGATCTCCTCGATCGTGGGGTCGTCGAGGTACTTCTGCAGCGGGCCGAACCCGGCGATGGCGTTGAACACCTCGCGGGCCACCTCGCGCTGGTCGCCCAGCGGGGGCAGCGTTGCCACCAGGGTGCGCTCGTCGTAGCGAAGGATGACCTGGTCGATGATCCGGCGGATCGCGCCCGGCTCCTTGAGAGGGTCGAGCCCTTCGCGGCGTACCTTCTCGCGCACCTCGGAGTCGATGATGTCGACCGCACTCATGTCTTCCCTGCACCCCGCGCCACTAGCACGTCTACATCCCGGTCAGCGGCGTCGATCACTAGCCGCTCGTGGATTGTGTCATGCACCGATCGGGACCGCGAACGGTTGTCCACAGGCCCTTCCGCCGCACCGCGAGGGGTCACCGGCCGGCCGCCCGTGGTCCAGCGCCGGCGCCGCGGCTAGAGTCGGTGCAACGTCGCGTGCCGGTGGCAGTCCGTGTCAGGCATGGAGGCGTCGAACCGAAGGACTGCCGATGTTCTCATCGCTCCCTTCGTCCTCGCGTGACTGAGCGCGAGACGACCAGGCTCGTCGCCTGGAGCACCGAACTCCGGCGCGTGCATCAACGCATCCGTGAAGCTCTCCGCGTCACCCAGGAGGCCGTGAGTGCGGGGCACCCGGCCGAGCGGGACCTGCTGCTGTACTGCCACGGCTTCTGTGCGGCGCTCGACGGCCACCACCGGGGTGAGGACCGAACGCTGTTCCCCGCGATCGAGCAGGCGCACCCCCAGCTGGCGCCCGTACTCCGCGCGCTCGAACGCGACCATGCGGCGATAGCCGGTCTCCTCGGTGAACTGCGCGCGGCGGTCGACCGCTCCGCCCCGGCGGAGGAGCTCGACCGTCATCTGGAGGGTGTGGCCGCGATCATGGAGAACCACTTCCAGTACGAGGAACGCCGGCTGCTCGAGGTGCTGGAGACCCTCGAACTGCACGCCGCCGTGAGCGAGGTGTTCGGCTCGCTGTGACTCGGCGACTGCACGCTCCGGGCCGTCCGCGCCGACCTGGGACGTGTCCTAGTTGGCGGACGGGAGCAGGCGGCGCACCACCCGGAGACCGACCGACAACCGCGCCAGGTCGGCGGCGTCGCCCTCCACGATCTCGCCCAGGGTCGACCGGGTGCGGCTGACCAGCGCCTGGTCGCGTTCGGCCCAGGCGGCCACCCGGTCCTCGGGTGCGGCGTCCGCGGGCGTCACCGACAACGCGTCCATGGTCAGCTGGGAGTGCACGTTGTGCAGGTCGTCGCGCAGGGTCGCCCGGGCGGTGGTCTGCCAGCGGTCCTGCCGGGGCAGGGCGAGGATGCGTTCGAGCAGCCGGCCGAGCTCCAGGCGTTCGCCCAGGATGAAGTGCACCCGGGCCACGTCCATCAGGTCGACACCGGCGCGGTTGGCGGTCTCCACGATGCCCAGTCCGGCGTACGTCGGTGCCAGGGCGGCGACCCGGGTGGCCAGCTCCTCCGGCACGCCCGCCTCGACGTATCCGTGCAGGCGCCCTTCGAACAGCGTCCGCTCGCGCCCGGTCAGCACCTCCGGCAGCGACTCCGACAGCTCCCGCATCCCCGCGGCGAAGAAGTCGATCGTGGCGGCGACGTCCATCGGCGGGCGGCGGTTCTGGACGAACCACCGGCTGGCGCGCTCGACGATCGTGCGCGCCTCCAGCCGCATCCGCACCTGCATGCCGGACTCGATCCGGTTGTCCAGCCGCTGGATCTCGGCGAAGATCTCGTCCGCCCCGAAGATGGCCCGGGCGGCGACGTGGGCGCGCGCCAGCTCCTCCGCCGGCGCGCCCGTCTCCAGCGACAGCCGGGGATAGAACGTCATCCCGGCCATGTTGACCATCCGGTTGACCACCTGGGTGGTGATGATCTCCCGGCGGAGCGGGTGCTCGGCCATCTGTTCCTGGAAGCGTGCGCGGATCGGCTCGGGGAAGTACGCCACCAGCTCGGCGTGGAGGTAGGGGTCGTCGGGCAGCGACGTCCCGAGCAGCTCACGGGCCAGCACGATCTTGGTGTACGCGAAGAGCACGGCCAGCTCGGGCGCGGTCAGCCCGCCGCCCTGTGCCTGGCGTTCGCGGAACTGCTTGGGGTTGGGCAGGAACTCCAGCTCCCGGTCGATCAGCCCGAGCTTCTCCAGCCGGCGGATCCAGTCGGCGTGCACGTGCATCAGCGCCTTGGAACCGGCCGCGGCGTTCTGCAGGGCGACGTTCTGCTGGTAGTTGTCGTCCAGGACGAGCTGGGCAACCTCGTCGGTCATCCCGGCCAGCAGCTCGTTGCGCTGCTTGCCGGTGAGGTCGCCCTCCTGCAGCAGGCGGTCCAGCAGGACCTTGATGTTGACCTCGTGGTCGGAGGTGTCCACCCCGGCGGAGTTGTCGATGAAGTCCGTGGTGAGCTTGCCGCCCTGCTGGGCGTACTCGATCCGGCCGAGCTGGGTGAGGCCGAGGTTGCCTCCCTCGCCGACACAGGCGGCGCGCAGCTGGCGGCCGTTGACGCGCACCGCGTCGTTGGCCTTGTCGCCGGCGTCGGCGTGGGACTCGGTGGACGCCTTGACGTAGGTGCCGATGCCGCCGTTCCACAGCAGGTCGACCGGCGCGGTGAGGATGGCCCGGATCAGCTCGCTCGGGGTGAGCGCGTCGACGTTGCGGGCGATGCCGAGCGAGGCGCGGACCTGCGGGCTGAGCGGGATCGACTTCGCCGTCCGGCGGTAGACCCCTCCCCCGGCGCTGATCAGGTCGCGGTCGTAGTCGGCCCAGCTCGACCGCGGCAGGCCGAACAGCCGCCGGCGTTCGTCGAAGGACGTCTCGGGGTCGGGATCGGGGTCGAGGAAGATGTGCCGGTGGTCGAACGCCGCCACCAGCCGGGTGTGGCGCGAACACAGCATGCCGTTGCCGAAGACGTCACCGGACATGTCACCGACGCCCACGCAGGTGAAGTCCTCGTTCTGGCAGTCCCGGCCCAGCTCGCGGAAGTGCCGCTTGACCGACTCCCACGCCCCGCGCGCGGTGATGCCCATCGCCTTGTGGTCGTAGCCGTCGGAGCCGCCGGAGGCGAACGCGTCGCCGAGCCAGAAGCCGTAGGACTTCGCCACGTCGTTGGCGATGTCGGAGAAGCTCGCGGTGCCCTTGTCGGCGGCGACCACGAGGTAGGCGTCGTCGCCGTCGTGGCGTACGACGTCCTCGGGCGGGATCACCTCGCCGCGCTGGAGGTTGTCGGTGATGTCCAGCAGCCCGCTGATGAACGTGCGGTAGCACGCGACCCCTTCGGCCATCCAGGCGTCGCGGTCGGCCGGGTCGGGCAGCTGCTTGCAGAAGAACCCGCCCTTGGCGCCGACCGGCACGATCACGGTGTTCTTCACCATCTGCGCCTTGGCCAGGCCGAGGACCTCGGTACGGAAGTCCTCCCGGCGGTCGGACCAGCGCAGCCCGCCACGGGCCACCGGGCCGAACCGCAGGTGGACGCCCTCCACCCGCGGTGAGTAGACCCAGATCTCGTACTGCGGCCGCGGCTCGGGCAACTCGGGGTTGGACCTCGGGTCGAGCTTGAACGAGATGTACGGCTTGGGCTCCCCGTCGGCGTCGCGCTGGAAGTAGTTGGTGCGCAGCGTGGTGCGGACGAGGTTGAGCAGGGAACGCAGGATGCGGTCGTGGTCCAGGCTCACCACGTCGTCCAGGCCCGCCTCGATCTGCTCGACCAGCTCATCGGCGTTCTTGTCGCGCGTCTTCGGGTCCTGGTCGCCGCGCGGGTCGAACCGCGCCTCGAACAGGCTGACCAGCTGGCAGGCCAGGTCGACGTTGGCGGTGAGGGCGTCCTCGATGTAGGTCTGGCTGAACGTCGACCCCGACTGGCGCATGTACTTCGCGTACGCACGCAGGATGCTCGCCTGCCGCCAGTTCAGTCCGGCCCGCAGCACCAGCGCGTTGAACCCGTCGCTCTCGGCCCGCCCGGACCACACGGCGGCGAACGCGTCCTGGAACAGCTCCCGGATCGCTGCGGCCGGAGCTCCGACCACCGCGGCGCCGTAGACGAGCCCGAAGTCGTAGATCCAGGCCCGCCGGTGGTCGGCGGTCTCGATCTCGTACGGGCGCTCGTCGATCACCTCCACGCCCATCCGGGTGAGCCGGGGCAGCACGTCGGACAGCGACAGGCTCTGGCCCGTGCGGTAGATCTTGAACCGGCGTTCGTTCGACGCGGCGTCGACCGGCTCGTACAACGACAGGCCCAGGCCGCCCTCGGCGGGCAGCTCCTCCAGCCGCAGCAGGTCGGCCACACCGGTGCGGGCCGGGAAGTCGTCGCGGTAGGCGACCGGGAACGCCTCGTCGTAGCGGTGCAGCAGCCGCGCGGCCTCCGCCTCGCCCACCTGGTCGTTGAGCGCGTCGGCGAAGTCGTCGGACCAGGTGCGGGTGGCCTGCGACAGCTGCTCCTCCACCTCGGCCACGTCGAGGTCGGGGATCGTCGCGCCGCGCGGCATCCGGATCACGAAGTGCAGCCGGGCGAGCACCGACTCCGACAGCCGCAGCGCGAAGTCGATGGTCTCCCCGCCGTAGGCGGCCAGCAGCAGCCGCTGCAGCTCCAGGCGTACGTCGGTGGAGAACCGGTCGCGCGGGAGGTAGACCAGGCAGGAGACGTAGCGGCCGTAGTCGTCGCGGCGTACGAACAACCGCAGCTGGCGGCGTTCCTGGAGGTAGAGGACGGCCATCACGGTCGGGAGGAGTTCCTCCGCCGACATCTGGAACAGCTCGTCGCGCGGGTAGGTTTCCAGGATGTCCAGCAGGACCTTGCCGGAGTGGGAGTCGGTGGAGAAGCCCGAGCGCTCGATCACCTCCGCCGTCCGGGCACGCAGCACAGGGATGCGGCGCACGCTCTGGGTGTAGGCAGCGGAGGTGAACAGCCCGAGGAAGCGGCGTTCGCCCACCACCTCGCCGGACTCGTCGAAGGTCTTGATCCCGATGTAGTCGAGGTAGGCCGGCCGGTGCACCGTGGAGCGGGAGTTGGCCTTGGTGAGGATGAGGAGCCGCTTCTCCTTCGCCTTGGTGCGCACCTCCGGCGGCATCTGACGGAACGACCGCGTCGAGCGCGGGTCCGAGCGCAGGATGCCGAGTCCCTTGCCTGGCACGGCCCGCATCACCGAGTCGCCGTCCGGTGTCTCGTGCAGGGTGTACTCGCGGTAGCCGAGGAAGGTGAAGTGGTTGTCGGCGAGCCAGGTGAGCAGCTCCCGGGTGTCGGCGATCTCCTGCTCAGGCAGCGGCGGCGGGTTGGTGGCGAGGTCCTCCACCACCTCCAGGGCCCGGGCGCGCAGCTTCTCGAAGTCCTCCACCGACTCGCGTACGTCGTTGAGGACCCGGCGCAGGTCGGCCTCGATCTGCACCAGGTCGTCGGGGTCGCTCACCCGGTCGATCTCGACGTGGATCCACGACTCCGGCACCAGGTCGGGCTCGCGGCGGGCGGCGGACGTCGCCGGGGCGCCGTTGTAGCCACTGTCGACGCCGAGCAGCCGGCCGGTGATGTCCCGGTGCACGGTGACCTGCGGGTGGACGACGAGGTGGATGCCGTGGTTGCGCCGGGACAGCTCCATCGTCACCGAGTCGACGAGGAACGGCATGTCGTCGGTGACGACCTCCACTACGGTGTGGCTGCACGACCAGCCGTGCTCCTCGACCGTGGGGGTGAAGACGTTGACCGCGGCGGTGCCCTGCGGGCGCTCCTGCGCCAGGCGGAAGTGGCTGCGCGCGGCGCCGTAGACGTCCACCGGGTCGCGGTGGAGCAGGTCCTCGGCGGAGACGTGGCGGTAGTAGATGGCCAGCAGCCGCTCCACCTGGTCAGGCGCCAGCGCCCCGGCCGAACGACTGTGCTCGGCGACCTTGGCGGCATCGGCCAGGATCGCGTCCTTGGCGTCGTCCCACTTGCTGCCGGTGACGGTCATGACCTCGCCTTGTCCGTTTGTCCACCGGAGCCACGGCAGGCGCCGGGGCCGTACGCCGTCGTACGGGCCTCTCCGACCCTAATCCCTGCCCCCGGGTCCCTGCACGGTCTGCGCGACGAGGCACGGGGTGGGATGAATCCGGCGTTCCGGCACGTCCCGGGGCGTACAGGCCGGGCAGAGGGGGCTCTCCGGGGGCCTCCCGGCGGCTCGGGGCGGCTCCGGCGACCCGGCAGGCTTCGTCCATGGCTCGGTATGGACTTCGTTATGGGCTTCGTTGTCGGCATTCGCGCCGATCTTCGTGTTGGATCTCACCATGGACCTTCATCGGGAATGCAGCTACGCGGCTCCGCCGGACACCGTGTACGCCATGCTGACCAACGAGAGCTTCATCCGGCACCGGGTGGAGAAGGCGCACGCGCTGAGCTACGACATCGACGTGACCGACGGCAGCGGCGGCGCCCGTACGACCACCCACCAGTCGTTGCCCGCGAAGGTGCCGGACTTCGTCCGCAAGTTCGTCGGCGAGCGGATCGAACTGGACGAGGTGATCGACTGGGGTGCGCCCGGCCCGGACGGGTCCCGAACCGGCGACCTGAAGGTCGAGATCGCCAACGCGCCGGTGTCGATGCGCGGCAAGATCCGGCTGGTGCCCGACGCGGGCGGCTCGGCCACCAAGCAGATCGTGGACGCCGACCTGAAGGCGTCGGTCCCGATCATCGGGAAGAAGATCGAGCAGGCCGCCGCGCCCGCGGTGATGGCCGGACTGGACGGCATGGAGGATCTCGGCCGCGACTGGCTGGCCAGCCAGCGGTGACGGCGCGGGCGGCCGGGACGGCGGAGGCGCCCGGCCCGTCCGGCGGCGCGGAGCCGGCGACGTCGATCCCCCCGCCGCACGTGGAGACCTACGACGTGGCGGCGGGGATCAACGTCGATCGGGAGGGCACCTCGCGTCCCCTCGACGCCTGGCGGGTCACCGACTTCGGGCTGTACTTCTCCCGGCCGGTGACCGGCCACCCCACCATCGGGTGGGTGCAGTCGTGGATCCTCCCCGGGCTGGGCGTCCGGGTCAGTGACTTCCGGGCGCACCGCGGGCTGGTCCGCACCGAGAACCACTACGTCGACGTCATGGCCACGACCGTCCGGGGCCAGGTGTGGCGCACCGTCGACCACTACCTCGACATCCTGGTCCGCACCGGCGTGGACGCCCGGGTGGTCGACTCCGACGAGTTCGTGGCCGCGGTGCGCGCGGGTCTGCTCGGCCAGGCCGACGCCGAACGCGCGCTGGAGTCGAGCTACGCCGCGTACGCCGGGATCGTCGGCCACGGCCACGACGTGGACGCCTGGCTGGCCGGCCTCGGGATCGCCCTCACCTGGGCGCCGCCCCCTCCGGAGGTGGCCTGAGCCTGGTGGCGCCCGGCCGCCCGGCGCCCGTCACGCAGCGTCGGATCGTGATCAGTTCGGCGTGTCGGCTCGGCGTTGTCGGTCCTTGCTGCGAACGTGAGTTCGGTACCGCTTGGAGGTCACAGCTCCCGGCGGCCCGACTTCACCGACGTGGGGAGGCCCGGTCATGACCGACGCGACGCGCGAGACGACCTACCAGTGCCCGACCTGCCGACGGCTGGAGCTGTTCGTCCAGCCCCAGTGCGACGAGGGCCACGGTGAGGCGTGCCCCGACTGGGTGTGCGTGATCTGCGGGACGGCGCTGTTCATGGACACCTCGTTCGCCGAGCAGGTCGAGGTCGAGAAGATACGCAGCAAGCCTTCCCGCGTCGCCTGATCGTGGCTCCCCGCATCACGGCTGGCTGCGTTGTCGTCGTCACGCGTAGAACACCGCTACGCGCTTCCCCCTCCGCCTTGCCAGCCGCGCGCGGATGAGCCACGACCGCCGATCGTGGGGCCTCAGCCCATGTGGGGATAGCGGTAGTCGGTGGGCGGCACGAAGGTCTCCTTGATCGTCCGCGGGCTCACCCACCGGACGAGGTTCCAGACCGAACCCGCCTTGTCGTTGGTGCCGCTGGCGCGAGCACCGCCGAACGGCTGCTGGCCCACCACCGCACCGGTCGGCTTGTCGTTCACGTAGAAGTTCCCGGCGGTGTAGCGCAACCGCTCCCCCGCGGTGGCGACCGCCCCGCGGTCGCGGGCGATCACCGCACCGGTGAGGCCGTACGGCGACGCGGCGTCCAGCGCCCCGATGACCTGCTCGTACGCGCTGTCCTCGTACACATGCACGCCGAGGATCGGCCCGAAGTACTCCGTGGTGAAGATCTCGTCGGTCGGGTCGTCACTGGTCAGGATCGTCGGCCGGACGAAGTAACCCACGCTGTCGTCGAGCGTCCCGCCGGCGACGACGCTGATGGAGTCGGTCGCCTTGGCGCGGTCCAGCGCGGCGGCGTGCTTGGCGTACGCCCGCTCGTCGATGACCGCGCCCATGAAGTTGGACAGGTCGGCGACGTCGCCCATGGTCAGTGCCTCGGTCTCGGCGACGAGCTCGTCGGCGATCCGGTTCCACACGCTGCGCGGCAGGTAGGCGCGGGAGGCCGCCGAGCACTTCTGCCCCTGGTACTCGAAGGCACCGCGGACGAGCGCGGTCCGCAGCACGTCGGGGTCGGCCGAGGCGTGCGCCAGGATGAAGTCCTTGCCCCCGGTCTCTCCGACGATCCGGGGGTAGTTGTGGTAGCGGTCGAGGTGCTCGCCGACGCCACGCCACAGCGTCCGGAACGTCGCCGTCGAACCCGTGAAGTGGATGCCGGCCAGGCTCGGGTGGGCGAGCGCGACCCGGGACACCGCGAGCCCGTCACCGGGCAGCAGGTTGATCACGCCGGGCGGCAGGCCCGCCTCTTCCAGCAACCGCATCGTGAAGTACGCCGCGAAGGTCTGGGTGGGCGACGGCTTCCACAGCACGACGTTGCCCATCAGGGCGGGCGCGGTCGGCAGGTTGGCGGCGATCGCGGTGAAGTTGAACGGCGTGACCGCGTAGACGAAGCCCTCCAGCGGCCGGTAGTCGAGCCGGTTCCACACCCCGGGTGAGGAGATCGGCTGCTCGGCGTGGATCTGCCGGGCGAAGTGCACGTTGAACCGGAGGAAGTCGATCAGCTCGCAGGCCGCGTCGATCTCGGCCTGCTGGACCGACTTGCTCTGGCCCAGCATCGTCGCGGCGTTCAGGGTGTCCCGCCACGGGCCGGCGGCCAGGTCGGCGGCCTTCAGGAAGATCGCGGCCCGCTCGTCGAAGGACATCGCCCGCCACTCGTGCGCGGCGTCCTGGCCGGCCTTGATCGCGTCCTCGGCGTCCTGCTCGGTGGAGTTGCGCAGCGTGCCGAGCACGTGGGCGTGGTTGTGCGGCATCACCACCGGAACCGGGTCGCCGCCGCCGGCGCGGTGCACCCCGCCGATGGTGGCGGTGAGATCTACGTGGTCACCGGCCAGCTCCGCCAGCCGGCGGGACAGGCTCGCACGCTCGGCGCTTCCGGGTGCGTAGGACTTGACCGGCTCGTTGGCCGGTGGGGGTACCTGCGTGACGGCATCCATCGATGGCTCCCGCGTCTTTGTGGGGCGTGGACCAGGCTGGGCGGGCCTCCCGGTCGGGGAGGTCCCAGCGCCCATCGTCCCACCAGGACCCCGGCTGCGGTCGGCGCGGGGACGAAGAATCGCACCGCTCGATATCGTTCCGGCAGAAGTCGATCAGCGGCCGGCCAATCGGGCCCAGGCCCTTTCCGGAGGACTCCGCCCATGAGCGGTTCGGACGACCCCGCCGGGTCCGACCGGCTGGCCCGCCGGCTCGGTGTGACCGATGCGGTGGTGATCGGGTTGGGCTCGATGATCGGTGCGGGCGTGTTCGCGGCGTTCGGTCCGGCCGCGGCCGCCGCCGGCGCGGGGCTGATCGTCGGCCTGGTGGTCGCGGCGGTGATCGCGTACTGCAACGCGACTGCGTCCGCCCAGCTGGCCGCCGCCTACCCGACCTCCGGCGGCACCTATGTGTACGGACGCGAACGCCTCGGCCACTGGTGGGGATTCGTCGCCGGCTGGGGGTTCGTCGTCGGCAAGACCGCGTCGTGTGCGGCGATGGCGTTGACCTTCGCGGTGTACGCCGTGCCGGGCCCGTGGTGGGCACAGCGGATCGTCGCGGTTCTCGGCGTGCTCGGGCTGACCGCCCTGAACTACCGCGGCGTGACCCGGACCGCGCAGGCCACCCGGGTCCTGGTCACCTGCACGCTGACCACCCTCGTGGTGCTGGTCGCGGGCATCTGGCTGGCCGGCCACGCCTCACCGGACCGGGTGGGCGGCTGGGACACGCTGACGACCGGCGGGGCGTACGGCATCCTGCAGGCGGCCGGACTGCTCTTCTTCGCGTTCGCCGGCTACGCCCGGGTGGCGACCCTGGGCGAGGAGGTTCGCGACCCGGCACGGACCATCCCGCGGGCGATCCCGCTGGCGCTGGCGATCACCGTCGTGGTCTACCTCGTGGTCGGCCTGACCGCGCTGTTCGCCGCCGGTCCGGAGCTGCTGGCGCGGTCGGCCGCACCGCTGGCGGCGACGGTGCAGGCCGCGGGAGTGGGTGGGCTCGCACCGCTGGTCCGGGTCGGCGGCGCACTGGCGAGCCTCGGCGCGCTGCTGGCGCTGATCGCCGGCGTGGGACGGACGACGCTGGCGATGGCGCGCAACCGTGACCTGCCCGGCTGGCTGGCAGCGGTCCACCCCCGTTACCGGATCCCGCACCACGCCGAGCTCGCGGTGGCGGCCGTGGTCTGCGTGCTGGTCCTCACCACGGACCTACGCGGCGTGATCGGCTTCTCGTCGTTCGGCGTACTGGTCTACTACGCGATCGCCAACGCGTCGGCGTTCACCCAGCCGGCCGGACAGCGGCGCTGGCCGCGCGCACTGAACGTGCTCGGGGTGGCCGGGTGCGTGGTTCTGGTGGCGGCGCTGCCGTGGACGTCGGTGGTCGCCGGCCTGGTGATGTTCGGGCTCGGCCTGGCCGGCCGGGCGGTCGTCCTGCGTCGCCGGGCCTGATTCCCCGGGGCCGACCCGGGGCCGACCCGGGGCCGACCCGGGGCCGACCGGATCGGCCCAGTTCGGCTAAGCGGACTTGCGGGCCGGGGTCTTCGCCGTCTTCGCGGTCTTCGCGCTGGTCTTCTTCGCGGCAGCCTTCTTGGTGGTGGTCTTCTTCGCCGCGGCCTTCTTGGCCGGCGCCTTCTTCGCCGCCGTCTTCTTGGCAGGCGCCTTCTTGGCCGACTTCGCACCCGACCCGGCCGCGCGGCCGGCGCCACCGGTCGACTCTCCGCGTTGCCGGCGAGCCTCGTCCACGCTGGCCTGCAACGCCGCCATCAGATCGACCACCTCACCCCTGGCGGGCGCTGCGGCCGCGGGAGCCTCCACCTCGTGCCCGGTCGCCTTGGCTTCCAGGACGACCTCGAGGGCGGCGCGGTACTCGTCGTGGTAGCGCTCGGGGTCGAAGCTGGTCTCCAACGTCTGGATGTAGGACTCCGCCATCGCCACCTCCTGCGGGCGGACCTCCACCTCCGACGGGGGTGCCGCGAACGACGCGTCGCGTACCTCGTCCGGCCACAACATCGTCTGCAGGACCAGTACGTCGTCCTTGGGGCGCAACATCGCCAGTGCCTCGCGGTTGCGCAAGGCCACCTTGACAAGGGCCGTCTGACCGGTGCGGCGCAGCGCGTCCCGCAACAGGACGTACGGTTTGGCGGCCGGTCCGTCGGCCTGCAGGTAGTAGCTGCGGGAGACGTAGATGGGGTCGATCTCCTCCGCCGGAACGAACTCCAGCACCTCCACCACGTGCCGGGTCGGCAGCGGCAGGTCGGCCATGTCGTCCGCGGTCAGGATCGCCATCTCACCGTCGGGAAGCTCGTACCCCTTGGCGATGTCGGAGTAGGCCACCTCCTCGCCGTCGGCCTCGCAGATGCGGCGGTACCGGATGCGGCCACCGTCGGCGGCGTGAACCTGACGGAACGCGACATCCTTCTCCTGGGTGGCCGCGTATACCTTGACGGGGATCGTCACCAGGCCGAAGGACACCGAACCCTTCCATATCGCCTGCACAGGGACCTCCGACACGTCTGGGCGCGTCGACGAGGGAAGAGACGCACCTGGAACCTCCACACTGCGTGGTTCTCTACCCGTGGTGCAAGACCACAACCGGACAGGTGTTCACACCCGGCGCACGTCCGCGAGCGCCGCGTGCACGTGCCCGTCGGCGCGTTCCAGCGCCGCCCGCGCCACCTCCGGACCGACTCCGCCGAGCACCGCGACCAGGGCGGTCTTCAGCTCCCCGCCGGCGTCGGTCAGTGCCCGGGCGCAGGTCTGCTGGTCCTCTCCCGTCGCCTCGCCGAGGATCTCCAGCATCCGCCCGCGCAGCTTGGCGTTGGTGGCCATCAGGTCGACCATCAGGTTGGAGTACGTCCGGCCCATCCGGACCATCACCGCGGTGGAGAAGGCGTTCAGGATCAGCTTCTGCGCGGTGCCCGCCTTCATCCGGGTGGAGCCCGCGACCACCTCCGGGCCGGTGTCGACCGCGACGAACACGTCGACCTCACTGCCCACGGCAGCCGAGGGGTTGGCGGTGACCAGGACGGTGGCGGCGCCGAGCCGGCGGGCGGCCCGCAGCGCACCGACGACGTACGGCGTCCGGCCGCTCGCGGCGAGCCCGACCACCACGTCACCGGCCACCGCAGACTCCGCGATCTCCGCGGCCCCGGCCTCCTCGTCGTCCTCGGCGCCCTCGATCGCACGCAGCAGGGCGGTCGGCCCGCCGGCCGCGTGGGTCACGAACCAGCCGCGCGGCACGTTGAACGTCGGCGGCAACTCCGCGGCGTCGAGCACGCCGAGGCGTCCGGAGGTGCCGGCTCCGACGTAGTGGACGCGACGTCCCTCGCGCAGCGCCTGCACCGCGAGGTCGACCGCGGCGGCAAGGCGGGGCAGCACGGCACGGACCGCGCCCGCCACCTGCTGGTCCTCGTCGTTGATGAGTTCCAGCACCGCGAGGGTGGGTACCCGGTCGATCTGCGTGGTGCGCGGATTGCGTGCCTCCGTGGGTGATTCCACGCGTACGAAGTCCTCGATCACCGGTCGGGTTCCCTTCTCCCGACGCGGCTCGCTCCGCGAATCACCCATCAACGCCGTCCGCGCGAAGCCGCCACCCGGCGTCCACTGATCGCGTCGAAGGTCACCTCGAGCGCGCCCATCGTCTTGTCGTAGTGACGCCTGGCCACCGCCACGAACAGGCAGTCCACCACGGTGAGCTGGGCGATCCGGCTGGCGGTTGCGCCGGAACGGAACGTGGTCTCCCGTGCCGCCGTGGTGAGTACGTAGTCGGCGACCTCCGCGATCGGGGACCGCGGGAAGTTGGTCAGCGCCACCGTGGTCGCGCCCCGGTCGCGTGCCTGGGCGAGCACCTCCATCGTGTCGCCCGTCATGCCGGTGTGGGAGATGCCGACCGCGACGTCGCCCGGGCCGAGCAGCGCGGCACTGGCCAGCGCGGCGTGGGTGTCGACCCATGCGAACGCCAACCGGCCGATGCGGTGCAGCTTCTGCTGGAAGTCCAGGGCCACGAAGGCACTCGCGCCCACACCGAAGAGCTCGGTGCGCCGTGCGGCGGCGAGTACCTCCGACACCGTCTCCACCACCTCGACGTCGAGCTGGCGGGCGGTCTCCTCCACCGCACGTGCGTCGGCGAACGCGACCTTCTCCACGATCTGCGCCATCGAGTCGTCAGGACCGATGTCGCTGCCGACGACCCGGCCGCGGTCGCCGTCGCGGGCGGATTCGCGGGCCGACTCCGCCGCCAGCCGAAGCCGCAGCTCCGGGTAGCCGGGTAGTCCTAGAACCTTGCAGAACCTGATGACCGTCGTCTCCGACGTGCCCGCCGCGCGGGCCAGCTCGGTGATGGTCCGGGCGGACGCCCCCTCGGGATCCTCGAGGACGAGGCTGGCCACGCGGCGCTCGGCCGGTGACAACGAAGGAGCGAGGGCCCGGATCCGGATCACGACGCCTTCGGCCACCGGGTCGGCCTCAGGAATCTTCGAATTCTTGCCCATAGTGGAAAGTAACTTACCCTCGCAACCTGGGAGCACGTGTCCAGCCACGCTCGCGACCGCCACCTGGCCGAACCTCGTTCCGGAACACCGGAGCGGGGTTCACCACCGACCACCACCATCGCCGTCGACCACCCGGCGAGCCGGAAGCCGGACCAGTGTCCGTGCTCCCTGCCGTGTCGCTAGCGTGCACTGTCGGTGACGAACGGTTCAGCGCCTTGCCAGTGACCAGCCGTCCGCGAGGAAGCGATCGGCTTCCCGCTCCCCGTTGAACAGCGTGCCCTGCGCGTCACCCAACCGGACCTCATCGACGTAGACACCGCGACCCTGGTAGAGCGGATCGGTGACGTATCGCCAGCGAAGCTGGACCTGACCTGGCGATTCGTCGACCTCAGCGTACGCCTGCTGCCAATGCCGTCCGGTGAATCCCCGGATAGAGCCGTCATGGTTAGCGATCCGTCCGCGACTCGACACGACGTACGGCAGCGGCGACCACGTAGCGCCACCGTCGCGGGACAACTCCAGTGTCAGGACGTCTGCGGTTTCGGTGTCCACGAACAGGTCGAAGCCGAGCCTGGTGCGTCTCTCCCGCAACGTCACCGGCAACGTCAGCGTCGCTGTGCTGTCGTCCGCGTGACCGGCGTACCACGCGGTGCGACCACGTCGCGGTGTGACGTCGAGTGCCTGCGCCACGTGGTCGGCGACCGTGCGGCGCGCGACGTTGACGCTGCTCCACTCCCTGCGTGGATGGACCCGGTTGGTTGTCAGGACGGCGATGGAACGCGACAACAGGTCGATGACCACCGACGTCCCGGTGAAGCCGGTGTGCCCGGCTGTACGCGGTGACGACAACGCGCCCATGTAGAACCGCTGGTCGAGCTCGAAACCCAACCCGTGCGCGTGACCTGGGAAACCTTCGTTCAGGTCGGTGAGCATCGCCGTGACTGTCTTCTCCTGAAGGACGCGACGACCTGCGTACGTGCCGCCGTTCATCATCGCCTGCGCGAGGATCGAGAGATCGGACGCGGTGGAGAACACCCCGGCATGTCCGGCGACACCGCCCAGCGACCAGGCGTTCTCGTCGTGCACGCTACCGCGCACCATGCCCCGGTCGGGGTCGGTCTGGAACTCCGTCGCCGCCACGCGGTGCAGCTTGTCCGCCGGCGGGTTGTAGCCGGTGTCGACCATGCCGAGTGGTTCGGTGATGCCGGTGCGCACGAGTTCGTCGAGGCCGCGGCCGGCGACGCGTTCGACCAGGACGCCGAGCGTGATGAGGTTGAGGTCGGAGTAGACGTACGTCGTTCCCGGTGGCGCGCTCGGCTTGACCGCGAGCACCGCCGCGATCCGGCTCGCACGGTCGGCGTAGGGCCGCCACAGGCGCATCCATGACGGCAGACCGGAGGTGTGCGTGAGCAACTGGCGTACGGTGATTGGTTCCTTGCCGAAGCTTCCGAACTCCGGAAGGTAGTTGGCGACCGGCGCGTCCAGGTTTACCCGGCCGCCCTCGACCTGCTGCATCACCACGATCGACGTGAACAGCTTGGAGATGCTGGCCAGGTCGAAGATGGTGTCCGGCGTCATCTGCACCTGCTGGTGCGGGGGCAACTCGGCACCGGACGCGTCGGCGTACTTCACCGCCTGGCCCATCGCCTCGTGCACGACGACCTTGCCCTCGCGGGCGACCAGCACGACGGCACCCGGGTAGAGCGGGTGCCCGTCGCCCTGCGGCCGGAGGTATCCGCGCAGGTCGTCCACCATCGCGGTGAGTTCGGCGGCGTCCAGACCGGCCTCCTTCGGTGTGCCGGCACGAAGTCGGGTGCCGGGAGGGGCGAAACCTTCATACGGATGGTCGAAACCACGACTGCGTGCATCGGCGCGTGCGGGCGGTGGTATCGATGCCAGTGCGGCGACGAGAACCGTGCCGACCAACGCGATCGTGGCGACCACCCGTACGCTAGCCCGCCTTCTCCACCCGTCCATCGACAGACCTGCCCTGGGCACGTCGTGTCCTAGGCCCGTCGTCCCGGATACAGGAGGTACTGCCGACGGCGTGCGTCGAACTCCTTCACCTCCTCACTCCACGCACCCACCACCTCGGCCACGGACGCGCCGGCGTCGATCATCGTGCGCAGCCGCGGCGAACCGGACAGCTTGTCGATCCAGTACGGCCGTTTCGGGTCGTAGGTGTCGTAGCGCCACTGGAAGTCCGCGTACCGGCGGGCCTCCACCAGCATCGCCACCGCGGCCGGGACGGGCTGGAACGCGCGTACGTCGGTGACGTGCACCTGCACACCCGCGCAGGTCTCGCCGACGTACTTGTTGAACGTCGGTACGAAGTACGCCTCGCGGAACTCCACGCCCGGGAGCCCGTGGGTGTTCAGCCGGTCACCCCAGTGGTAGTCGAGGTACGGCGCACCGAGGAGCTCGAACGGCCGCGTGGTCCCGCGCCCCTCGGAGATGTTGGTGCCCTCGAAGAAACAGGTGCCGACGTAGGCGAGGGCGCTGTCCGGCGTGGGGATGTTCGGCGAGGGCGGCGGCCACAGCGGGTCGTACTCCTGTGCGCGCGAGTCCGGCCGCCAGCCCCTGACCTCCACGACCTCGAGGTCGACCGGGCGGCCCGCCTCCGCGGGCAGCAGCTCGCCGTTGAAGAACCGTGCGAGCTCCCCCACCGTCATCCCGTGCTGCTGCACGATCTCCTTGGCGCCGACGCCGGAGGTGTAGTCGGGTGTCATCATCGCGCCGTCCACCCGGCCGCCGATCGGGTTCGGCCGGTCGAGAACGACGTACCGCAGGCCCAGCCGGGCGGCCGCGGCCATCGAGTTGTACATCGTCCAGATGTAGGTGTAGAACCGCGCACCGATGTCCTGGATGTCGAAGACCAGCGTCTCCACGCCGGCCTTGGCGAACAACTGTCCGAGCTTCGCCTGGTTGGCGCCGTACGCGTCGTAGACCGGCACGCCTGTCCGCGGGTCACGGCTGTCACCCTCCGAGCCGCCCGCCTGCGCGCTGCCGCGGAAGCCGTGCTCGGGCCCGAACGCGCCCAGAATCGTCAGGTCGTCGTGCTCGGCGAGGTCGTCCACGATGTGGCGGGCGTCGGGCAGGATGCCGGTCGGGTTGCTGAAGATGCCCAGCTTGCTGCCGCGCAGCACCGCCCAGTCGTTCGCGGCGGCGACCTCGGCGCCGGTGAGCACCCGGCCACCGGCGCGCGCGGCGGTGGCCGGCTGGTCACCCCGGCCGGCCTGCCGGTCGCCGGGGTGCTCGGTGGCGGCGGCGGCCGAGCCGGACAGCTCCAGACCGGTGGTCACCACCGCCCCGGAGGCCAGGGCCGAACCGAGGAGGGTGCGCCGGGACGGTGAACCGGTGCTGGTCATCGCGTACTCCGTTCGTTTCGCGGATCTGGCGTTCGCGCGTTCGTGTGCGTGGGTTCGCATTCGCGGGATTCGTGCGTGCGGCCTCGCGGGCCGGTCACCAGGTCAGGCCGTGGCCGTACGGGTAGAGCACGCCGGTGCCGTCGGCGGTCGGGATCTCCACCGGCAGCCGCCCGCGCGGGCCCACCTCCCCGCACAGCACCCGGGCGAGTGCCCGCATGGTCACCGCGGTCGGTGCGTACACCGCAACGCCCGCCTGCGCGCGGTCGGCGTACGCCAGGTCGTAGGGGTCGGCGACCGCGACCACCACGACCGGGCGCCCGGTGCCGAGGAGCTCCCCGACCAGCAGGCGCTGCCGGGCCTGCGGGTCGGTGACCTCGGTGTCCCAGGCCTTGGAGGTGAGGACGACCGTCAGGTCGGCGTCGGCCGCGGCGCCGACCGCGCCGGCGATCGCGGCATCGGTGGGACGGGTGCCCGTGGACATGGTGCCGGTGTCCGCGCCGCGGTCGGCCAGTGCGTCGGCGAGGTACCGCACCGCGCTGCCGCCGGCGCCCACGACCAGGACCCGGCGACCGTCGACCCGGGCGGGAAGCAGTCCGTCGTTCCTCACCACGGTGGTGGTCGTCTCGGTGATCCGGTCGGCCCGGTCCAGGTGTGCCTGCGTCCCGACGGTGTTCTCCACGGCCGACACGTCCACGGTCGGATGGTGGACGATGCCGTTGGCCAGCTTGAGCCGGACGATCCGGCCGACCGCCTCGTCCAGCCGGTGCCGGCTGATCCGCCCCTCGCGCACCGCCGCCAGCAGTGACCGGTGGGCCAGGTCGAACGCCGGCGGGCGCAGCAGCATGTCCACCCCGGCGTTGATCGCGAGGACCACCACCTGGTCGTCGCCGTACTTGTCCCGCACGCCCTTCATGCCCAGGGCGTCGGTCACCACCAGACCGGTGAAGCCCAGCTCCTCCCGGAGCAGGCCGGTCACGATCGGGTGGGACAGGGTCGCCGGGTCACCGGACGGGTCGAGCGCGGGAAACACCAGGTGCCCGGTCATGATCGAGTCGATTCCCGCGTCGATCACCGACCGGAACGGCGGCGCGTCGAGGTCCTCCCACTGCTGCCTGGTGTGGCGGATCTCCGGGATCCCGGTGTGGCTGTCCACCTTGGTGTCGCCGTGGCCGGGGAAGTGCTTCGCGGTGGCGGCGATCCGGCCGTCGCGTTGGTAGCCGAGCACCTGGGCGGTGGCGAGTTCTGCGACCAGGCCGGGGTCGGAACCGAACGATCGCACGCCGATGACCGGATTGCCCGGGTCGACGTTCACGTCGGCATCCGGTGCGTAGTCGTGGTTGATCCCGAGCGCGGCGAGCTCGGCACCGGTGATCGCGGCGGCCTCCCGGGCCGCGGCGGCGTCGCGGCCCGCGCCGAGGGCCATGTTGCCGGGGAACTGCGCGGCCGGCGGGCCGATCCGGGCGATCGTGCCCTGCTCCTGGTCGGTGGAGATCAGCAGTGGCAGGCCCGCACCGGTGCCGGTCGCGGCGGCCTGCAGTCCGTTGGACAGTGCCGCGACCCCGGGCAGCGGGCCGACGTTGCCCGACCAGGTGAAGTAGCAGACACCGCCAAGGTGATATTTCGCCACCACCTCCGCGGGCGTGGCCACGCCGTACTCCGCGGCGTTGCGGGCGTCGGAGCTGTCCGCGGCCGCGCCGTACACATGCGTGACGAGGAGCTGGCCGACCTTCTCCTCCGCCGACATCCGGGCCACGACCCGGCGGATCCAGGCCTGCGCCCGCGGGCCGGTCCGCTCGGCCGGTGGCTCCGGCGAGATGGGCGTGCCCGCGCCTGCGGTGCCGGCCGCGGCCTGGCCTCCGAGCGCGCCGAACGCGGCGACGGCGCCGACGGCGCCGGCCGTGCCCAGTAGTACTGAGCGGCGGCCGGGGCGGGACGAGGGACGAAAACTTCCTACGTCGGCGGGTGCCATGTGCGGAAGCTACCTACGTAGCCCGGTGAGGTCAACGGGTCACGCGGGGTCGGCGCCGGGCCGGTTCTGGACCGCCGCGACGAGGCCGGCCGGCGGTCGGGCACGGCGCTGGAGCGGCGGGGGCCCGACGGTGGCCCGCGGCGCCCCGCGAAAGGCCGCGCCCACCTCGTCCAAACGAACTATGCATCCGTCGGCCAAACGAATCAGTCGCCGCGCGCAATTGGCCGACATTCATCTGGACTAGACGCGCGTCACATTTGAGCGAGCAGAAATTCGACCGCGCGTACGACGACTCTCCCGCTTCGGCTCACTAGGTTTTCCAGCGTTCGGATCGCCATTGCCGGGAGGAGTCATTCGAAGAACTCGTGTGGTCGTCGTCGGCAATCATCCGGAACTGGTCGATGCACTTGTCGACCTGCTGGCCGACGAGCCAGACCTCGAGCTGCTCGGGGTTGCCGGCAACAGCGAGGAAGTTCTCGCACTGGTGCAGGCACCACGCGCACCCGACGTACTTCTGTTCGACATCGATTCGTACAGCTGGTCGAGCAGCCAGTCGAAAACCGAGTCGACCGGGAACAAAGAAGTCCTGGTCGTCAACGACCCAAGCCGCCGTCTACCGAATACCCGATTAGTTGCGCTGTCGAACTACGACGACATCGCCGCCGTTAGACAGACCCTCGAAGCCGGATTCCACCGACACGTGAGTAAGCGGTTCGTCGAGCAGGATCTGGCAGCAATTTTGAAGGAGGAGCATGCTAACCTGGGTTAGTTCTCGTTACCGAAAGACCACAAAGCGTGGTCGAGTCGCCGTATTGTTGGTCCCCGTGATCGTGTCGTTGATCGTTGGTCTGGTCGCTGCGTTCGCGCCGAAGCCCGGAAATGCTCCGGGTGCCGACGATGCCACCGCAACAGGCGGTAACGCCAAGATCCAGACACCGTTGCACACGGACGGGCCCAACATCGTCGATGCCAGTGGCAAGAAGGTCAACCTGACCGGCGTGAACTGGTTCGGCTTCGAGACGGAGACGTTCGCGCCGCACGGTCTGTGGGCCCGAAACTGGGAGAGCATGCTCGACCAGATCCGGTCCACCGGTTTCAACACCATCCGGTTGCCCTACACCAACCAGATGTTCGACAAGGAAAGCAAGCCCAACGGGATCAACTACAAGCTGAACCCGGACCTCAAGGGGCTGAAGGGCCTTCCGCTGATGGACAAGATCGTGAAGGGCGCGACCGACCGCGGCCTGATGGTCCTGCTCGACCGGCACCGTCCGACGGCGCAGGCGCAGAGCGAGCTGTGGTACACCCCGCAGGTCAGCGAGAAGCGCTGGATCGACGACTGGACGATGCTCGCCAAGCACTACAAGAGCGACCCGCTGGTCATCGGTGCCGACCTGCACAACGAGCCGCGTGGCCAGGCCACCTGGGGCACCGGCGTGAAGACCACCGACTGGCGTCTCGCGGCCGAGCGGGCCGGTAACGCCGTCCTGAAGGCCAACCCGAACTGGCTGATCGCCGTGGAGGGTATCGAGTCCTACAAGAACGACTACTACTGGTGGGGCGGCAACCTGGCCGGCGCCAAGCAGTTCCCGGTCCGGCTGAAGGAGAACGACAAGCTGGTCTACGCGCCGCACGACTACGGCCCCGGTGTCTACCAGCAGAAGTGGTTCCAGGCGCCCAACTACCCGAAGAACCTTCCGGGTGTCTGGGAGAAGCACTGGGCGTTCCTGAAGGACAAGACCCCGCTGCTGCTGGGTGAGTTCGGTGGTAAGTCGGTCAGCCCGAAGACCGCCGAGGGCAAGTGGCAGCACGCCACGGTCGCATTCGCCAAGAAGCACGGCCTTAACTACACCTACTGGTCGTGGAACGCCAACTCCGGTGACACCGGCGGTGTTCTGAAGAACGACTGGAAGACCGTGGACAAGGCCAAGCTCAAGATGCTGCGGCAGTACCAGGCGCCGCTCGCGGAGGTGCCCACCGCCGACAAGCGGTGACCTCCCCGGTACCGAACGGCCGAACCGGTCAACGGTAGGGCCAGCCAGGCTCAGTAGGTACGCGAAGTAGGTAGCACAACCGGGCGGTCCCGGACGTTCATTCGTCCGGGACCGCCCGTCAGTGTCTGTGCTCCCGGACGTTCATTCGTCCGGGACCGCCCGTCAGTGTCTGTGCTCCCGGGCGGTGCGGCTCACGGCCACAGGCCGGTCGGTGCCCGCGCCACGATCCGGGTTCCCTCCCCCGGCGCGCTGTGGATCTCCAGCGTCCCGCCCAGCTCCGCGATCCGTTCCCGCATCGACCGCAGGCCGAGGTGACCCGGATAGGACGCGCCCGGGTCGAACCCCACACCGTCGTCGGCCACCTCGAGGGTGAGCGCCGTGGGGCTGGCGTCCAGGCGTACGAGCACGTTCTTCGCGTTGGCGTGCTTCGCGGCGTTCTGCAGTGCTTCCTGCGCGATGCGGTACAACGTCTGTTTCACCTTGAACGCCCCGGCCGGCTCGTTGCCCAGAACTGCTCGCGTCCGCACACCGTGGCGCACCCGGAACGCCGCCAGCTGCTTGCCGAGCGCGGCCACCAGGCCCTCCTCGGCGAGCGCCTGCGGGCGCAGCTCGAAGATCAGCGCCCGCATGTCGGCCAGGCCCGCCTCCGCCAGCTGCAGCACGTAGGCGAGCGGCTGGTCGATCCGCTCGGGTTCCTGACCGATCGACTCCCGTGCGGTGCGGGCCCCGAGTGCGATGCCGTACAACGCCTGCGACACCGAGTCGTGCAGCTCCCGTGCCAGCCGTTGCCGTTCCTCCTGCGCGGCCTTCTCCTGCGCGGAGGCCACCAGGTGCGAGCTGTCCACCGCCATCGCGGCCTTGCCGGCCACCATGGACAGGTACGCGAGGTCCCGGCGGCCCGGATAGGAGCCGGCCGGGCACAGGCAGCACAGCACACCGAGGACGACACCGCGCGACATCAGGGGCACCGACACCAGTGCCGTCGCCCGGTGTTCCACTCCCGGTTCGCCGCCGGGCGCGGCCGACGAAGCGGCGCCGGCTCGCCCGGCTCCGGGATGGACGTGCTGGTGCACGATCGGCGCCCTGGAGGCCACCGCGGCCTGGGCGACGTTCGGTGCCGCACCGGCCGCGCCGTCCTCGAGCAGCTCCGTCGGCCCGGCACCGGCGGCCCGGCGCAAGGTGAGGTTGTCATCGAGCAGGTAGATCGCCGCCGCCAGCCCGCCCGTACCGGTGAGGGCGGAAGCACTCAGCTCGCGCAGCGTGCCGGGCAGCGGCTCACCACCCGGCGCACCCAGCACCGCCGCCGCGAGCTCCAGGTCGGCGCCGGCCCGGTCATGCTCGACGGCCATTCCCGCCGCGCCGGCGAACAGGCCGGCCGTTCCCACGTCCGCGGGCCCGAACCGGCGGCTCGGCATGCTGCCGGCGCTCGTGGTGCAGGCCACCTCGATCACGCCGCCCGGGCGTTCCAGGCCCGGAATCGGCACCGCCAGCACCGGTCCGGGCGCGGAGCCGGGCCAGGCGGTCGTCCGTCCGGAGTCGGTGACGACGGCCTCCCGCCGGCGCAGCGCCTCGCCGGCCGGCGAGCCGTCCACGGGCACGCTCGTGCCGACCAGGTCCGGTCGCACCCGGCCGTCCGTCACGCGGACCACCAGGGTGCCGTCGCGTTCCAGCGTCGAGACCACGCAGGCCACCCCGCCCAGGCCGCGGCGCACGCCGCCGGCCACCAGCCGCAGCAGCGAGTCCCGGTCGAGCTGCCCGTGCAGCAAGGCGTCGTTGACGTCGGCGACGTCGGCCGCGGTGCGGGCCGGCACCGCCCCCGGCGCATCGGGCGCGATACCGGCCGCGCCGGCGGCACCCCCGGCCCGGCCGACAGCCGTGGGGCCGGTCACGCCTGCGCCAGCTCGTGCGTGGACACCAGGCCGGTCTGCACCGCGTACAACGCGGCCTGTGTCCTGCTCTGCACGTCCAGCTTGCGAAGAATGCTGCTGACGTACGTCTTGACCGTCTGCTGCCCGATGGACAGCTCCCGGGCAACCTCCTTGTTGGACCGGCCGCGGGCCAGCAGGATCAGCACCTCCACCTCCCGCCGGGTCAGCGGTCCAGGCGCGTTGGTCACCCGCATGTCGCGCACCAGCCGGGCCGCCGCGGCCGGCGACAGGTGGACCTGTCCGGCGGCCGCCGCACGCACCGCGCGACGCAGGCCGTCGGCGTCGGTGTCCTTGAGCAGGTAACCGATCGCCCCCGAGCGCAGCGCGTCGACCACGAGGTGGTCCTCGAGGAAGCTGGTCAGCGCGACCACCTCGACGTCCGGCAACTCCCGCCGGATCGCGGCGGTGGCACTGATGCCGTCCATGACCGGCATGAGCAGGTCCATCAGCACGACGTCCGGTGTGACCTTGTGTGCCAGCTCGACGGCCTCACGCCCGTTTCGCGCCTCCCCCACCACTTCGATGCCGTCGTCCAGCTTCAGGAACATCATCAGTCCCTGCCGTACGACGGCGTGGTCCTCAGCGATCAGCAGACGGACAGTCATCGGCCCCTCCCGCCCCCAGGCGATGCCGCTCCTACCTCCACGGTACGGCCGGCTCGGGGGACGCGAGCCCTGCCGCCGTAGTCCCCCGTACGCCCGGTTGCCAGATCGTCAGCGTACGTCCCGGCACCTCCTGGCCGGGCGGCTTCCGCCGTGGCGAGGACTCCGGCCACGCCCGCCGCGCGAAAGCCGCGAACCCTTCCGGCCTGCCGCCAAGGGCGCCTTGCGCCACGACGTCGTCCGTCTCGCGGGTCGGTGTGGGAGAGGCGTCCTTGTCCGGACTTCTCCTGACCTGCTGGGCGTTCGCGGCGCCCGTCACCGGGAGGAGGGAGGCGTGGACTCCCCCGAAGGGGGGTGGCGATCGCGGATGGCCGGGGGAGGTGTGTGGCGCTGCGTCAACGGAGGATTGCGATGGACGAACCAAGCGGACCGTCATGGGGGGCGGCGCCTCATGTGCGCCCACGGGCTTTCTCTCACGCGTGCGTACCAGCGCTGTTGGCGACGCGCCGCCAGACTGTTCCTCGATCCGAGGGTATGGCGGTTCTCCGTCGTCGGGCTGGTGGGTGCGGGCGTCAACACGCTCGCGCTGCAGCTCATCCACGGCGTCATCCGCGTGCCGCTCGTCCTGGCGTCGGTGATGGCCACCGAACTGGCGATCGCCAACAACTACGTACTCAACGAGATCTGGACGTTCGGCTCCAGGCATGCGTCCCTCGTCCGGTTCACGAAGTTCAACGCCACCGCTCTGGTCGCTCTCTCGGTGAACGTCACGGTCGTGTGGGCACTGGACAGACTCGGCATTTTCTACCTGGTCGGGAACGCCTTCGGCATCGCGGCCGCGATGGGCATCAACCTCGCCGTCAGTGCGACATGGATATGGGGTGGCAAGAAGGATGGAGTCGTTCATCTTCGCGGGCCTGGTGGGGATCTCTCTCCTGCTGAGCGTCCAGGCGGCGCACACCTTGTACCTGATGATCTACACCTGGGACCAGCCGCCGAACGAAAGCAACGCGGCCCCCGAACATTTCGCCGCTCCGGCCCTGTCCTTCACCGCGATTCTTCCGGCCCGGCACGAAGAAGAGGTCATCGCGACGACCGTCGGCCGGATCGTGCACAGTAACTACCCCATGCACCTGCTGCAGGTGCTGGTCGTG
This sequence comes from Actinopolymorpha sp. NPDC004070, assembly GCF_040610475.1. Classification (NCBI taxonomy): domain Bacteria; kingdom Bacillati; phylum Actinomycetota; class Actinomycetes; order Propionibacteriales; family Actinopolymorphaceae; genus Actinopolymorpha; species Actinopolymorpha sp. NPDC004070. The sequence continues at coordinate 622,014 of NZ_JBEXMJ010000001.1, read as the reverse complement.
TGCTCCGCCGACGACACCGGAACCATCGCGGCCGTCGAGGCCAAGATCGAGGAACTGCGCTACGAGGGCATCGACAACGCCTCGCTCGTGGTCTTCGACGACCAGCCGATCAACAAGCCGCACGGTCTCAACTGCGCGCTGCGGCAGGCACGCGGCGACGTGCTGACGATCTTCGACGCCGAGGACGAGATGCACCCGGACATCCTCCGGGTGGTCAACACCGTGATGGTGCGCGAACGGGTCAACGTGGTGCAGTCCGGCGTGCAGCTGATGAACTACAGCTCGAACTGGTACTCGACGTTCAACGTGCTGGAGTACTTCTTCTGGTTCAAGAGCCGCCTGCACCACCACGCGAAGCACGGTTCCATCCCGCTCGGCGGCAACACCTGTTTCTTCAACCGGAAGCTGATGGAGTACCTCGGCGGCTGGGACGAGACCAACCTCACCGAGGACGCCGACATCGGCCTGCGGGTCTGTGCGATGGGCGAGCCGATCCGGGTGATCTACGACGACAGGTACGTCACCAAGGAGGAGACTCCCCCGACGCTCAGCAGCTTCGTCCGGCAGCGCACCCGCTGGAACCAGGGGTTCATGCAGACGCTGCGCAAGGGCACCTGGAAGAAGCTGCCTACCCGGCGTCAACGCTTCCTTGCCTGCTACACGCTGGCCTTCCCGTACGCCCAGGCCATGCTCGGCGTCTACACCCCGCTCGCGGTCGGGATGATGCTCTTCCTGCACGCGCCGGTCGGGGTGGCACTGCTGTCCTTCCTGCCGGTTCTGCTGCTGGCCGCGCACTTCCTCACCGCGGTGGTCGGTCTGCACGAGTTCACCGAGGCACACGGCATGAAGCCGAGCCCGGGACTGGCGGTGAAGATGGCCCTCACCTGGATTCCGTACCAGTTCGTGATGGCCTACGCCTCGCTACGGGCACTGCGCCGCCAGCTGGCCGGACGCGGGGACTGGGAGAAGACCCAGCACGTCGGCGCCCACCGCGGCGCCGCTCCGGAACGGACCCGGCCCGCCGGGACAGCGGACGCGTTCGGCAACCCCCGCGCGGTCCGGGGCTCGCGTGACCCGGGCGCCGCCCGGACCGCCGGCGTGCCGACCGTCGACAGCCCGAGAAAGGCGATGCGCAGTGGCAGCAGCTGACGTCGCTACGGCGACTCCCAACCCCGCGCTCGGGGAACGGATGCGGCAGCGGCCCAACCTGTTGCTGCTGATCTCCCTGCTGAGCGGGGCGATCACGCACGCCTACCACACGTTCCTCTATCCGCTGTACATCACCGACGAGGGCATCTACACCCAGCAGGCGTGGGCGGTGCTGCGCGAGGCCGCCCTGTCGCCGTACACCTACTTCTACGACCACGCGCCCTTCGGCTGGCTGGTGATGGCGGCCTGGGCCAACGTGCTGCCCAACCAGTTCGAGGCGTTCGGCAACCCGATCAACACGATGCGGGTGCTGATGGTGGTCGCGCACGTGATCAGCACCGGGCTGTTGTTCGGGATAGTGCGGAGGTTCTGCAACAGCTCGGCCGGGGCGTTCTTCGCCTGCTTCATCTTCAACTTCTCCCCGCTCGCGGTCTACTACCAGCGCCAGGTCCTGCTGGACAACCTGATGGTGGTCTGGGTGCTGCTGGCGGTGTATCTCATCGCCCGCAACGGCGACCGGGTGGTGACCGCGATCTCGGCGGGGCTGGCGTTCGGCCTGGCGATGGTCACCAAGGAGAACGCGGTCTTCTTCCTTCCCGCACTCGCCTACATGGCGCACAAGTACTCCAAGGACAGCCGCAGCCGAAGGTTCCAGACCAGCTTCTGGTGGTTCGGGGCCGGCATACCGGTCGGCTTCTACCTGCTGTTCGCCGCACTGCGCAACGAACTGCTGCCGAGCGGGATGAACTTCGACCTGAACGCCCCGCAGGCCAAGCACGTGTCCTTGCTGTACACGATCTGGTGGCAGTCCAACCGGACCGGCATCTCCGGCCGGGAGCTGTTCGTCCGGCTGCTGGAGAACTCCTGGATGTCACGCGACTCGATCATCCTCATCGGCGGGTTGATCGCGGTCGTGGTCGTGCTGATCCTGTGGTCACAGGACAAGTCCCGCACCGGCTACCTCGTCGCCGGGCTGATGGCGCTCGGCTACGGCGTCTACATGGCGCGCGGGAGCGTGCTGCTGGACTTCTACATCGTGCCGATGATCCCGGTGCTGGCGATGAACGCCGGGCTGGTGTTCGGCACGCTGATGAAGTCGGTCCCACGGCCCCTGCAGGTGGCCGCGACCAGCTGCATCGTGGCCGCCGCCCTGGTGATCCCGGGTGGGTACTTCCTCTCCCACAACACCCAGGGACAGATCCAGGTCCACGACCTGTACCACCTGCAGGTCACGCCGCTGCAGACCCGGCAGGTGGAGTGGGTGCGCGCCAACATTCCGGCGAACGCCCGGATCATCATCGACGACGACATCTGGACCACGCTGCACGACAAGCCGCCGTACTTCCCGCGCGCGCACTCACACTTCAAGGCGGCCTCGGACCCCGCCGTCCGCGACAAGTTGTTCCGCAAGAACTGGGCGAACATCGACTACATCGTCATGTCGAACAAGATGCGACAGGCCATGGAACGCAACAACACCGGTGGCCAGGAGCAGTGGATGCTCGACGCGATCGACCAGCACGGCGAACGCGTGTGGGACCTCAACCGAGGCAACATCCACCTGTCCGTCTACCGGATCGTCAAGTGACCACCCGCCCTGCTGGGGGGCGCTGGGTGAAACGGGAGTGAACGATGAACATGTCGAAATGGACCTGGAAACAGATCCTCGTCGTTACGGTCGTCGCGTTGGCCGTCATCTCGATCGCACGGTCCTTCCTCCCTTCGTCCGGCGGCAAGGGAGATGCCGTCGACCTCACTGGACAGGGCTCGGGCAGGACCACCGAGGTCAAGGTGCCCGAGGTGCGCCAGCCGACGAAGATCGTACGGTTCAACGGCCACAAGGTGCCCGTCGGCGCCGGACCGGTCGCGGTACTCAACCCGGCGCTGGCCAAACCGGGCGGCCAGGTGGGCGTCAACGGCTCGGGCTTCGACAAGGGCGCCCGTGTCGACGTGATGCTGTCCACCGGAACGAGCCCGTCCAAGGCCACCGGTAAGGGCAAGGCCAAGGCGGCCGCCGCGGCGGGCAAGGGCAGGGTGGTGGCCTCCGCGCGGGCCAACCGTGACGGCGTGGTCAACGCCAACTTCACCTACCCGGTGGGCATCGCCAACCAGGGCGGCAAGCAGACCGTCACCCTGGCGCAGGTCGGCAGCACGACCAAGGTGGCCAAGGCACAGCTCGCCGCGCAGTCCGGCGTCGGGCTGATGTCGCTCAGCGACGACGTGGGGACACCGGGAACGCAACTGCAGGTCAACGCCGCGGGCTTCGCACCCAACGAGGCCATCAAGGTCTACTGGGGCCGGATCAGCGGCGTCCCCAGCTCCATGCTGCGGGCCGACCCGGCGGGCCGGCTGTCCCACGCCTCGCTGCGGGTCGGTGTGGGCGCCGTCGGCCCGAACACCGTGATCCTGGTGGGTGCGAAGAGCAAGACCACCGCACTGGCGCCGTTCCAGCTGCTGCGGCAGTACCCCATGGTGCTGACCAAGCCGTTCTCGGCCAGGGCCAACAAGACGATCAACCTGACCGGCAAGGGCTTCGCTCCGAACGAGCGGGTGCTCGGGTACTTCAACAGCCCCGGCGGCACACCGGTGATGACGATGCGGGCCGCGGACAACGGCACCATCGGCGGGGTCGCCTTCAAGGTGCCGTACGGCCTGTTCGGCCGGCAGTCGCTGGTCTTCGTGGGTGAGCAGTCCCGTGCCTCCACCAAGGCCGGCTTCCTCGCCCAGAAGTACCAGCCGAGTGTGCGCACCAGCACCTGGGGCGGGCTGCCGGGCACGATGCTGAACTTCTACGCGAAGGGCTTCGCACCGAACGAGGCGGTCCACGTCTTCGTCCAGGGTGAACTCGTCGCGGCGTTCCGCGTCAACGAGAAGGGTTCCGCGCTCGCCGCCGGCACGTACACGATCCCGGCGGACGCCCAGAACAAGGTGGTCTTCAAGCTCATCGGAGCGCGAAGCCAGGGCGCGGGAACCGCCACGGTCACGGTCGACAAGTCCGAGGGCAAGGTGCAGTTGCCTCCGCAGAAGAGGTACCGGCTGCCCGCGGACCTGAAGTACTGACCGAGAGCAGGACCCGAGCAGCACCGGGCATGAGGGAGGTGCGTCGGCATGACCGACGTCTTCGGGCCCAACACACGCGGGGTACTCCACCTGATCTCGCACCTCAACCGCGTCGACGGGGCGCAGATCGACGAGGTGGTGGCCGCCTGGCGGCGGCGGTCCCGGTCCGAGCGGGCGCTGGCGTGGGCCTCGCTCGGGCACGGGACGACCCCGGCCGAACGCCGGGCGATCCTGGACGCGGCGGTCCAGGCCCGCCGGGATGCGATGGCCGCGGCCCAGCGTCACCAGCGCACCGAGTGGGCGTTCTGGGCCGCCGCGTGGGACGCCGCCGCCGCGGTGGCGGCGGGTGACCGGATCGAGGAGGAGAACTACCGCGTCCTGATCGAGCCCCTGTCCGCCGCGCTGCCCTGGCTGCGGGAGCGGACGCCGACCCGGTTGAGCCGGTCCGATCTGCAGGCCACGATCGCGTCCTTCGGGGGGCGCGATGGCTGAGCAGTCCGTCCGGGTCGTCATCGCCGACGACGACCGCGCGCTGCGCGACGCGCTGGCCGACCTGATCTCGATGCAGCCGAACCTGGAGCTGGTCGGGCAGGCGGTGAGCCATCCCGACGCCGTACGCCTCGCCCTGCGGGACCGGCCGCGGGTCGTGGTGCTCGACGTCCGGATGCCCGGCGGCACGGCGCCGGCCAGCGTGCGGTCGATCCTGGACGGCAGCCCCACCACCGCGGTGCTCGTGCTGTCGGCGTACGAGGATCCGGGCAGCGCGGTGGACGTGCTCGCGGCCGGCGCCAGCGGGTATCTCGTCAAGGGCATCCCCGACGAGGAGATCCTGGAGGCGATCACCAGGGCGTCCCGTGGCCAGCTGAGCATCTCCGTTCCGCTGGCCCGCGAGTGCATCCAGGTGCTGCGCCGCAACCTGGAGAACGAGCGGCGTACCGGCGCGGCCACCCTGCAGAACGCCAACACCCTGCGCCAGTTGCTGGACCGGGTCGGTGCGGCGGCTGTCCTGGTCGGTCCGGACGGAACCATCGAGACCGTCAACGCACGCGTCCAGGAGCTCTTCGGCTACCGCCGGATGGAGGTCGTCGGCGAGCCGATCACCAAGCTCGTACCGGCGTCGGGGTACGGCGAGCCCGCCGACGAGGTGATCCACCGGCTGCTCGGCCGCGGCGGCGGTGAGGAGCAGGCGGAGGTGCACTTCACCGCGTCCGGGCGGCGCAAGGACGGCAACACCTTCCGGGTGGAGGTGTCGGCCAGTCCGATGGCGCACGGACATCGCGGCGTCGCGGTGTTCCTGCGCGACATCACCGACCTCAGCCTGGCCGAGGCGCAGTACCAGCAGCTGTTCGAGTCCTCACCGGACGCCACCCTCATCGTGGACAGCTCCGGAGTGATCCGGTTGGTGAGCGCGGCGGCGGAGCAGATATTCGGCTTCGCCCGCGAGGACCTGGTGGACCAGTCGGTGGACGTACTCCTGCCCGACCACCCGGTGACGATCTACCGCCGGGAGACCGACGTGCCCCCGCACCGGGCCGGTGAGCCCCGGGCACCGGAGGGGATGGAGCTGACCGGGCGGCGCCGGGACGGCACCGACTTCCCCGCCGACGTGAGCATCGCCTGGATCCGTACCGAGGACGGCCCGCGGGTGATCCTCACCGTCCGGGACATGACCGAGTCGGCGGGCTCGCGCGCGGTCCTCGAACGCAGTGTGGAGGCCCTGCGCGCGGCCGGGCAGGAACACCGGCACGTCCTGGTCGACCTCGTGGGAGCGCAGGAACGCGAACGGCTGCGGATCGCCGCCGGCATCCACGACGACAGCCTGCAGGTGATCACCGCGGCGGCGCTGCGCCTGCAGCAGCTGCGCCGCAGGCTGCGTGACCCCGAGGACCTGCGGGTGCTGACCAAGCTGGAGGAGACGATCCGGCTGGCCGCCGACCGGCTCCGCCGGATGATCTTCGACTTCCGCCCGCCCGCCCTCGAACAGGAGGGCCTGATGGCGGCGGTGAACGTCTACCTCGAGCAGCTGCGCGCCGAGACCAGCCTGCGGTGCGTACTGGAGAGCCGGATGGAGGTGGAGCCGCCGCAGGAGACCCGGGTGCTGATCTATCGGATCGCCCAGGAGGCGTTGATGAACGTACGCAAACACGCCCAGGCCAGCGAGCTGCGGGTACGGCTCTCCGACGTCGAGGACGGCGTCCTCGTGGAGATCATCGACAACGGAGTGGGCTACAACCCCCTCGAAACCGAGTCCAAAGCGGGGCATCTGGGACTAACCCTGATGCGCGACCGTGCCGAGATCGCCGGCGGCTGGTGCCGGGTGGAGAGCGCGCCCGGGTCCGGGACTACCGTGGAGTTCTGGGTCCCGCGGGAAGCGGGAATGACCGGAGGCGACCAGTGAGCGCGAAGCCGCGAACAACGGGTGCCGGCAGGTGTGCCCGAAAGTGCGCCCCGGAGTGCGCCCGGCCCGGGTACGGCCGGTGAACGCCGAGCCCGCGTCCGGGACCGTTCAGGTCCTCATCGTCGAAGACCACCAGGTCGTCGCGGAAGGCATGTGCGCGTTGCTCGACGAACACCCCGACCTGCACGTGCAGGGCTGGGCGCCGACGGTCGCCGATGCGGTCCGTTCGGCCGAGCAGGAACGCATCGACGTCGCCGTCCTGGACTTCTGGCTCCCCGACGGCAGCGGCGTGGACGCCGCCGCGGGTATCCGCCGGCACCGGCCCGAGGCGGCCGTGGTGTTCGTCAGCGCCGACGACAGCGACCAGGCGATGATCGCCGCGATCGAGGCCGGGGCGTCCGGCTACCTCATCAAGACCGCGAGCGGTAAGGAGATCGTGGACGCGGTGCTCCGGGCGGCGGCCGGCGAGATGCTCATTCCCGCGTCCAAGCTGCACGAGCTCCTCACCCGCAGCCGCGAGGCGACCCGCGAACGCAGCGACCGGGCGCAGGCACTGGCCAGCCTCACCACCCGCGAACGCGAGATCCTCGCGATGATGTCCAAGGGCCTGGACAACCGGGAGATCTCCGCCCGGCTCAACATCGCCTACCCCACCGTGCGCAGCCACGTGCGGAAGGTGCTGGAGAAGCTCGGCGCCCGGTCGAAGCTGGAGGCGGTGGTCAAGGCGGCCGCGGCCGAGGAGCCCGAGGGCGCCCACGTCGAGGACGAGTCGCCCGCCGACTGACGTACCAGCGTTGTCCGGCGTACGGACGTCACTCCCGCAGCAGGTCGGCGATCTCCTGCCGGGCGAACCACAGCAGCTCACGGCCCTCGGCCTCGTCCACCGCGAACTCGGCGTCCTCATCGCCTGCGTCGGCCTTGTCGACCGCCTTGGCCGCCGCGGCCACGACCTCCGCCGCCTCCACGTCGTCGACGTGCACGGCGGCCACCTTGTCCATCGGGATCGGCGCCTGTAGGACGACGGTCGCGCGGCCTCGGGCCCGGTCGGGCAGCACCAGCCCGTCCGGGGCGTCGGCGGCCACCACCACCCGGCGGCGCGGCGCGTCCGGGTCGAGGCCCAGCCGGCGAAGCGATTCCCGTGCGGCCGCCATGGTCGCGGCGTACTCGAGCTCCTCCAGGTCGCCTTCGGCGTACCACTCCCGAAGCTCGGGGGTGACCGCCGCGGCGGCCAGCGGTGGCGGCCCGAAGCCGCCCTGCGCGACGGCGCCCGCCAACTCGGTGAGCGTCACTCCGAGATACACCCGCATGCGCTGGTCCCTCCTCTGCGCCGTCCGCCCGCGTCGTGTCCGGGCCGTCCGGACGAACGTAGCGCCCGGACCGGCCGAACCGCTGGACCGGGTGCGGCCGGGCGCGGGTGCTGGTTTCCAGGTGCCGGTGCGGTCAGGACCGGTCGCGGCGCTGGGCGTCCGACGCGTCGGCGTGGCGCTGCAGGTCGCGGTACTTGCGGACGGGCCGGCCGTTGGTCCGGTTGGTCCGGCGGCGGCGCATGCCCCGCATCGCGAGCCGGCTGGTGCGCATCGAGGTCTCGAGCACGTCCAGCCGCCGGTGCTCGTCCATCGGGTTGGTGCCGAGCTTGGTGAGGTCCTCCGCGGTGGGGGCGATCACGGTGACCTTGGCACCGTCGGCGCGCAGGGCCTCCACCTCGCGGTTGAGCTGCCGGGTCAGCGAACGCCGCCAGTGCTGCAGCATCCACATCGACGGCCCCATCGACTCCGGGGACGCCAGCCAGGCCAGCGGCGCGAGGACGAACACCTCGTCGAGCCGGTACCCGACCGCGAGGTCGACCGAGGCGATGGAGGACGTACCACCGTCGACGTACACCCGGCCACCGATCTCCACCGGCGCGAACCAGCCGGGGATCGCGCAGGAGGCGGCCACCGCCTCCGAGGGCGTGGCCGGGTGCTCCGCGTCGGCGCCCAGGGCGACCCGGGCGCCGGCGTGGTAGTCCATGGCGACCACCTTCAGGGCGGGCCTGCGAGGCCACTCGGGGACGATCCCTCCGACCAGCCGGAGGAGTTCCTCCACCGAGCCGCGGCCACGCGGCACCAGGCCGGCCAGCACGACCGGCGCGCTGAGCAGGCGGCGGTCACGGACCACCGAGGCGAGCAACCGCGCCGAACCCACTCCGGGCCAGGGCGTGGGCGGACGGCCGCCGAACGCGTAGTCGAAGTTGACGTCGTTCAGCAGGCTGCCGTCGAGCACCTCACCGCGCTGGTGGGCTCGCTGCTCCTCCGGCGTCACCCCGGCGGCAAGGAGGGCCGCGACCACGGATCCGGCAGAGGTGCCGAGCAGGAGGTCGACCTTCGTCGCCTTGATCCCGGTCTCTTCCTCCAGCGCACAGAGTGCGCCGATCGTCCAGGCCGCGCCGAGGACGCCGCCGGCCCCGAGGACCAGGCCGCGTCGTGGGCCACTCATGGCGACCTCCTCACCTTGGCTCCGCATCCTCATCTTTCAGTGTGCCTTTCCCCGACGGCGCTCGGGCTGACTTGGCGGGGGCTCAACCAGGTCCACCGTCTCAACCAACTCGGCCAGCGCATCCGGGATGCACTGCGCGAGCACGTCGAGATCGGACATAGCGTCCCGGTCGGCGTTCAGCCCGAAGCACACGACGCCGTTGTACGAGGTCAGGCCGATGGCCAGCGCCTGCCCCTTGGCCAGCGGAACGACCGGATACGTCCCGGTCATGGGCGTCCCCGCGACGTACAGCGGGCTCTGCGGACCCGGGACGTTCGTGACCACCAGGTTGAAAATACGCCGGGACAGCGAACTCGCCACCCGGGCGCCCATGGCGTGCAGCGTCGGCGGCGCGAAGCCCGCCATGCCCGCGAGCGCCCGGGCCCGCACGGCCCGTCCCGTCTCCTGGTGGGCCTTCATGGCGTACGACACCTGGTGCAACCGCATGGCCGGACTGCCCTCGCCGACCGGAAGGTCCACGATGTACTCCGCCACCCTGTTCTGCCCCTCGCCGGTGAGCACACTCATCGGCACCAGGGCACGCACCGAGGTCGTCGGAGCCACCCGCACGCCCCGGGTGAACAGCCAGGACCGCAGCGCACCGGCGATGGTGGCGAGGACCACGTCGTTGACGTCCCCGCCCAGGCGGGCACGGACGGCGCGGTAGTCGTCCAGCGAGGTGTCCACCGTGGTGAACCGCCGCTGGGAGCTGATCGGCACGTTGAGCGGGCTGCCCGGAGCGGGCCACGCGGCGGTGCTGAGGGCGGTGACCAGGCTGCCGGCAGCGCTGCCGAGCCCGCGGGCCAGCCGGCCGCCGGTGAGGGGCAGCTCGGCGACGGTGTGCCGGGCGGTCTCCAGCAGGTCGGTCGGCCGGGACACCGCGGACGCCACCGCCCCGGCGAGGAGTTCCAGCGACGTCGGCTCCGGGCTCGGCACCCAGTTGTCGGCCGGGGCCTCCGGCGCCTGCGGCTGCGGGTCCAGCACCACCTGGCCGATGTCGACGGCGCTGATCCCGTCGATGACGGCCTGGTGGGTCTTGGACACCAACGCGAACCTGCCGTCCTCCAGGCCCTCGACGAGGTACATCTCCCACAGCGGGCGCTCGCGGTCCAGCGGCCGGCTCATCAACCGGGCGACCAGCTCGTGCAGCCGGTCGGGCGTGCCCGGACGGGGCACCGCGGACCGGCGGACGTGGTAGGTGAGGTCGAAGTCCTCGTCGTCGACCCACACCGGGTTGGCGAGGTTGCCCGGGACCCGCCGGATCCGCTGCCGGTAACGCGGCACGTAGGCCAGGCGTTCGCGAACGAGCGCGAGCAGGGTGTCGTACCCGAACCCGTCCTCGGGTGTGTCGAAGACGCTGACACTGCCCACGTGCATCGGCGTGGTCGGCTCCTCGAGGTAGAGGAACGACAGGTCGAGCGCACTCAGCCGGTCCGGCATCGGCGTACCTCCCGCGATTCGTCAAGCCCCTCATCGTGACACGTCGACCGCCCCGATCGTGGGCCGGACGCCGCGGCACGCGGCGGCGACGGCGGGAACTGCAGGGTGGGGACGCCGGCTACCGCTTACGCGCCCGCCGGCGCTGCTTGGGCATGGTGATCCCCATCAGGTCCGCGGCCAGTGCGCGCAGCGGCGCCCGGGCGGATGACTTGGCCGCCACCTCCGACAGCGTGCGGCCCTGGGCGAGCGCGGTGTCGAAGGAGACCCGGTCGTACGGCACACACACCACCGTGTCGACACCGACGTAGCGCCGCAGCGCCTCCCGGATCTGGCTCTCCGCGTCACCGCCGACCGGCCCCTTGCGTACGCCGTTGACGACCACGCGGATCACCGCGCCCGGCACCACCTCCCGCAGCTCCTCGATCCCGCGGATCAGCCGCTGCAGGCCGATCGGGTCCGCGGCGCCTACGGCGACGACCGTGTCGCAGAGCTCCAGGGTGGTGAGGGTCGCGCCGTTGCGGCGGGGGGCCGCGGTGTCGAAGGAGATCTCCTCGTCCTGTTCGAGGCTGAACCCGCAGTCGACCACGATCGCCGCGGCGAGCTGGCGGGACAGGTCCCAGACCTGCTCCAGTGCGCTGGCCCGCAGCTCCGGCCAGCGGTCGGCGCGCTGGATGCCGGTGAGCACCCGCAGCCTGGGCAGCACCTCCCGGGCGTGCCGGGCGAGCGCGGGCAGGTCGAGGGTGCCGTTGTTGGCGGACCGGCAGGCGGCGGCGAGGCCGGGCGCCTCGTCGAGCAGGCCGAGGGTCTGTGCCACCACACCGCCGTAGACGTCGGCGTCGGCGAGCAGGGTGGGTACGCCGAACAACGACAGCTCGGTGGCCAGCGTGACCGCCACCGAGGTACGGCCCGGGGCGCCGGTGGGTCCCCAGACCGCCAGCAGTTGCCCGGTGCCGGTTCCGGTTTCGTACGCCGGCACCTCCTCCGCCGGGGGCAGGGTCGGCATCGACCGGTGCGGGTCGGACATCGCGAACTCCGCCACCGGCACCGGCCCAGCGGTCTGCGCGACCTCCACCGCCTCGGCCACCGCACCGGCGAGCACGTCGGCGGGCGCGTCGGCCGGGACGACCCGGCTGATGCCGAGCCGGCGCAGCCGGTCCTCCCCTGCCAGGTCGCCCGGCGTCACCACGCCGACCACGGCGACGCCCCCGGCCATCAACCGGGCCACCGCGTCCCGGTCGAGCCGGCGCAGGTCGGCCGACAACAACACGGCGCGGGCCTGCCCGGACTGGGCGGTGGCGAGCACGTCGGGCAGGTCGACGCAGCGCCGGACGACGTCGAGCCCGAGCGAACTGCGCTCCAGCGCCGAGACGAGGTCGGACTCCCACTGTGCGCCGGTGACGGCGGTGAGGACGGGAAGGCTCACGATGTCACCTCTCCGGTGCGACGTGCTTGACGAGAACGGCCCTGCCGCCGGAGACGTCGCCGACGAGCTGGTCCAGGCTGAACCCCTTGCTCATCTGGTCGAGTGCCACGCGCACGGTCGCGCTGGAGTCGCCGCCACCTCCGCCGAAGCCGCCGCCCGCGGGCAGGTCGACGACGATGACGTTGCTGGCGGCGAGAATGCCCTTGTCCGGACGGAACTTGTCGTCGTTGGTCCGGACGACGTAGATGTCGACACGGTCGCCCTTGTGGATCGACTTGGGCAGCCCGGCACCGGTCACCGGGATCGGTGTGTCCAGCAACTGCTCGTCGGCGTGGTCGGTCCAGGCGTCCCGGGGAAGGAACTCACCCGGCCCGACCTCGCGAACCATCCGAGCACCGTCGGGGATCCGCGCTGACGCCGATACGTAGCGGTCGGCGTCCGCCTGCTTGGTGAAGCGCACCTTCCGGGCCACCAGCTGGCTCTGGGTGAGCGTGGCGGTCGGCGCGAGGGTCACGTCGTCCTTCACCGCCCAGACCTCCGCGGTCTTGTCCGACTGCGCGATCACCCGCGCGCCGAGCGCCATGGACGCGAGCACCAGGAGGATGCCGAGAAAGAGCTTGGGGTCGAGCCATCTGGGCCGCGACTGCCGAGTGGCCTTGGGCGACGGCGCATCCGACAAGGGTTCCTCCGGGGTCATGGGTTCCGCGACGTCAGGTGGACGCAGACGTTTTGTACGGACGCCGGCGGGCGGACGGACACCGATCAGCCGCCGACGAGACACCGATCGCGTGTCGGCCGGGTGCCGACCGGACGCCGACCGGACGCCGACAGAACAGTACGACACCGATTGTCACGGAAGTACGGACACCTGCTCCCAAACCGGGCACGCCCTGTGGATAACCCCGCCGTCTGACCTGAACCGGGCAGAAGTCGACCGAACCGCCCGCATTCGTGATCAGTCCGCCACGGAGTGGGGTAAGGGAAGTGGGAACGCTCCCATGGAGCTGTGGACAACCGAACGCAACCGCAAGCAAACACGTGGCAGACTGACAAGGCACCAAGCCCGGAAGGAGAACGCGTTGCCTGGCACGACAAGGTTCCTGCAGCTGGCCGATGTTGCCGAAGTGCTCAACATCTCGTCCGCGCAGGCCTACGCGTTGGTGCGCAGCGGCGAGCTTCCGGCGATCAAGATCGGCGGCCGGGGCCAGTGGCGGGTCGAAGCCTCCGCCCTGGAGACCTACATCGAGCGGATGTACTCCGAGACCCGCGACTTCATCACCACTCATCCCTACGGCAAGGCCGAGGAGTTGTAGGTCCGGACCCGTTCAGCTGTTCACTAACGACGGATGTCACGAACGACGAACGAACGCGACCCCTCCGAACGGCACTGTCCGTACGCCCCTGACGTCGCGTGCGCGGCGAATCTCCGCCGGCCCGTGCTCGGCCATCTCGAAGAAGTCCGCACCCACCCGGTCGATCGTGCCGGTGACTGTCGTGGCGTCTCGCAACGCGACTGCCACCGACGACCGGTCGCGGGCCACACCGCGCAATGCGTGGCCGAGCGTCAGCCGCGCCGCGACCTTCCCCTCGCTTCCCGGTGCGGCGGTGAGGTTGCCCAGGCCGGTGATGCCGGTGATGGAGTCCAGCGGCAACAGCACCTCGAAGCGGAAGTCCTCCGCGATCAGCAGCCAGTCGGCTCCCACACCGGAGACGTGTCCCGCGACCTTGCCGCCGCCGAGGGTGAAGACCGTCACCGGGTGACCGAACGCCGGTCGTAGCCGGTCGACCAGGCGGAACAACGCCACCTCGCGGCGAGTCCGGTCGGCGACCTCGGAGGCGAGTTCGGCCGCCTCCAGCTCCTCCATCTGGGAGTCGAGGTCGGCGAAGAGGCTTTCCCAGCGCACGCGCCCCACCGTACTTCCTAACGGCCCGGCCATGATCGCGACCCGGCCGAGCGTCGCCCAACCCGCCGCACCCACGTCGATGGATGCGGACACAAACAAATACAAGCAAATGACAGCAAATGCGGCTTATAGGAGTGGAACTTGGGCTGTCGGAAGCCGCCGAAGGAGGTCTCGGCGCCCGGATCGGGGTGATTTTTCCGATCGGCTCCCAGGCTCTGACACGTCGCTTTCCCCCGCGTCGGCCACCGAAAGCCCAGGTCAGAGCGCCATCAGGCGTCCATGAGCAGGCGCGGGGAGGCGCTGAGGCGCCGGCAAGCGTGTTGACAGTCCAGCGAACCGCAGAGTATGAAAGCAAACGCAAGCAAACGAATGCTTCGGAGGCCAAGTCATGCGGATCGTCCGCCGGGTCGTCTCGCCGATCGGCGTGCTGCTCGCCTTCCTCGTCGGCGCCTGGGCTCTTCGCTGGCTCACCGCCGGCAGCCTGGCGGCGGTGCGGGACGGCGCCCTGACGTTCGACGCGCTCCTGGTCTTCGTCGTCGCGGTGCTCGCCTGGGCCTGTTTCGCCTGGCTGGCACTCGGGACCGTGCTGATGGCGCTGTCCGCGCTGCCAGGCGCGATCGGCGCCGCCTGCGGCTCACTGGCCGACCGCGTCACCCCGGCCTTCTACCGGCGGGCGGCCCGGGTCGCTCTCGGCCTGTCCGTGGCCGCCGGGCCGGTGCTCGGATCACTGCCCGCCAATGCCGCCACGGTCGACCAGCCCACCCAGGCCGCCGCGGCCGCGCAGATGCTGCCCGGGCTCGACCGCCCCGGCACCATCGACAGCCAGCTTCCCGGCGGCGTCCAACTGCCCGACCTCGACCGCCCCGGGGGCACGAACATCCGCGACTCCCAGCTCCCCATGCCCGACCGCCCGACCTCCGCGAGTTCCGCCCGACTCGGTTTCGACCGGGCCGGCCTGCCCAATCCCGACCGGCCGGCGACCGCGGACCCCATCACCCGGGCACCGGTGCGGGGCGCCGACTCCCAGCAGCAGGTCGTCGTCAAGCGCGGGGACAACCTCTGGAACATCGCCAAGCAACACCTGCCCGCCGACGCCGACAACGAAGAGATCAACCGCGAGTGGCACCGGTGGTACGACGCCAACCGGCAGGTCATCGGGGACAACCCCGACCTGATCCAGCCTGGTCAGATTCTCACCCCACCCCAGTCCTGACCGCGGCCGACGACCACCACACCGCTCACATCGATCGGGGGACCCACGATGATCGCAACCCAGCAGCACCTGCCGGCCGCGAGGGAGACCGTCCGGCCGTTGCCCCGCCGGATCCCTACCCCGTCCACCGAGCCCGCCTACGACGACGAGCACGCGGTCGACCGGCCAGGCGGCACGTTGACCCACGGATCGCTCGCGCTGGACCTGGCGGTCGCCGACCGGGAAGCCACGGCCACTCGCCACCTCAGTGTCGTCGGCGGCCGCGGCGCCCTCCGCGACCGCGACCGCGACGACCCGTTCTTCGCTCCTCAGCAGACCCCGCGGGTGGCGCTGCCCGACCCCCGTTCGTGGTCGGGACGGTTCGTCCAGGCGCTGGTGGAGGTGCTGTCCGGTGACCGGCCGGCCAGCCAGCTGTTGCGGTGGACCGACCACCGGGTCTACAGCGACGTCCTGGACCGGGTGCGGGCACTGTGCCCGCCCGGGTCGGCGCAGCGCGGTGACCGCGGCAGGGCGATGGTCCGTTCGGTGCACGTGTGCGAACCCCGCGACGGGGTCGCCGAGGTGGCCGTGCACGTCAACCACGGCGGACGGTCGCGTGCGGTGGCCGTACGACTGGAGGGGCTGGACGGCCGCTGGCGGTGCACCGCGCTTCAGCTGGGCTGACCCTCAGTTGGGTCGGCCGTCGCGCACCATCCCTGAGCCCGCCGGCTCCGATGCACGGGGGAACCACCAAAGGCATCGGGGCCGGCGGTTCCATGGCCGGATCCAGGTCCGGATCCAGGTCCAGCTGGCGGCGATCCAGCTGCCGGTGCAGCCCGGACCGGCCTGGGCTCCCGTACTCGCCGGTCCCTCCCGACGCAGAACGCCGCGTAACCTACGCCCCCCGCTGACCAGAGCACGTGAGCACGCGGGTTCGGTCGGGTCGTCGCGGCGTTGCCGGGCTCAGCCGCTCGACCCAGCCCGCCGTCTCAGCTCGTCACGTCAGCGGATCGGCTCAGCCGATCAGCTCGACAATTCGGCTCAGTCGGTCATCCGGGCGCGGGCCTTCGGGTCTCCGTGGCAGCGCTTGTACTTCCGGCCGGATCCGCACGGGCACATCGCGTTGCGCGGCGTACCGGCGTACTCGAGGTCCGCGCCGGAGCCGTTGCCGGCGACGCCGTTACCGGCCGCCCTCCCGCTGGACTCGCTGCGCTGCTCCACGCCGCCTTCACCGTCCACCGTCGGCGCTGTGTAGCTGAGCCGGGTGGGCCGCTGCGGTGCGGACAGGCCACGGGCCACCACGTGCGGGTGTTCCTCGGCCTGCGCGGCCGCCTCCGCCTCGAGGGCGGCCTCCTCGGCGGTCGGGGCGGTGGGCTCGGCGACCTGCACCTCGAGGTTGAACAGGTAGCCGACGGACTCCTCCTTGATGGCGTCCATCATGGCCATGAAGAGGTCGTAACCCTCGCGTTGGTACTCCACCAGCGGGTCGCGCTGGGCCATCGCCCGCAGCCCGATTCCCTCGCGGAGGTAGTCCATCTCGTAGAGGTGCTCGCGCCACTTCCGGTCCAGGACCGACAGGATGACCCGGCGTTCGAGCTCGCGCAGCACCTCGGCGCCGAGCTCGTTCTCCCGGCGGGCGTAGGCCTGGTGGATGTCCTCACGCAGACGCTCGATAAGGAAGTCCCGGGTGACCCCGCCGCGGCCGCCGCAGTCCTCCTCGATGTCGGCCACGCTGACCCCGACCGGGTAGATCTGCTTCAGGTCGGTCCACAGCTGGTCGAGATCCCAGTCCTCGGCGTACCCCTCGGTGGCACCGGTGACGTAGGACTCCACCGTGTCGTCGAGCATCGGGCCCACCTGGTCGTGGACGTCCTCGCCCTCGAGCACCCGCCGGCGCTCGTCGTAGATCACGTGCCGCTGCCGGTTGAGCACGTCGTCGTACTTCAGGACGTCCTTGCGGATCTCGAAGTTCATCGACTCGACCTGCGCCTGGGCGGAGGCGATCGCACCGGTGACCCGCTTGTTCTCGATCGGCATGTCGTCGGGGATCTTCAGGCTGGTGAGCACCCAGTCGACCCAGTCGGACTTGAACCGCCGCATCAGCTCGTCCTCGAGGGAGAGGTAGAAGCGGCTCTCCCCCGGGTCGCCCTGCCGGCCGGACCGGCCGCGCAGCTGGTTGTCGATGCGCCTGGACTCGTGCCGCTCGGTGCCGAGGACGTACAGCCCGCCGACCTTGGTCACCTCGTCGTGCTCGGCCTGCACCAGCTTCCGGTGCCGCTCCAGGGTCGGCCCCCACGCCTTCTCGTACTGCTCGGCGTGCTCCACCGGGTCGATGTCGAGGTCCCGCAGCTCGGCGTCGGCCAGGAACTCCGCGTTGCCGCCGAGCATGATGTCGGTACCGCGGCCGGCCATGTTGGTGGCAACGGTGACCGCGCCCTTGCGCCCTGCCTGGGCCACGATCGCGGCCTCCCGGGCGTGGTGCTTCGCGTTGAGCACCTCGTGCGGGACACCACGGCGCTTCAGCAGCGACGACAACAGCTCCGACTGCTCGACACTCGTGGTGCCGACCAGCACCGGCTGCCCCTCGGCGTGGCGTTCGGCGATGTCGTCCACGACCGCGGTGAACTTCGCCTCCGCGGTGCGGTAGACGAGGTCGCCCTGGTCGGCCCGGATCATCGGCTTGTTGGTCGGGATCGGCACGACACCCAGGCCGTAGATCTTGTTGAACTCCGACGCCTCCGTCATGGCGGTACCCGTCATGCCGGAGAGCTTGTCGTAGAGGCGGAAGAAGTTCTGCAGCGTGATCGTGGCGAGAGTTTGGTTCTCGTCCTTGATCGGCGCACCCTCCTTGGCCTCGATCGCCTGGTGCAGACCCTCGTTGTAGCGGCGGCCCTGCAACATGCGGCCGGTGTGCTCGTCGACGATCAGCACCTCGCCGTCGACGACGACGTAGTCCTTGTCCCGGGTGAAGAGTTCCTTCGCGCGGATCGCGTTGTTCAGGAACTGCACCAGCGGGGTGTTGGCCGCCTCGTAGAGGTTGTCGATGCCGAGGTGGTCCTCCACCTTGTCGATGCCCGGCTCCAGCACGCCGACCGTGCGCTTCTTGATGTCGACCTCGTAGTCGACGTCGGCCCGCATCCGGTTGACCAGCCGGGCGAACTCCTCGTACCACTTCGAGCTCTGCTCGGCCGGCCCGGAGATGATCAGTGGCGTGCGCGCCTCGTCGATGAGGATGGAGTCGACCTCGTCCACGATCGCGAAGTTGTGGCCGCGCTGGACGCATTCGTCCAGGCTCCAGGCCATGTTGTCGCGCAGGTAGTCGAACCCGAACTCGTTGTTGGTGCCGTAGGTGATGTCGCAGGCGTAGGCCTCGCGGCGCTCGGCCGGGGTCATGTGCGCCAGGATCACGCCCACGGACAGGCCGAGGAAGTGGTGGATCCGGCCCATCATCTCGCCCTGGTACTGCGCGAGGTAGTCGTTGACGGTGATGATGTGCACGCCCTCGCCGGGCAGCGCGTTGAGGTAGGCGGCCAGCGTGGAGACCAGCGTCTTGCCCTCACCGGTCTTCATCTCGGCGATGTTGCCCAGGTGCAGCGCCGCGCCACCCATGATCTGCACGTCGAAGTGACGTTGCTTGATGGTGCGCTGCGCGGCCTCCCGTACGGCGGCGAACGCCTCCGGCAGGATGTCGTCGAGCGTTTCGCCGTCCGCGAGCCGGCTGCGGAACTCCTCGGTCATGCCGCGCAGCTCGGCGTCCGTCATCGAGTGGAAGTCCGCTTCGATGGAGTTGACCTGTTTGGCGATCGACTGCAGCTTCCGGAGGGTCTTCCCCTCACCGGCGCGCAGGATCTTGTCGAGCAGGGCAGGCACGGACTCTTGACTCCTCGTCGTTGCGGTGTCGACTACATTCCGTCAGAGGTTGTGTCGTAGGTGTGCATCCAACACCCGCGACGCGCCTTCGGCCATCGTAGGCGACGCTCACGGCCACGGTAGGCGACGGCCGCCGCCGCGTCGCACCCGCCCGCGGTCGCGCCGGACGGCATTTCCCCGACTTACCCCACTTTGCCCTCCCCGGCTCCCTTGCACCAGGATCGTCAGCCATGGATCCCGTGCGTCTTCCTGCCGGCCCGGTCGTCCTGCGTCCGCACCGCGACGACGACATCGCCGGCGTCCTCGACCAGTGCACCGACCCGGAGACCCAGGCCTGGACCACGGTCCCCTCCCCCTACACCGTCGCGCACGCTCGGCAGTACGTCCGCGAGGCGGTGCCCGCCGGATGGCGGGAGGAGTCCTACCTCGCTCTCGCGGTCGCCGACGCGCGGTCCGACGAGTTCCTCGGGACGGTCGATCTGCGCCTGGACGAGGCCGGTGGCGCGGAGGTGGGTTTCGGACTTCGCCGGTCCGCGCGCGGGCGCGGGGTGATGACGGCCGCCGTACGCGCCGTGCTGGAGTGGGCGTTCGCGTCCGCGGGACTGGACCTCGATGTCGTTCACTGGCGGGCACAGGTCGGCAACTGGCCATCCCGCCGGGTCGCGTGGCGGTGCGGCTTCCGGGTCGAGGGCACCGTCCGTGGCCTGTGCGTGGCGCGGGGACGCAGGTACGACGGCTGGATCGGCTCCCTGCGCTCGGGTGACCCGCGCGAGCCGGGCACGCCCTGGTATTCCGTACCCACCCTGCGGGGCGTTCGATGCGTGCTGCGGCGCTTCACCGACGCCGACGTGGCCGCCGTCCTCGTCGCGTGTTCGGACCCGGTGACCCAGCACTGGCTCGGCGCGCTGCCCCGCCCCTACACCGTGGCGGCGGCCCTCGGCTACATCCAGAGCCGGGAGGAGGAGCACGCGGGTGGGCGCGGCATCTACTGGGCGGCCGCCGACCCCGACACCGACGAGTGCGTGGGCTCGTTCGGGTTGATGGACATCGACCAGACCACCGGCAGCGGTGAGATCGGTTACTGGGTTCACCCCGACGCGCGGGGAAGCGGCGTGGCCACCGAGGCGACCCGGCTGATCGTGCGGCACGCGGCCGTGCCGGCCGAGGACGGTGGCCTCGGACTGCGCCTGGTGACACTGCGCGCCGCCACCGGCAACACCGCCTCGCAACGAGTCGCTGAACGCGCCGGCTTCCGCCGCGCCGGAGTGTGGCGCGCGGCCGAACGACTCGGTGACGGCAGCTTCGACGACCTGGTGGGCTACGACCGGCTCACCGGCGAGGTGACGACCGAAGCGTGACGCGTTGCCTTGCGATGGGTTGCGGCGCCGGAGAGGCCCACCGAGCGAACTGAGTGAACCGAGAAGATGCGAGGGGCGGCCGTCACCCACGCCGGACGGCCGCCCCAAGTGTTCCCGGTGGCCTTCGTCGCCGGCACCCCCTCGTGAGGTCGGCCACGCGACGTGGCCCCGCCGAGTGCGTGTCCGAGCATGCCACCACCCCGGCGCGTTGGGGAAGTCGGGGGGAAGATTCCGCGACTGAAACCGGCGCACCGTCGCGTGCGACGTCCCTGCACATCTGCCGGCGGGTCAGGCGAGCAGCGCCTTGCGCAGCGGTGTGGCCAGGTCGCCCTGCTCGTGCACGTCGACGTCGGAAAGCCCGAGCCAGGCGGCCATCGCGGTCAGCTCGGCGGCCAGCTCCTGCGCGGTGTCCGGCGGTGCGTGGTCCTCGGCGTGCGCGGACCGCACCCGCAGCACGCCTGCCGCCCGGTCGGCCTTGAGGTCGACCCGCGCCACCAGCCGGTCGCCCAGCAGGAACGGCAGAACGTAGTAGCCGTAGATGCGTTGCGGCGCCGGGACGTAGATCTCGATCCGGTAGCGGAAGCCGAACAGCTGCTCGGTGCGGGTGCGCTCGAAGACCAGCGAGTCGAACGGGCCGACGAGGGCACGGGCCCGGACGCGGCGGGGCATGCGCGCCTCCGCGTGGAGGTAGGCGGGGCGGTTCCAGCCCTCCACCCGTGCCGGCAACAGCTCACCGGCGTCGACGAGCTGGCCGACCGCGATCCCGGCCTCGGCGGCGGACAGCCGGAAGTAGTCGCGCAGGCACTGCAGGGTGGCCACGCCGTAGGCGCGGGCGGCGATCCGGACCAGCTCCCGGTGGGCCTCCTCCACCGAAGGTGTCGGCGTCGCGATCACCGCCGCCGGAAGGACGCGTTCGGGCAGGTCGTAGACGCGCTCGAACGCGGAGTTGCGGCGCGCCGAGGTGATCTCGCCGCAGTAGAACAACCACTCCAGCGCCGTCTTGACCGCGCTCCAGTTCCATCCCCAGTGGTCCTTGCGGCGGGGTACGTCGTGCTCGATCTCCCGGGCGGTGAGCGGGCCCCGGTCGCGGACCTCGGAGTGGACCCACTGCACGAAGTCGGGTTGCTCGTCGGCGATGCGCCGCACCGCCCCCCAGGCCTGGGAGCTCGCGCGGTCCATCCGGAAACGCAGGGCGGGCTGGGTGGAGACCGGGACCAGCGACGCCACGTGCGCCCAGTATTCGAACAGGCGGCGCGGCCCGCGGCCGCTGGCCCGGTCTAGCAGGTCGGTGGGGTATGCCCCGAGGCGGCTCCACAGCGGGAGGTAGTGGGCCCTGCTCACGACGTTGACGGAGTCGATCTGGAGCAGGCCGATCCTGCGCAGCACTCGGTCGAGGGATCGGACGTCGGGAACGCCGCGAGGTCTGGGGTCGGCGAAACCCTGGGCGGCCAGAGCCACCCGGCGGGCCTGGGCGACGGTGAGGTGCTCCACGACAGCACATGCTGGCACGCACCACCGACAGCCGACCAGACCGGCGACCGGTACCTGCTCCGGAACGCTCGGTCAGGCGGGATCAGGCGGGGTCAGGCGGCGGCGTCGCGGTTGGCCACGGCCCGAATTGCTGCCGCCACGTCGTCGACCGGGCTGTCCCGTGGCACCTGACCGTCCGCTCCGGCGGAGGCCACGCCCTCGGCGAGCTCCGACGC